>NZ_JAWOWA010000003.1:0-352532 GCF_033340195.1 Vibrio sp. 1457
CGGAAACCTATAAACAGGTTTCCGATTGTCTCTCATCAGAAGGATCGGTCAACTGATCCTTATCTGATCTACATTGCCCCCTTAAAGTGGGCTTAAATAAAAAAGCGGCACATACTCTCGCATGTGCCGCTCAGGATTTTTGCTGTTAAGCGTAATTACTCAACCGTTACCGCTTTCGCTAGGTTACGTGGTTGGTCTACGTCCGTACCTTTGATCAGTGCTACGTAGTAAGACAGCAACTGCATTGGGATGGTGTAGTAGATCGCCGCCGTGATTTCACTAACGTGAGGCATAGTGATGATCTTCATTGTCTCATCGCCTTCGAAGCCTGCGTCTGCATCTGCGAATACGTATAGAAGGCCGCCACGCGCACGCACTTCTTCAACGTTTGATTTTAGCTTTTCAAGTAGGTCGTTGCTTGGTGCAACTACAACAACAGGCATGTCAGCATCAATCAGCGCAAGAGGACCGTGTTTCAGTTCACCCGCCGCGTACGCTTCTGCGTGGATGTACGAGATCTCTTTCAGTTTTAGAGACGCTTCCATCGCGATTGGGTAGAACTCGCCACGGCCTAGGAACAATGTGTGGTGCTTGTCTGCAAAATCCGTTGCTAGTGCTTCAATTTCTTTCTCGAAAGAAAGTGCCGCGTTGATTTGCTTAGGAAGTACATGCAGCGCTTCAACGATCTCTTTTTCTTTCTCTTTGCTGATGCGGCCTTGCTCTTTACCTAGTGCCGTTACCAACATAAGTAGTGCAGAAAGTTGAGTCGTGAACGCTTTGGTTGAAGCCACACCGATTTCAACACCAGCGCGAGTCATGAACGCAAAATCTGATTCACGAACCAGAGAAGAGCCTGCTACGTTACAAATGGTCATCGCCGCCATGTAACCTTTCTCTTTTGCTAGGCGAAGTGCTGCTAGGGTATCAGCGGTTTCACCAGACTGAGACAACGTGATCAATAGGCTGTTTGGACGAGTCACAAACTTGCGGTAACGGAACTCAGACGCGATTTCTACATCACAGCTAACGCCAGCAATGTCTTCAAACCAGTAACGTGCCGTCATACCTGCGTTGTAAGACGTACCACACGCGACGATTTGTACGTGTTCTACTTTGCTTAGAATGTCTGCCGCGTGCACACCGATCGCGTCTGTCACAACAGAGTCTGCCGTGATACGACCTTCCATTGTGTTGATCAACGCTTTAGGTTGCTCATAGATTTCTTTTTGCATGAAGTGACGGTATTGGCCTTTATCACCTGCATCATGCTCTGCGTTAGATTCAACAATTTCACGCTCAACTGGCTCACCCGTTGCATCAAACACAGTGACTTCACGGCGAGTAATTTCTGCTACGTCCCCTTCTTCTAGGTACATGAAACGGCGCGTAACGTTAAGTAATGCAAGTTGGTCAGACGCTAGGAAGTTTTCACCTACACCAAAACCGATCACGATCGGGCTGCCTGAACGCGCTACTACGATGCGTGAAGGATCTTTGCGATCCAACGCTACGGTGCCGTATGCGCCTTCAAGTTGTTTTGCTGTTTTTTGTACCGCTTCTAATAGCGTTTCTGAAGTACGAAGTTCCCACTCAACCATGTGTGCGATAACTTCTGTATCCGTTTGCGATTCAAACACGTAGCCACGAGATTGAAGCAGCTCACGCAGCTCTTCATGGTTTTCGATGATGCCGTTATGGACCACTGCGATATCACCAGACATGTGTGGGTGAGCGTTGATTTCAGAAGGTTCACCGTGCGTCGCCCAACGAGTGTGCGCAATACCAGTTCCGCCGATCACTTTTGCTTCTTCTACTGCATCAGCCAATTCTTGTACTTTACCCAAGCGACGAACGCGCGTTAGGTTTGATTCGCCATCAACAACCGCAACGCCAGCAGAGTCGTAACCGCGGTACTCTAAGCGGCGTAGACCTTCAACCAAAATTTCTGCAACATCTCGTTGTGCTACTGCACCTACGATTCCACACATGTGTTTATCTCCGTTTGTAGTTTTGTTCTTCCCTAGCCATGATTTCAAATAGAGGCAGCAAGCAAAGGCCTTTATCCAGAGGGAAGTAAAATATGAAACTGATTACATTATTAGGCGCAAATGACTTTCACGCCATGTTGTTCTATCTGTACTTTATGCTCTGCTTGGATATCTGCATCGGTCACCAACACATCAACTTGATGCCAAGCGAGCTCTAAGTTTGGGATCTTACGGCCGATTTTTTCGGACTCGATCATTACGATCACTTCACGTGACGCTTCTGCCATTACCTTACTTAAGCCAACCAACTCATTAAATGTCGTGGTTCCACGCTCGAGATCGATGCCATCCGCACCGATGAATAGTTGGTCAAAGTCGTAAGCTCGTAATACAGATTCGGCCACTTTGCCTTGAAAGGACTCTGAGTGCGTATCCCAAGTACCACCAGTCATCAGCAGTGTCGGTTCGCTCTCTAATTCATTTAGGGCGTTAGCAACATGCAACGAGTTGGTCATGACCACTAAGCCACGTTTGTCATTCAACTGTTGAATCAGCGCGGCAGTCGTGCTGCCACTGTCGATCACGATGCGATTATGATCGCGAATCAATGATGCTGCTGCTTTTGCTAAGCTTAACTTTCGAGTCGAAACATTAGCGCCCAATTCTTCGTGAATGACTTCCTTTGGGATAGCAATCGCACCGCCATAGCGGCGTAGAAGTTGGCCGTTTTTCTCTAAAGAAGCTAAATCCTTTCTAATCGTGACCTCTGAGGTTTCGAATTTCTGAGCAAGTTCATCAACGCTGACTTCTCCTAGTTCAGAAACCAAGTTAGAAATGGCGTGTCTTCTTAATTGAGTGTTTCGTTTCGACATTTAAGTTTTTATTTTAAGTTTCGATGTGAAACTTATTATAGTCAAACCGAAACTTTCAAGTCCATTTATTTCGATCCAAAAAATTAATATTTCTCGATAAAACCTTGTCCTAAGACAATTCTTAAACAGTGATATTGGATTCATTCAGTGGTAGAATTCGCCACCGAAAAGAAAAAAAATTACAGAATTGAAGGCTATTTTTTTGCAACTTTCTGCATATAAAGTGGGATTAGTCACAAAAAGGTAACCAAAATCGCCGATCTTTTAGTCATAAAATGACTAAACTTGGTGAAAGACTTTCAGAATCTGAAGTTCTAATAATGAGACGAAAAATCGGTGGGTGACAGGTACTAAATGTCATCAAAAACGTCCTGACTTCAGAGCAAATAACCGACTTTCAAATTGTAACTATACTTACCGGAGAGTATCTTCCATGAAAAAGACCAAAATCGTATGTACGATTGGCCCTAAAACAGAATCTGTAGAGAAGCTAACTGAACTAGTTAACGCAGGCATGAACGTAATGCGCCTTAACTTCTCTCACGGTGACTACGAAGAACACGGCACTCGTATCGCGAACTTCCGTAAAGTAATGGAAGCTACTGGCAAACCACTAGCAATTCTTCTAGATACTAAAGGTCCAGAAATCCGCACTATCAAGCTAGAAGGCGGTAACGATGTTGATCTAGTAGCAGGTCAAGAATTCACTTTCACAACTGACACTTCAGTTGTAGGTAACAAAGATAAAGTTGCAGTAACTTACGCTGGTTTCGCAGCAGACCTAAACGTAGGTAACACTATCCTAGTAGACGACGGTCTAATCGAGATGGAAGTTATCTCTAAGACTGAAACTGAAGTTAAATGTAAAGTTCTTAACAACGGTGCACTAGGCGAAAACAAAGGTGTTAACCTTCCTGGCGTTTCTGTAAACCTACCTGCACTATCTGAAAAAGATAAGAACGACCTAAAATTTGGTTGTGAGCAAGGCGTTGACTTCGTAGCAGCTTCTTTCATCCGTAAAGCGTCTGACGTTCAAGAAATCCGTGAAGTACTTGCTGCAAACGGCGGCGAGAACATCCACATCATCTCTAAGATCGAAAACCAAGAAGGTGTTGATAACTTCGACGAGATCCTAGAGCTTTCTGACGGCATCATGGTTGCTCGTGGTGACCTAGGTGTTGAAATCCCAGCTGAAGAAGTAATCTTCGCTCAGAAAATGATGATCGAGAAGTGTAACCGTGCACGTAAGATGGTTATCACTGCAACTCAAATGCTTGATTCTATGATCAACAACCCACGTCCTACTCGTGCGGAAGCAGGCGACGTTGCTAACGCAGTAATGGACGGTACTGACGCAGTAATGCTTTCTGGTGAAACGGCGAAAGGTAAATACCCTGTTGAAGCGGTAACTATCATGGCTCAAATCGCGAACCGTACTGACTCAGCGCTAAAAGCTGAACTAGGTTCTCGTCTAGACAGCCCACGTCTTCGCATCACTGAAGCAGTATGTAAAGGCGCTGTAGACACAGCTGAGAAACTAGCAGCTCCACTTATCGTTGTTGCAACTGAAGGCGGTAAGTCTGCACGTTCAGTACGTAAGTACTTCCCAACTGCAAACATCCTAGCGCTAACAACTAACAAGAAAACTGCTGCACAGCTAGTTCTAACTAAAGGTGTTACTCCTGTAGTTGTTGATTCAATCGAAAGCACTGACGCATTCTACGTAGCGGGTAAAGAACTTGCTCTAGAATCAGGTCTAGGTAACAAAGGCGATATCGTTGTTATGGTTTCTGGCGCTCTAGTTGCTTCAGGTACTACGAACACAGCTTCTGTACACGTACTATAAGACTGAACTTTTAACACTTCAGTTTCTTGAGAAGGAGGGCTTATGCCCTCCTTTTTTATATGGCTTTCTTGCTCTCATAATAGGCTAATTGTATTATTCACCTCTATCAGAATTTCGTACTGTTTAATTTTATCGTCACGATTAAAGTTTCTTCTATGAGGTGTATGTGTCTAGTCCCACTCTTACCGACAAAGTATTAAGAATGATCCGTCAGGATATTCTCGATGGCGAGCTTAAACCAGGTCAAAAACTCGTGGTTGCCGAACTCAAAGAGAAGTACAACGTAGGAGCGTCACCCATTCGAGAAGCATTGGTGCAATTATCTTGGAGCAAATACGTCAAACTCGAGCCGCAAAAAGGCTGCTGGGTTGCACCTGTATGTAAAGATGAGTTACATGACTTGTACGAAAGCCTGCAAATGGTCTCCGCATGCTTACTCAGTAAGGCAATTATGATTGGCGATGAAAAATGGGAACTGGATGTACTAACTGCTTATCACAAGTTATCCCGAGTAAAACCTGGCGAAAGCTTTTGTTGGAGGGAATGGGAAGAGCGCCAAAATCAGTTTCTTACTGCGCTGTTTGAAGGTGCTGGCTCTGTCAATATGTTTGGTTTTTTCCGCGATCTACTCACGCAAATTAAACGCTACCAATACTTCGCGATGCAGATTTTAGGCACAGGGAACCCTGGGCACTGTAATCTCGATGAGCAAGAAATACTGATGAAGGCATCGCTAGACAAAAAGAGTCAGGATGCTTTAGGTTATCTAGAGCGTTATTTGAGACAGTCAATACAGTGTATCGAAGCCGCCATCGACAACCAATGTCGCATACTGGCTAGCGAATAACGCTGAGACTAAAAAGCGGGGGTCTATCCCCGTTTTTTCGTTTTTGTAAAAGCACTAAGCAATATCATCATAACTATGACATAGCGATACGCAGTTACGCCCTGCACTTTTTGACTCATACAAAGCAATATCAGCACATTTATACGTTCTTGTACGATCAGAGGTTAAATCACTATACCCAGCACTGACAGTAATGCCTCTATCACTACGCATTTGAACCGCGACACGTAGCCTGTTCAATACAATTTCAGCCTCTTCTAGTGTTGTATGCGGCATAATCACTGCAAATTCCTCACCACCGACACGAGATACAAAGTCTGTGCTGCGGACTTCTTCTAGGAGGGTTTCTGCGACACTACAAATCACCTTGTCTCCTTCGTCGTGGCCAAGCTCGTCATTAATACGTTTAAAATGGTCAATATCAAACAACGCCAAACAAGCAGGAGGGCTATCAGGATAGCGTTCAATAATCCCCGCATATTGCGCCAATTGCTCTTCAAATTTTCGGCGGTTCCACAACCCCGTCAAGCCATCTTTTTCGCTTAGGTTTCGTAATTTTTCTTCTAACTCTTTTTGCCCAGAGATATCCACTAGCGACGTAATGTAATAACTCACTTTACCTGATTTGGTTAAATTCGCCTGAATACGCATTATTGCAGTAAAGACTTGATTAAACTTAGTTCGACAACGAATCTCCCCTTCCCATACGTGTTCACTCTTCAGTGTTTTCCAGATACTCAGGTTTGCTTCGAGATCTTCAGGTAGAAAAATTAAATGATGTGCACTCCAACCTTGGGCATGCTTGGTTGAGTAACCCATCATGTTTTCAAACTCTTGATTAACCATGATGATTCTATGTGAAGCATCCGAGATCATCACCGCAGTCATACCATCAAGAGCAGCTCGAGCCAACTTCGATTCCATACTATGACGCCGATAATGCAGAGCAAGGGCTGCCGTCGGCAAAGTGAAGCCGAGCACCAAACTTAGAACAAAAAACGCTTCTTGGATTAAGTCATCAATATCCCTCTGAGCTCGGGATAATAACTGCTCATTGGTAAGATCAATAACCAGATGAAGAGGTTCGCTAGAAACAAACTGGATGGTGCGATACGCGACCAAATTCGAACCATTGTAAGCATAGCCCGAATCTTTTGAATTTAAACTACGCCAAATGTTTGGGTACATCCGGCCAAAATTAAATTGAGAGCGAGCGGGAATTATATGGCCATACAAACGAGCTGATTTAGGGCTATCAATGTAAAATCCGTCACTCTTAATCAGCTCAATATGGAAATCAAGCACTGACGAATAGTTGAGTCGAGAGGATAAATAGTCAATATCAACATTAAGCACAAGATACCCTTCGCGCTTTCCGTTAAGCGAAATAGGCATCAAAATACGCAGTGACGGGCTATAGGGATAGACTAACTCGCCATACTCTCGTTCTAAACCTATCCCCCACGAAGCGATTTCGCCATCGTCTAAGTTCTTAGCGAATTGAAAGTAATCTCGCTCTGACTTATTTTGCAATTTGATCGCGGGCAACGCAGCGCCTGTTTCAATCTCATAATTAATCCTCACTTTTTCTCGACCAGAAACATCAAGAAAGCGAATTTGCTTATACAACTTTTGATTGATTGCGACCGAGATCCACATGTCTTCTAAGATGGAACGGTTCACCCGGTTAGGTTGGCGCAGATATTCATACAGACTTTGGCTGTGACCAAGTAGGTCACTGATCGTTTCGATTTGATCCTGAATATTGCTGTATTCACGGCCAGTATAGGCCAATTGATGTAACGCTTCTTGAGCGGTGTTCTCAACATTGTTTTCTAACAACGTCAGATATTTCTGATAGTAGTAAGCGGCAGTGAGTGCACTAAAAAATAGTGCTGTCGCCAATAAGGTGCCGACTCGCTTAGGTACTTTCACACGTCTAATGCCTATCATGCTTA
Source organism: Vibrio sp. 1457 (assembly GCF_033340195.1). Classification (NCBI taxonomy): domain Bacteria; kingdom Pseudomonadati; phylum Pseudomonadota; class Gammaproteobacteria; order Vibrionales; family Vibrionaceae; genus Vibrio; species Vibrio sp. 1457. The sequence goes on from NZ_JAWOWA010000003.1 coordinate 7,512, forward strand.
CTAAAACGACAATTATATCATTAATTGTTATTTTCTAAACAAAAAAGCCACTTAGATTAAGTGGCTTTTCTATATGCAATCAGAGAGTTAAGGTTTGAGGGCTCGCTCTCCTCGCGCAATGCCAACGACACCACTACGAGCAACTTCGACAACTTCGGTCACTTCGGATATCGCTTGAATGAAGGCATCTAGCTTTTCACTCGTACCCGCAAGTTGTACGGTGTATTGGGAAGCCGTGACATCCACGATCTGGCCACGGAAGATGTCTGCCGTCCGCTTCACTTCTGCTCGCGCAAAACCACTGGCTTTCACTTTCACCATCATCAGTTCACGCTCAATGTGCTCATACTCGGTGACTTCTTGTACTTTCAGCACATCGATCAATTTGTGTAACTGCTTCTGAATTTGTTCCAACTGCATCTCATCAGATGTCGTGGTAATGTTCATTCGCGACAAGGTTTCATCATCAGTCGGTGACACCGTCAAAGATTCAATGTTGTAACCACGTTGAGAGAACAAACCAACAACACGAGACAACGCACCTGGTTGGTTTTCCAATAGCAATGAAATAATGTGTCTCATATTAAGTTCTCTCCGTTTTGCTTAGCCACATTTTATCCATACCCTCACCTTTGATTTGCATCGGGTATACGTGTTCGGTTTCGTCTACGTTGATGTCCACAAACACCAGACGATCTTTCATATCCAACGCTTTTTGTAGCCCTTCTTCGAGCTGATCAGGCGTTTCGATACGAATACCGACGTGACCATAAGCTTCTGCAATCGCTGCAAAATCAGGAACAGAACTCATGTAAGAATTAGAGTGACGGCCTTGATAAATAATGTCTTGCCACTGTTTTACCATGCCTAAGAATCGGTTGTTCAGGTTGATGATCTTCACTGGAATGTCGTATTGCATGGCTGTCGACAATTCTTGAATATTCATCTGAATACTGCCGTCACCAGTCACAACCACGACCTCTTCTTGTGGCATGGCAAACTTCACGCCCATGCCAGCCGGAAGACCAAATCCCATGGTGCCAAGACCACCAGAGTTTATCCAACGGCGCGGCTTATTGAATGGGTAGTACAGTGCCGCAAACATCTGATGCTGGCCCACATCAGACGCCACATACGCGTCGCCATTAGTTAGCTTGTGCAGCGTTTCAATTACTTGCTGTGGCTTGATTCGTTCTGGAGACGTTTCATAAGACAAGCAGTTGCGATCACGCCACACTTGAATGTCATCCCACCATGCGGTGATAGCATCTTGATCATTTTCACTACCTTGCTCTGCAAGCAGCCCGAGCATGGTTGTCAGCACTTTTTCCGCAGAACCTACGATCGGCAAATCCACTTTCACGTTTTTCGAGATCGATGACGGATCGATATCAATATGCATCACTTTTGCGTTTGGGCAGTACTTTTCAAGGTTGTTGGTTGTACGGTCATCAAAACGCACACCGATACCAAAAATAAGATCCGCTTCATGCATTGCCATATTAGCTTCGTAAGTGCCGTGCATACCCAACATGCCCAGTGAGTTTTTATGTGTACCCGGGAATGCCCCCAAGCCCATCAAAGTACTCACTACTGGTAGGTTCAGTTTGTCGGAAAGCTCTAAAATATGTTCATGGGCGCCAGAAATCACTGCACCACCACCGATATAAAGCACTGGTTTTTTCGCTTCTAATAACGATTTAAGCGCTTTTTTAATCTGGCCTTTATGGCCCGAAGTTGTCGGCTTGTAAGAACGCATTGAAAGCGTTTCTGGATATTGATAAGGCAGTTTGATTTGCGGGTTCATCACATCTTTTGGCAAATCAATCACAACTGGACCAGGTCGACCCGTAGTCGCAATATAAAACGCTTTTTTGATTGTTTCAGGAATATCTTCCGCTTTTTTTACTAAAAAGCTGTGTTTGACCACTGGGCGGGAGACACCGACGATGTCACACTCTTGGAAAGCATCATTACCAATTAGGCTATTCGGTACGTTACCCGAGATAACGATCATTGGGATAGAGTCCATATATGCTGTTGCAATACCCGTAATGGTATTGGTCGCGCCCGGCCCCGAGCACACAAGTACGACACCCGGTTTACCGGTAGCTCGAGCGTAACCATCTGCCATATGAGTGGCGGCTTGCTCATGCCTTACAAGTACGTGTTTGATTTGATCGGTTTTGGCATGCAGTGCATCGTAGATATCCAAAACAGAGCCACCTGGGTAGCCAAAGATCTGCTCTACGTGCTCTTCTATCAGAGATTGAACCACCATCTCTGCGCCTGACAACATTGCTGTCATAATTGCTCTCCTTAGCCAGTTTCCTCACCGTAAGGTCAACGGATTGGTCTGGTTTTACATAGTCTAGGTCTTATTCGTAGCCTAATCGAAATACTTCCACGTTTTCGGCTATGTCTTGCGTTCGTCATAACATCCCGCAAGGTTACCCAACAAATGTAACGTTTTATTATCAAAGGGTCTAATGAGAGATTGGTCTACTTTTTAAACAAGATACTAGTAATTAGAATGTTAGTAGGAATAGCAGCCACACATCTCCTATTTCACAGTACAACCTAAAAAATTAACGCTTAAAAAAAGAACATTATTTCATAAGCTTTTAGCTACAGGGTGCTAAATAGCGTTATTTGACGAGCAGAACAGAAAAAATCAATACAAACAAAAATCCCCAGCAATGCGCGATCACATCACTGGGGATTTTTTCATCAATATAAAATCTAAGTCAGCTTAAGTTACTTTTTATCCGACTTTTCCTTATACATTTCTTCAATTTCATCTTGGTATTTGTCATTGATGACTTTACGACGAAGTTTTTGAGTTGGCGTTAACTCACCATCATCCATAGAGAAAGCTCTTGGTAACAGTTTAAACTTCTTCACTTGTTCAAACTTTGCCAACTCTTTTTGAAGATCGTTCACACGCTTCTCAAGCATTTCGACCACCTGGTGGTGCTTAATCAACTCAACGCGATCGTGATATTTGATATTCAGCTCTTTCGCGTACTCTTCTAGCGAGTCATAACAAGGCACGATAAGCGCAGAAACAAACTTACGAGTATCCGCAATGACTGCGATTTGCTCGATAAAGTGGTCTTTACCAATCGCACCTTCAATCATTTGTGGAGCGATGTATTTACCACCTGAAGTTTTCATCAACTCTTTGATACGATCGGTGATGAACAAATTGCCATTTTCATCAATGTAACCAGCGTCGCCCGTTTTTAGGAAACCGTGCTCATCAAAGGTCTTTTCCGTCTCTTCTGGCATTTTGTAATAGCCACGCATCACCATTGGACCACGAACCAGAATCTCGTTGTTTTCGCCGATCTTAACCTGTGCGCCAGGCATCGACATACCAATAGAGTCGGGGTTAAAACATTTATCATCCCAACACGATACTGTCGCAGTGGTTTCAGTCATGCCGTAGCCCAACTTAACGTTGATACCAATCGCATGGAAGAATCGACCGATGGTTTCATCCAACTTTGCACCGCCACAAGGCATAAAGTTGATTTGCCCGCCAAGTAGCGCACGCAGTTTGCTCAGAACCAACTTATCCGCCAAAGCGTATGACTTACGCAGCAAGAGCGATGGCTGACGTTTTTCTTGATGACAAGCGGCCATTTTTGCGCCCATGTTGACTGCCCAAGTAAACATGATCTTACGGTGAATCGGCGCGCGAGACACTTTCTCGTGAATCGCAGAGAAGATCTTCTCATAGAAACGCGGTACGGCACACATCACGGTAGGTCGCACCTGGCTCAGTGCATCACGTACTTGCATGGTGTCTTGCAAATAGCAGTTGGTCGCCCCTTTGTACAATACATAAAAGGTCCAAGCGCGCTCAAATACGTGTGACAACGGAAGGAAACATAATGACACGTCACTTTGAGAAAGGCTCAAGCGCTGATCGTGCCCTTCCAATTGCGCCGCAATGTTTGCGTAGTCCAACATAACGCCTTTTGGCTGGCCTGTTGTACCCGAGGTGTAGATCAGCGTGAGTAGATCATCTTCTTTTGCCTGATCTAAACGCGCGTCCAATTCAACTTGATATATAGCGTCGCCTTTGGCAACAAATGCTTGCCAAGAGATAACGAAATCATGATCGCCAAGTTCTATATCATCAGACATCGCAACAATGAGCTCTAACTGTTCGCACTGGTCGAAAATGCTCACTGCTGCATCAAATTGAGGCTGTTCACCAACAAACAGAACTTTTACGTCTGCATTGTTAATGATGTACGCCGACTGGGCGGCAGTATTGGTTGGGTAAATAGGTACTGTCACGCTGCGTAATTGCAGTGCTGCGATATCAGCGATCGTCCATTGCGGCATGTTGTTCGAGAAAATGCCGATCTTATCTTGGACTCCTAATCCCTGAGCCAAAAGTGCAAGTGATAAAGCATCAACTTGCTGACCAAATTGCGTCCACGTAATACCTTGCCACTCCTCACCCACTTTATGCTTGAGTGCAACGCGTGTACCACCGTTCGCAATTTGTTCACGAATACGTTTAACGATATGAAAATCTAACTTGGCCATTCTTTTACTTACCTTTTGGCTTACAGGCGTAAGCTAATTGAGCGAACAAGTGTACTCACGGCTTGCTAAAACGCAACTGACCAGTATCAAACTTATCACTAATAAGAGACAACTATCACTTATACGTCGCGAACGTACCTCAAATTGCTGAATGATTACTCTATTTAACTTACTGTTTCGATTGTTGATTACGAAAACAAAAAGCCCCGAGAGACAAAAATCGCTCGGGGACCAATGAATTGTAAAAATTGATGATTACCAATATGGTCTAATCGAGAAGACCAAACGTCATCTTATTTTGCGGCAACGACTTCACCACAAGTGATCATCAGTTGATCGCGTAGCCAAATGTGGCCTTTATCTTTTTCACTTGATTCATGCCAGCTTAAGAAGCCGCTGATTTCTTTGTTTGCAAATGGGAAATCAAGAATTTGCAGTTGATCGCTGTTTACCGCATTTTCCGCCATCCAACGTGGTGCAATAGTCACAAGCTCAGATTGACCCACCACGTATAGTAGGTTGCTTAAACTAGAACCTTCATACGCCGCTTGGCAATCCAGTTCACGGTACGCTTGCTCTGAGAAACTACGTTGGCCATGCACTTTCGATAACTTCGCATGCTTTTCGTTAAGCAGTTGCTCAGCCGTCACACCACCTTGAATGCGTGGGTGGGTTTTTGACGCGATAACCACTAATTCATCTTTGAAGATTTCAGTACTTGAGAAACCTTGCTCATCAAAACGAGCGTAGTCGATCACGAAATCAATTTCTTGGTAGCGCATACGCTCAGACAACAAACGGTCAAATTCTGCATCTAGGTGAAGCTGAACGTTTGGTGCTTGTTGATTCACTTTTGCCATGATCTTCGGAGCAAAACGCATGTCACAAGGGCTGCAAATCGCAAGCTTGAATAAGCGAGTCGAGGATTCTGGTTGGAATACAGAGCTAGGAAGTTCATTGCGAATCAGCTGCAGTGCTTGGCGAATAGGGCCAAACAGTTGACGAGCTCGTTGCGTAGGCTGAATACCACGGCCTTGGCGCATGAATAGCTCGTCGTTAAACATCACTTTTAAGCGTGCCACGGCGTTACTTACTGCCGGTTGAGACATGCCTAGGTTATGTGCTGCACGAGTAATATTTTGCTCTTGCATTACAGCATCAAATACAGTCAGTAGGTTTAAATCTACACCACGCAAAGTGCTTTCCATACGGTAGCTAGCAATTGCGCTCATCGCGTCTTTCTTCTCTAACATTGAGTGCGCCTCTTTTGTAATCGTCAACTTTGTTCATTAAATTCATAACGAATAGAATCCCATCTCGCACAAAAGACGGCGGCTGGATTCGAATCATTTTACGAATAGATAACCTAACTTTTTATTATATTTATCGTCCGGATACTTCCGGCTCGAACTGTACTATCAACTAATCGATTGCGGTTTCGCAACTAGATTGATATTTAATCAGTAAATTTTAGCCAATTAGGTATTTATTCGTTAAATAACAAAAGCTTGATAAAAACATAAAAAACTATAAAACACGTAAAAATGCATTCTTTGAGGACGTATTTAGCAAATTGATAGGACAGGCGGTCAACACAAGCATGCATTTAGCTCAGTTATTAGTTGAAATAAGAACAACAGATGACAGCTATATCTCTGATTGAATTTTGCACTTATCAGTCAAATTATCAGCAAATACACACTGAATAGAAATGAGAGAGGAAGAATAAAAATGCAGCCTTCCAAACAGAAAGGCTGCAACAAAATCGTGTCAAAAATGGAAGGAACAATGTACTTAGAACAACGTACTTAAATGTTCGACACGTAACTTGGAAAATCAACCTGCTCCCACAGTTGTCTGGATAACTCTGCTTTTGAATCCCATGCACCTTGCAGTACCCAATGAACAATAGCCTGAGCAACATCTGGGTATTTCACACTTTCGGCTTGTTGCTCCTTTAGCCACTGGCGTACTGCGGAAATGTCTAAGCTCTCCATCGACATCGCAAGCCCTAAATCTTCTAAGGTCGCAACATTGCTCTGCTGCTCGAATTGACCCGCGAGTGGCTTTAGTAACAATTTTTTCCCCAAAGACAAGGCTTCTGAAGGAAGCTCAAACCCACCATTAGCAATGACACCACTACAGCGATGCAAATGATGCTGGAAGTTGCTGTGGCATAAAGGGCGCAGTTCTATGTTTTCTACCAGCTCACATTCGATCACATCCGGGTGATAACAGATAAACGCTTGTTGATTAAAGTGGAACAATAAGTCTGAGATATCTTCAATCGATTCGAACGGTAGATACACCAACACGAAGTCGTCGTTTTCTGCTTGGCTATCGACGGTATGCACTATCGGTGGTAACAAAGGTTGATCAAAATGATGCCAATGCAAACCAAGGTGATGTTGAGAAGGCGCAAAGTATTCAATGACGGATTTATCTAACCAACTTGCTCCCTTTAGTGGCACCGGATAACGGAAAGCATTTTGGTGGCTGATACCAATAGAAGGCTTATTTTGTTGTCTCGCTGCCCACGCAGTCACAGGTTCGAAATCATTAATGATAAGATCGTAGGACGACAGATCGAGTTGCTTAACTTCTTTGAAAAACTGCACCAAATTGTTATTCAATGCTGTTTTCGCGTAGTTTACAGAGCCTTTTTCGGTAATAAAGGTGAAGCCTCGGCGAGTCTGGTAATCGCCAAATGCTTCCATTGAAAAGTATTTTTCCGGCGCTCGCCCAGAAAACAAAAAGTCGACCTCAACATCGTGCTCTTTAAACGCATGACTCATCGCCCTTGCGCGTGCAATATGTCCGTTTCCTGTCCCTTGAACACCGTACAAGATTTTCATCAATTAGCCTCCCAACATCGCAATCGCTAATCCACCACAAAGACTGCCAAGCAGTGCACCAATGATGACATCAGTAAAAAAGTGCACACCCAATAAGATTCGCGCGGTTCCGATTAAACTTGCCCAAAAGAATGCAGCAACGCCTAGGCTCGGATAGAAATGATCAATCAGCGTCGCCATGACAAACGCAGCGGCAGTGTGTCCTGAAGGAAGACTATAGCGATCAGAGGGAGTAATAAAAGCAGGAAGGAGTGCACTAAACTCTTCAGGGCGACGACGCTTAAAACTATTTTTCAGCGTCCAATAAATTGGTAGCTCGATAGCAAAAGCAAGTAAACCCGCCAGTAAAAACCAGACTCCTTGCTCCTTATCTAAATACCAAGCTAATAAACCCAACACCAAGTAAAGATGCCCGTCACCACTGTGGGAGACTCCTTTGCTGATATTGGCGACTTGTTGATTAAAACGGTGCTTAAGACAAACACTAGAGAGCGCTAAATCAAACTTAGCAATGGTTGCAATTGGCTGTGTAATTGTCTCTATGGTTCGCATGTGACCTTTCCTTACTTTGACAACGCCTTTGTGTGAAAAGTAGGAGGTTTAGGTGACAACAGCATGACGGGAGTTTGGACAATTAATGACAAAGGCCAAATTAAAGTGTGCCCAACAATTTATCTATTGGGCATAACCATAAAAATAGAACATTAAGAAGGGTTTGATAGTTGCGGTTGAGGGGTGTCTATATACCAGACTTTTCTCTTCTTGCGGCAGGCGCGCAAAGAGCCCGTCGTCATGTCGCCATCTTTTGTAAGCTCATAGCTCAGTGAGCGGCAAGTATAGTTTCCCGACAGTTCATGCTCTATACTCGTTTGCTCCGTTTTACTCGAGTTAGGCTCTAGTAAAGGGTTAGGCTGTGTAGATAAAATGTCACGATTTATCACATTGCTGCGCGCATAATCCTTATGGACATAACCTTTTATCACTCCTTTCTGTTCAACGAGAAACCAAGGTTGATCAACCACTTTTGCTAGCACATTAAAGACTTCCCCTTTCGATAATACGCCAAGCTTTTCCCCTTCAAGACTCGGTTTGGAGCGTAGGTTTAATGTGGTCTTAGAGCGGTAAGAGACATCCATAAACTCTACTGGGTTTGAGGTATCGACACCTTCAGTGGTTGGTCGGAAAACTTCCGCTTGCTGTTTCTCACTAGGCTGGACACGGATCTTCCACCAAGAATACGTTTCCGGATCTTTACCTTTAAACTTATTTCGGCTGTCAGACTCAAGGGCAACAAGCATCTGATTCAAGAACGATTCGCGTCCTTCATTACTCAAAAATCGATCCATTTGATCATTGATGACCATGACGCTCTGTGAGTGATCATTCATAACAACGGGGGAAGCCACTTCCACATAGGTCTGCGATTGAAACAGCTGACAACCCGACAAGCTGACCAGAGTAAATACTATGGCTGAACGTCCAAATTGTTTTGTTAACCTCATTCTTTCCCTAACCCTTATATTTCTTTTACCTAGTGCAACTGCACTACTATAAATGGTCATTCAAAACTTTTGCCAAACAATTCGGACCTTTGTGTGACAAGTCGCAATCCCGATGCTTGTTTTGGTAATTAAACGTCGCAAACTTGATGAGAACTTACTTCTTCTAGCACGTTTCTATCGCATCATGTCGTTTCACTTAGTGCATCATTTTTTTCAAGCAAACGAAAAGACTCATCCGATATGAATAAAAAATCGACTTTAGGGTTGACGCGCTTCATGGAGTGCGGTACTAATTTGTTAACTTAATTATGTGGAAAGCTTAACAACTATGTCAGCTCATTTTTCTATCCTGCTTAGCCTCCTCCTGATCGTGACCAGTTCGCGCGGGTAGGCTGTGGAAGAAAAATAACCACACCAATTTCTAAGAACCCGCATGAGAATGCGGGTTTTTTTATATCTAAATACTGGAAGTAAACGATTCACTTGCGCGAAAGTGCAGAAATCAGGAAGGAAGCAAACATGAACGATCAGGTCATTATATTCGACACCACATTGCGTGATGGCGAGCAAGCGTTGTCAGCAAGCTTGACGGTTAAAGAAAAACTGCAGATTGCCTATGCGCTGGAAAGACTCGGCGTTGATGTTATCGAAGCTGGCTTCCCAATCTCTTCACCAGGTGATTTCGAGTCTGTACAAACCATCGCAAAAAACATAAAAAACAGTCGAGTTTGTGCCCTTTCGCGTGCCGTTGCGAAAGACATTGATGCTGCCGCTGAAGCCTTAAAAGTGGCTGACCAATTCCGTATCCACACGTTTTTAGCCACTTCCACCATTCACGTAGAAGACAAACTACGCCGCAGCTATGACGATGTACTAGAAATGGCAGTCAACGCCGTTAAACATGCACGTAACTACACTGATGATGTCGAGTTTTCTTGTGAAGATGCTGGTCGTACTCCAATCGACAACCTATGTCGCATGGTAGAAGCCGCCATCAATGCAGGTGCGAGTACAATCAACATTCCAGATACCGTTGGCTACACCGTACCAAGTGAGTTTGGTGGGATTATTGAAACCCTATTTAACCGCGTTCCGAACATTGATAAAGCGATCATCTCCGTTCACTGTCACGACGATTTGGGGATGTCAGTTGCCAACTCTATTGCCGCCGTTCAAGCTGGCGCACGTCAGATAGAAGGCACGATCAATGGCATTGGAGAGCGAGCGGGTAACTGTTCACTTGAAGAGATCGCAATGATCATCAAGACTCGTCAAGAGTTTTTGGGCGTTCACACTGGCATTAAGCATGATGAAATTCACCGCACCAGTAAGTTGGTTAGCCAGCTATGCAATATGCCTATTCAAAGCAACAAAGCAATTGTGGGTGCAAATGCGTTTAGCCACTCTTCAGGCATCCACCAAGATGGCATGTTGAAGAATAAGAATACCTACGAAATCATGACCCCTGAGTCTATTGGCCTAAAAAACCAAGCTCTGAACCTAACCAGCCGCAGCGGTCGCGCTGCCGTGAAGAGCCATATGGATACCATGGGTTACAACGAAGACGAGTACAACCTAGACGCGCTGTATGCGGATTTCTTGAAACTTGCTGATCGCAAAGGCCAAGTGTTCGATTACGACCTAGAAGCCCTAATGCACTTCTCGAACTTGCGTGAAGAAGATGACTTCTACAAATTGAGCTACCTAAGCGTGCAGTCTGGCAGCGTAATGGCTACCACCAGCATCAAAATGCAATGCGGTGATGAAGAAATGTGTGAAGCAGCGGTCGGTAATGGCCCTGTTGATGCGCTATACCAATGTATCTACCGCGTGACAGGTTACGAAATCGTTCTAGACAAGTTTGACCTAACCGCAAAAGGCGAAGGTGAAGACGGTCTTGGTCAAGCAGACATCATCGCTAACTACAAAGGCCGTAAGTACCACGGTACCGGCGTTTCTACCGATATCGTAGAAGCATCTGGCCAAGCGCTATTACACGTTATCAACAGCATTCATCGTGCCGATAAGATTGAAGAGATGAAGCAAAAGAGAATTGCGACGGTTTAATCATTAATTCATCGGAGCTTGAGCCTCACTACTCAGGCTCCAACCCAATTCGTTTAGACAAGCTAAAAAATTTAGAAAAATTAAAGGATTACCATGACAGACAAATCATACAAAATCGCCGTTTTACCAGGCGACGGCATCGGCCCAGAAGTAATGGCGCAAGCACACAAGGTGCTAGATGCAATCGAGAAGAAACACGGCATTGCGTTTGAGCGTGACGAGCACGATGTAGGTGGTATCGCGATTGATAATCACGGCTGTCCACTTCCAGAAAGCACAGTAAAAGCGTGTGAAGAGTCTGATGCAGTCCTATTCGGTTCAGTTGGTGGCCCTAAGTGGGAACACTTACCACCAAACGACCAACCTGAGCGCGGTGCCCTACTGCCGCTACGCAAGCACTTCCAATTATTCTGTAACCTACGCCCAGCACAAATTCACTCAGGTCTTGAAGCTTTCTCACCACTACGCGCAGACATCTCAGGTCGTGGTTTTGATATCGTTGTTGTTCGCGAACTGACGGGCGGCATCTACTTCGGCCAACCAAAAGGTCGTGAAGGTGAAGGTCCAACAGAGAAAGCGTTCGACACTGAGGTGTACCACCGTTACGAAATCGAACGTATTGCAAAAATCGCTTTTGAGTCTGCTCGCCTACGTCGTAAGAAAGTGTGCTCTATCGACAAAGCGAACGTTCTACAAAGCTCTATCCTATGGCGTGAAGTGGTCGAAGAAATCGCAAAAGACTACCCAGATGTCGAGCTGTCACACATGTACATTGATAACGCAACTATGCAGCTTATCAAAGACCCAGCACAGTTCGACGTAATGCTATGTTCAAACATCTTCGGCGACATCATTTCTGATGAGTGCGCGATGATCACTGGCTCTATGGGTATGTTGCCTTCAGCGAGCCTAAACGAAAGCAAATTCGGTCTGTACGAGCCAGCAGGCGGCAGTGCTCCGGATATCGCAGGTAAGAACATCGCTAACCCAGTGGCACAAATCCTATCAGCTGCACTGATGCTGCGTTACAGCCTAGGTGAAGAAACTGCGGCACAAGACATCGAAACGGCAGTTTCAAAAGCACTATCAGCGGGTGAGCTTACGGGTGACCTTGCTGGTGACAACCCAGCACTTTCGACGTCTGAGATGGGCGATAAGATCGCTGAGTACATCTTAAACTCTTAATACAGCACGACTTGATAATAATTATTTGCTCCTGATGAGCCGTTGTCGGGAGCTATACACGAGATAGCAAACAATGGGCAAAACACTATACGAAAAAGTCTACGACGCACACGTTGCCGTCGCAGCAGAAGGGGAAAACCCAATCTTGTACATCGACCGTCACTTGGTACACGAAGTGACGTCTCCGCAAGCATTTGACGGCTTGCGTGAAAAAGGTCGTAAAGTGCGTCAGGTCAGCAAAACTTTTGCCACCATGGACCACAACGTTTCGACAACCACCAAAGACATCAACGCATCCGGTGAGATGGCTCGTATCCAGATGGAGACGCTATCGAAAAACTGTGAAGAGTTTGGTGTTACGCTTTACGACATTAACCACAAATACCAAGGAATTGTGCACGTTATGGGCCCAGAGCTTGGTATTACACTACCGGGCATGACCATTGTTTGTGGTGACTCGCACACGGCTACACACGGTGCGTTCGGTTCTCTCGCTTTTGGTATTGGTACATCTGAAGTTGAGCACGTATTAGCCACTCAAACGCTAAAACAAGCACGCGCTAAAACGATGAAGATCGAAGTGAAAGGCAAAGTAGCTCCGGGGATCACAGCGAAAGATATCGTGCTAGCGATCATCGGTGAAACTACAGCAGCGGGCGGTACAGGCTACGTGGTTGAATTCTGTGGTGAGGCGATCACCGACCTTTCAATGGAAGGCCGTATGACCGTATGTAACATGGCAATTGAGCTAGGTGCTAAAGCCGGTTTGATTGCGCCAGATGAAACCACGTACGAATACATCAAAGGCCGTAAATTCTCACCTCAAGGTGCCGATTTTGATGCAGCAGTAGAATACTGGAAGACATTAAAAACTGACGATGACGCTCAGTTTGATGCGGTTGTGACGCTAAACGCAGCAGACATTAAACCACAAGTCACTTGGGGTACTAACCCAGGCCAAGTTATCGCAGTAGACCAACCGATTCCAGCACCAGAAAGCTTTGCCGATCCAGTAGAAAAAGCTTCTGCTGAAAAAGCGTTGGCTTACATGGGCCTAGAAGCAGGCAAGTCACTGTCTGATTACAACGTCGATAAAGTCTTCGTTGGTTCTTGTACTAACTCACGTATCGAAGACATGCGCGCAGCCGCTGAAGTAGCGAAAGGTCGCAAAGTCGCGTCTCACGTTCAAGCACTAATTGTTCCTGGCTCTGAGCAAGTAAAAGCGCAAGCAGAAGCAGAAGGCCTAGATGTCATCTTTAAAGAAGCGGGCTTTGAGTGGCGCCTACCAGGTTGTTCAATGTGTCTAGCAATGAACAACGACCGTTTGGGTCCACATGAACGTTGTGCGTCTACTTCAAACCGTAACTTTGAAGGCCGCCAAGGTCGTGATGGCCGTACCCACCTAGTGAGCCCTGCGATGGCAGCGGCAGCAGCAATTGCTGGTCACTTTGTAGATATTCGTGAACTAGACTAAGGAGCAAACAAATGTCAGGCTTTAAACAACATACAGGCTTAGTTGTTCCTCTAGATGCAGCGAACGTAGATACTGATGCCATCATTCCAAAGCAGTTCCTACAAAAGGTCTCTCGCTTAGGGTTTGGTAAGCACCTATTCCATGACTGGCGCTTCCTAGATGATGCTGGCGAACAACCAAACCCAGAGTTCGTGATGAACGCTCCGCGTTACCAAGGCGCATCTATCTTGCTAGCGCGTGAAAACTTCGGTTGTGGTTCTTCTCGTGAGCACGCACCGTGGGCACTAGCGGATTACGGCATCAAAGCGATGATCGCACCAAGCTTTGCCGATATTTTTTACGGTAACTCGATCAACAACCAAATGGTGCCAGTTCGTTTGACGGAGCAAGAAGTGGATGAAATCTTCCAGTTTGTTGAGGCTAACGAAGGCGCAGAAGTGGAAGTAGACCTAGAAGCGAATGTGGTTCGCGCCAACGGCAAAGAATATGGTTTTGAAATCGATTCGTTCCGTCGTCACTGCTTACTAAACGGTTTGGACAATATTGGCCTAACCCTTCAACACGAAGATAAGATTGCCGAGTACGAAGCGAATATCCCAAGCTTCTTAAGCTAATTAAAATCGTAATTTAAACAAACAAAAGGTTGGCTTATGCCAACCTTTTTTCTTTTATTTTCATTGCCTCAAGAAAGAAACTTCGCCTTATGCAGGTCTACAATATCAATAAGGTTTTGACCCAAAGGTATCTCTATGAAACGTCTGTTATTACTCTTATGTGCGCTCGTTTCTTTCTCGACATTTGCCGCACCTAAATCCGACTTATGGCCGTATTGGAAACAATCGAATCAAGCCAATCAAAGTCAAATCTCTCATCAAGATTGGCAGCAATTGCTCGATGCTTATTTAGTTGAACAAGGCGAGAATACCTTATTTCGTTACAGCCAAGTCACCTCAGCCGATAAAACTAAGCTGAAACAATACATCCAACGTTTGGCAAAACTCGATCCTCGACAATACAACCAAGCGGAGCAATACGCCTACTGGGTAAACCTTTACAATGCCATCACTGTAGACTTAATCCTAGATAACTATCCTGTCGAATCGATTACCAAACTGGGTGGGCTATTTAGCTTTGGCCCTTGGGGGGATGATGTGGTCGTGGTCAACGGGAAGGATCTGACTTTAAACGATATTGAACATCGCATTTTACGTCCAATTTGGAATGACCCGAGAACACATTACGCGGTTAACTGTGCCAGCTTGGGATGCCCTAATCTGCAGTCTCAAGCATTCACTGCTGACAACACGCAAGTTCTACTGGATAGTGCCGCTAAAACATTTATTAACAGCAGCAAAGGCGTATCTATCCAAGGTAACACGGCACAGTTGTCTTCTATTTATGATTGGTTTGCAACGGACTTTGGTGGAGAAAAACAAGTCTTCAACCACATCGCAAAGTACGCACCGCAATACAAAAATTTCTCTGGTAAAGTGAAATACGAATACGATTGGGACTTGAATCAAGCCAACTAAACTGCGGAGATTTGAGGTCAATTAGCGTTAGGATCATGATAGGCCAAAAGCTAAAGACACCGGCAACTCAAAGACTAAGACATGAAAAAAAGGGCACTCTGTGCCCTTTTTTAAATCCAATACCTGATAGAAAACGTCCGACTACTTGAAGCCTTTGACTTTCTTAATCAGATCGTAAGCGTTTTGAATCTCTTGAGATTTCTCTTTCGCGACGTTCATCATCTCTGGTGGTAAACCTTTAGCCATCAATTTGTCCGGGTGATGCTCGTTCATCAGTTTACGATAAGCACGCTTAACGGTTTTACTGTCGGCATCTGAAGACACATCCAGAATTTTGTACGCGTCGGCCAACTGATCCGCTTGTGAAGCTTGTTGCCAGCTACCACCAGAAGATTGGCCTTGATGCTGACCATGAAAACCACCCTGGCTTTGGAAACGGAATGCGGCTTCTTGCATTTGCAAGCGACGCTCTAGCTGCTCAGAAGAGAAACCCAAACCACGTGCTATTTTGTGTAACACATTTCGTTCACTAGGATGAATCGAGCCATCTGCAAAGGCCGCCGAGATTTGCAGCTCTAAGAAAAATTGCAACAAGTCAAAGCGACCAGCTGTCGAAATTTTCACACGAACAAGAACATCTTCTAACGGAAAGTCGCTGTCTTTACCTTCACGAAACGCGTCTTGCGCTGCGCGACGCTGTTCGCCATGCAAATTCATGCGGTCCATCATGGCAGAAGCCAGTTGGATTTCCTCTTTGGTGACTTGGCCTTTCGCTTTTGCCACATGTCCCATTACCGCAAACGCCGCTTTAAAAAACTCTTCTTGGCGCTGAGCTTGACTTGGCCCTTTTCCAAAGCCGCCAGTAGAGAACCCGGCTTGACTCAAGCGACGTGCTTTATCGAATTGATGGCCAATAAATAAGCCAAAGAGTAAACCTAGCGGCCCGCCAAGTAACAAGCCAAAAAAGGCACCCAGAATTTTGCCAAAAATATGCATTATGTGTTCTCTATCAATGAATTTTTATCGACGACGGCGGTCTTATAGTGCCGGATGCAACGATTTCCTTTATGATAATGGAATTAGTTTTATTTCGGCTAGGCCATTTCGCCTGCTTATCTTTGCAGCTATTTTGTCGTCATTATGCCACAGTGAATCAATACGCTGGGATAAATGCGACTATAGTTGATTCATTTGGCTATTACGCTAGGGTACAACAAGCCCTATAGCCATCGAGTAGTAGTGACACAGGAAAGTTCAATTCAATGCAACATTTCTCCCGCACATGTTTAGCGGCCTCTATCAGCACCGCCTTGTTTGTACCCACCACTCAAGCTGAAGCGAATATCCATGATAGTGTGCAGGAAATGCCCGCCACAGATCAATGTTTGGTCGATACAAGTGGCGAGGAGGACGCTCTTAATACCCCAGTAGTGGTAGAAGCTGACACCCTGCAAGCCATCAATGGTGACAAAGCTCAGTACTCAGGTAATGTACAAGTCACCCAAGGCCAGAAGAAAATTACCGCAGATAGCGTAACGCTGCACCAACAAGACAACGTCGTGGTTGCCGAAGGCAACGTGACTTTCAATGACGGCCAAGTCAAAGCTCGATCTGATCGTGTTACTAACGACATTAATCAAGATACGTTTTCACTTGAGAACACCGATTATCAGTTCCTTTGCCAACAAGGCCGAGGCACTGCAGCCTATATCGCTCGCACAGGTCAGTCGGTTTATGAACTCGAAGACGGCTCTATCACATCGTGCCCTCAAGGCGATAATTCATGGCGATTGGTTGCGTCAGGCATCGATGTTGACCAAGATGAAGAGACAGCGACGCTGCACCACCCTCGATTTGAAGTGTTAGATGTGCCTGTTTTCTATGTGCCGTATCTAACCATGCCAATTGGAGATACGCGTAAAACGGGTTTCCTCTTCCCTTCTTTATCGTACGGTTCTAGTGATGGTATGGAAGTCGAGGTGCCATTCTATTGGAACATCGCGCCTCAATATGACATGACACTCACCACGCTCTATATGCAGCAACGTGGTACAAAACTCGATACTGATTTCCGCTACCTAACAGATGGTTGGGGAAATGGGGAAATCAAAGGCGAATACCTCAATAGTGATCGCAAATATCAGGACGAGTCTCGTTGGGGCTACCAAGTTAAACACGACGGTATCATCAATAAACAGTGGATAGTCAAAGTCGATTACTCAAAAGTGAGTGATATTGATTACTTCCTCGATCTCGACTCCGATATTGGTAACCGTGAAGATGGTCAACTGGTTCAAGAAGGACAAGTACAATATCGTTCTGATTTCTGGGATGCTTCGTTAACCGTTCGTGACTTCCAAATCTTATTGAAAGAAGAGAACCGCCCTTATCGCCTGCTTCCTCAGTTAGACTTGAACTACTACACGCCATTGTGGGGAGACTACCTTAACTTTGACGTGAAGAGCCAAGTGAGCCGCTTCGATACCAGCGATGCTGCGCGACCAAATGCGACCCGTGTTCACATTGAACCAGGGCTTACATTACCACTCTCAAACTCATGGGCAACGTGGACATCAGAAGCGCGTGTGCTCTCTACGTATTACTCTCAAGACTTAACGGGTTTGACAGATGTAAACTTGCAAAACCAGTTGGATGATGAAGTTTCTCGTGTTATTCCTGAGTTCCGTACGCATGCGCAACTTTACTTAGAGCGAGATACAAGCTGGATCAAGGGCTACACACAAACACTGGAGCCTCAGCTACAGTACTTGTACGTACCTGAAGAAGATCAGACCAACATCTACAACTACGATACCACCTTGCTACAAACCGACTACTATGGGCTATTCCGCAGTCGTAAGTACAGTGGCATTGATAAAATCGCCTCGGCGAACCAGTTAAGCTACGGTGCGAGTACTCGCTTCTTTGATGATGACTATAAAGAGCGTCTTAACGTTTCATTTGGTCAGATTTACTACTTCGATAAAAAGACCAAACTGAGCAATAGTCCAAATCTTCCGGATGAGACCACCAATTACTCATCATGGGCGATTGAAGCTGATTTCAACTACAACGATTACTTGTTCTATCACGGTGGAATTCAATACGATATTGATTTGAGCTCCATGCAGTTGGCAAACAGTACCTTGGAATACCAATTCAACGGCGGCTTTATTCAGGGTAACTATCGCTACGTTACGCGTGAATACATCGAAGATACGATCATTCTCGAAAACCTAGACACAATTACTCGTAAAGGTATTTCTCAAGCAGGTATTGTAGCGGCCTACGAGTTCAACCCGAACTGGTCTGCGAGTGGTCAATACTACTACGACCTCAATGAAAATGCGGACCTAGAATGGTTAGCGAGCCTACGTTACCAATCTGACTGTTGGTACATTGGCGTCACTTACTCAAACCAATTGCTTGGTTGGGAAGACCAAGCTATCGGCAGCACCGGGGCATCACCTGAATACGAAAATAACTTCAGCGTTAACTTCGGTATTCAAGGCTTTGCGACCAACCAGCGTGAAGACACTGCTGTCAAAGAACTGGATGGTTCTGACAACGCGATTAAGTACGGCCGCCCATTCTATCTGAACAATTAATCAAAATAGGCGTCTTAAATGAATAAGACGCCTATTCAAAAATACTGACGGAATTTTAAATGAAAATTTGGAAATCAATCTTATTCACGACCCTACTCTCTTGCGGAGCGGTTGCAGCACCAGTAGAGATCGATAAGGTTGCGGTCATCGTGAACGACGGTGTAGTTCTACAAAGCGACATCGAAACAGCGATGAAAACGCTGCAAGCCAACGCTCGTCAAAGTGGAAAGAGCTTACCTTCTACCAGCGTGTTAAAAGAACAAGTCGTTGAAAAACTTATCATTGATACGTTGCAAGGCCAAGAAGCAGACCGTATTGGTGTGCGTATTGACGACAACCGTTTAAACCAAGCGATTGCAGAGATCGCACGTAATAATGAGCAATCGGTAGAACAACTCGCTGCTTCTGTAGAAAGTGAAGGTTTAAGCTACCCAGAATTCCGCGAACAAATTCGTAAGGAAATCGCCGCATCAGAAGCTCGCAACGCACTGGTTCGTCGCCGTATTAATATCCTTCCAGCAGAGGTCGATAGCCTTGCTGAGCAACTATCACAAGAAACCAATGCAACTGTTCAATACAAAATTGGACACATTCAACTGCGCTTCTCTGACGATAAAGAAAAATCTGCTGTAGAAGCAGAAGCTAAAGCGCTCGCGAAAAAGCTAAACGAAGGTGCAGATTTTACGGAGATGGCCTACACCTACTCTAAAGGTCCTAAAGCTTTACAAGGTGGTGATTGGGGCTGGATGCGTAAAGAAGAGATGCCAACCATCTTTGCTGATCAGATCAAGATGCAAAACAAAGGCAGCATTATTGGTCCATTCCGTAGTGGCGTTGGTTTCCACATCCTAAAAATAGAGGATGTCAAAGGCCTAGAAATGGTTGCGGTAACGGAAGTAAATGCGCGTCATATTTTGATTAAACCAACCGTGATTCTGAGCGACGAAGGGGCGAAGAAGCAACTGAATGAATTTGTACGCCGCATCAAAGCCGGTGAAGCAACGTTCGCTCAATTGGCAACACAATACAGTCAAGATCCTGGCTCGGCAGCACAAGACGGTGAACTAGGTTATCAAACACCAGATCTTTACGTGCCAGAATTCAAGCACCAAGTAGAAACTCTGCCAGTTGGCTCAATCAGCGAACCGTTCAAAACCGTTCACGGCTGGCATATCGTTGAAGTGTTGGATCGTCGCCAAGTTGACCGTACTGACTCAGCGATGAAGAACAAAGCTTACCGTATTCTATTTAACCGTAAATTTAATGAAGAAGCGGGCGCATGGATGCAAGAGCTACGCGCAAGTGCGTTTGTTGAAATCGTGGATGACAACAATGACAACTAATACAATTCGTAGAATTGTCGTAACCGCAGGGGAACCTGCGGGTATCGGCCCAGACTTAGTGCTTGCCCTATCGAAAGAAGATTGGGCGCACCAAATTGTCGTCTGTGCCGATAAGAATATGCTGACGGAGCGAGCCAAGCAGCTTGGCATCGAAGTCCAACTGTCTGATTACAATCCAGAAGAAGCACCTAAAGCACAAAAAGCGGGCACGCTTATCGTTGACCATATCCAAATATCGGAACCTGCGGTCGCAGGCGAGCTCAATGAAGCGAATGGCCACTATGTACTAAAAACGCTAGAAAGAGCGGCTTTAGGCTGTATGAATGATGAATTTGATGCTATTGTCACCGGCCCTGTTCATAAGGGGGTGATTAATCGCGCAGGTGTTGCATTCAGTGGTCATACTGAATTTTTCGCCGAGAAGTCACAAACGCCGCTAGTCGTAATGATGCTAGCAACGGAAGGACTACGCGTGGCGCTGGTTACAACACATATTCCTTTAGCTTATGTGTCCAAAGCTGTCACCGAAGAGCGATTAGAAAAAATCATCGATATTCTTCATAAAGACCTTGTAGAAAAGTTTGCTATCGCACAACCAAACATCTACGTTTGCGGGCTTAACCCTCATGCTGGCGAAGATGGCTGCTTAGGTCGTGAAGAGATCGAAACCATCACTCCAACACTGGAAAAAATTCGACAAGAAAAAGGTATCAACCTGATCGGCCCTCTGCCGACTGATACCATTTTCAATGAAAAATATTTAAATGATGCTGATGCTGTTTTAGGCATGTACCATGATCAAGTATTGCCAGTATTAAAATACAAAGGCTTTGGTCGTTCAGTAAATATTACTCTTGGTCTACCTTTTATTAGAACATCGGTGGACCACGGTACTGCATTAGATCTGGCAGGGACAGGTCAAGCGGATACAGGGAGTTTCCGAACAGCGCTCACGCATGCGATAGATTTGGTAGAGAAGAAACAATGAGAAATGATGTCCATTTAGGACACAAAGCGCGTAAACGTTTTGGTCAAAACTTCCTGAACGATCCATACATTATTGATGGAATCGTATCAGCGATTAACCCAAAACCAGGTCAAAACCTGGTTGAAATCGGTCCTGGTCTTGGTGCAATCACTGAGCCAGTAGGTCGTGAAGTAGATAAGTTCACAGTTATCGAATTAGACCGCGATCTGGCGGAACGCCTACGTACTCACCCTGAACTGGCAGATAAGTTGACCATCCATGAGGGTGACGCTATGCGTTTTGACTTCACTCAACTAGTGAAGCCAAACAACAAGCTGCGCATTTTTGGTAACTTACCGTACAACATCTCTACACCATTGATGTTCCACCTTTTCGAGTTCCATAAAGACATTCAAGACATGCACTTTATGCTGCAAAAAGAAGTGGTAAACCGCTTAGCCGCCGGCCCTGGCAGCAAAGCTTACGGCCGTTTAACGGTAATGGCTCAGTACTACTGTAAAGTGGTACCGGTACTGGAAGTACCGCCAACGGCATTCGTTCCACCACCGAAAGTGGATTCTGCCGTTGTTCGTTTAGTGCCTTACGAAGAGTTGCCATGCCCGGCGAAAGATCTGCGTTTGCTCGATCGCGTTTGTCGTGAAGGCTTTAACCAACGTCGTAAAACAGTTCGTAACTGCTACAAATCGTTGTTAAGCACAGAAGTACTAGAAGAGCTAGGTGTTAATCCAAGCATGCGTCCAGAGAACCTGACGCTAGAACAATTCGTCGCAATGGCGAACTGGCTTGCGGATAACCCGCAGCACTAAGAACTCAAACAATGAGCCAAACCCTTGTAGGTTTGGCTTATTATTATTGGGATATTACGTTTCTGAGGAGTGCACATGGACGTCATTCAACCTTGCATCAAAATTCAAGTTCACACCAAATACATCGAAGAACAGTCCAACCCAGAGCTACAACGCTACGTTTTCGCTTATATCATCACCATCAAAAACCTTAGCCAACAAACCGTACAGTTAGTGAGCCGCCGCTGGCTAATCACAGACTCGAATGGCAAGCAAATGACGGTTGAAGGTGACGGAGTGGTAGGCCAGCAGCCCTTTATTCCAAGCAATGATGAATACACGTACAGTAGCGGAACCGCGTTAGAAACCCCTGTCGGCGTTATGCAAGGACACTACAAAATGCTGGATGAGAAAGGGCAAGAGTTCATCACCGAAATTGAACCATTTCGCTTGGCTGTTCCAAATGTTTTAAATTAGTAAATTGGAGATTCAGTGGCTACCTATATTGTTGGTGACATCCAAGGCTGTTTTGATGAACTGCAGCGACTACTAGAAAAAGTATCTTTCTCTGCGAAAAAAGACCAACTTTGGCTTGCTGGTGATTTGGTCGCCAGAGGGCCTAAATCACTAGAAACGTTACGCTTTGTGAAGTCACTTGGCGCAAGCGCAATCGTGGTGCTTGGTAATCACGACCTCCATCTTCTCGCTGTGGCTCACGGGATAAAAAAGGTCAAAGACAAAGATAAAACCGCACCTATTTTCACGGCCCCCGACAAAGAGGAATTACTGACATGGCTAGCTCAGCAACCTCTATTGGCCGAGCATGACGAGTTCGTGATGTGTCACGCTGGCATATCACCGCAGTGGAATCTAAAAACAGCGAGAAAGTGTGCCCGTGAAGTTGAGCGCATCATCCAAAGTGAAGAGCTGCCTTGGCTATTAAAAAACATGTACAGCAATCAACCGGATTCCTGGGATGACTCTCTACAGGGTTTGGACCGATACCGCTATATTATCAATGCTTTTACGCGGATGCGCTTTTGTTTCCCTGATGGTCGTTTGGATATGGATTGTAAATTGCCACCGCAACAAGTTTCCGGTAACGAACTTATTCCATGGTTTGATGTGCCTAAACGTATTCACTTAAATAAAGCGGTGCTCTTTGGGCACTGGGCTGCACTACAAGGCTATATGAACAACGAAGTCATCGGGCTAGATACTGGCTGCGTTTGGGGCGGAAGCCTAACCATGATCCGTTGGGAAGATAAGAAAATTTTTACTCAGGATGCGTTAAGTTAAACACTGAATAACAGTCGATAATCCATAGTAGGAGGAATACCTGTCACTTAACACTTCCTGTAGGGTCATTCCAACGAGCCTTAACGAGACTAGGAATCTAATATCCTCGCGCTGCGAATAGATAGAAATACCTTTGACAACAAGGTACTCGTATAGAGGCTCCTGAATCTCGCTCTTTCGTCGCTTTTCAGGATGACGGTAGGTTGGGATGGCCGCTCGCTGTTACACGAACGGCATTACCGTATTAACTACGCGGTGTTAATCTCGAATTACTTTTCTAACACAGTAAAGCGCATGTTATAGGCGTTCTTCTCATCGGCTTGATACATTTCTGAGTAAGTCTCCTTAAACTCGTCTCCCCAATCTGGGAACTGAGTATCACCATCAATGGCCGCTTCAATGTGTGTTACATACAGTTTATTGGCCATAGGCAGACAAGTGGTGTAAATCGCACCACCACCAATGATCATCACTTCTTCCACATCACCTGCGACTTCCAGAGCCTGCTCAATCGATGTTACGGTAGTGACACCTTCGATCTTTAGTGTCTCATCACGGCTAATAACAATATTCAAGCGACCTGGTAAAGGGCGACCAATAGACTCATAGGTTTTGCGTCCCATCACAACCGGTTTTCCCATGGTACAACGCTTAAACCAAGCGAAATCGGCGGGAAGATGCCAAGGCATTTGATTGTCTTTGCCAATGATGCGATTGTCGGCCATCGCGGCAATCATACTAATGATCATGTTAGGTCCTTATACAATTGGTCTGCGGCGATAGAATAACAGCCCTGGAACCGCAAGACCAACAGCTAAACCTGCAATAATAAACATGGCCTTAAGAAAGTTTTCCATACAGGTTGCGACAAGCTCGGGTGAGTAGCCAACATGATTGATCTCTACCATAGCGATCATTGCTTTGTACGCAAACACACCCGGCACCATCGGGATCAAAGCAGCCACAGTAAACACTTTTGGATGCGCGAGAAAACGGTGAGACCAGTACACACCAATCATCCCAACTAACGTCGCGGCAAAAAAGGTTGCCCACTCAATAGGAATGCCAAACTGCATCATCAAGTAGCGGCTACCATGACCAATCGCGCCACCAACAGCGCAATACACTAAGGCTCTTTGTGGCACGTTAAAAACCAATGCAAATCCTACGGCGGGAATCGCCGCAAAAAACATGTCATTCAAAAGGCCAAACATCAAATCAAATAAACTCATTAGATAGCCCACCCCCAAATTCCAGTTACACTCATCGCAGCAACGATCCCCAAACATGTCGCCAACGTTAGTAAACTAGCCATCACAAATCGAGCAATGCCCATATTAATGTGGCCTTTCAACATATCTGCGACAGAGTTAATGAGTGGGAAACCAGGTACAAGCATTAATACCGACGATGCCATTGCTACGGTAGGTAGATTACCGATTTGGTAAATTTCCGCCTGTGCTGAAATTAAGGTAGTCACAAAAGCGGTCGCAGCAAAGTTCAATAGAGGGTTGAAATGACGATGACCAATTTCTTG
This sequence comes from Vibrio sp. 1457, assembly GCF_033340195.1. Lineage (NCBI taxonomy): Bacteria > Pseudomonadati > Pseudomonadota > Gammaproteobacteria > Vibrionales > Vibrionaceae > Vibrio > Vibrio sp. 1457. Next base: position 32,253 of record NZ_JAWOWA010000003.1, read on the forward strand.
GCGAACGATCATGCCACCAGCTGAAGCTAAAAAGGTCATGATGAATACTCCCCAATCACCACCAGCAAGATGACTGAATGCCGCACAAGACAAGCCAATCATAAACACCACCAACCAGCGGTTATAACGCTCTGGACTGATAGCGTTCAGCTTTTTCTGCGCCATGGTTGAATCGAGCAAACCACGTTCCATCATGATACAGATTCGTTGAATTTGCGTAATAACGCGCATATTGATGCCACGATCAGCGCAGCTTCGGGTGGTGGTGATGCAATGCCCATCCATTACCGTCGTCACAACCAATGCATTAGCTGATAGTGCTACCGCAACTTCATTCACCCCACAAGCAAGGCCAATACGACGCATAATATCGCTCACAAGAGTACTTTCAGCACCATGAGCGAGTAGCATTTGTCCGGCTTGGGCGACAAGACGAGAAATCGATCGTTGAGTAGATACCGCCAACTCTCTATGCGGTATGGTTTCTAGAGTCATAAATAAGTCTAATTCCTTTTAGGGTGTTACTCATTCATACGCGCGAGGGCCAAACTAACCCTCAAAAAACACGACGTATCGGTTATTGTGCCGTAAATCACATCACCTAAATATGATTTAGATACAAAAAAAGCCGCAATAGATAATTGCGGCTTAATGAATTATAGGCAAACAGGCATTGTTTGACCGTTCTGATTAGTCACGAACGTAGACAACGTGACCGTCATCTTCTTCATCGTCCCAGTCATCCCAATCGTCGTCGTCATCTTCAGTGATAACGTCTTTACCCGCCATCGCATCTTTATGGTAATCATCCCACATGAAGTTAACTTTATCTTCTTCAGCCACTTCTTCCTCTTCGCGAGGTAGGTTATCCATAAAGTCAGCCAGTTTGTAACAAAGCTCTTTAGTACCGTTACGATTGATCGCCGAGATCTTAAAGTACTCGTCTTCCCAACCTAGTGCGTCTAAGATTTCTTGGATCTTCTCATTCGCTTCTTCTTCAGGCATTAGATCAACTTTGTTGAACACTAACCAGCGCGGCTTACTTGCCAGTTTCTCGCTGTATTGTTCTAGTTCATCAATGATCGTCAATGCATTTTGCACCGGATCGGACTGATCAATTGGCATAATATCGATCATGTGCAGCAACACTCGACAACGCTCTAAGTGCTTCAAGAATCGAATACCAAGGCCAGCGCCATCTGCTGCACCCTCGATCAAACCAGGGATGTCTGCAACAACAAAACTTTTCTCTGGTACGACACTTACGACACCCAAGCTTGGGATCAAAGTCGTGAATGGGTAATCAGCGACTTTCGGTTTTGCTGCTGATACTGCGCGGATAAAGGTTGATTTACCGGCATTAGGTAGACCAAGCATACCCACATCAGCAAGAAGCAATAGCTCAAGGCGAATTTCGCGTACTTCACCTTTTGTACCCAATGTTCTCTGACGAGGCGCGCGGTTTACTGAAGATTTGAAACGCGTGTTACCTAGACCGTGCCAACCGCCTTTTGCGATCATCACTTTCTTACCGTGTTCAGCAACTTCCGCCACGATTTCATTTGTGTGGATATCCACAGCGCGCGTACCCACAGGTACACGAAGAACGATGTCTTTACCACGCTTACCTGTACAGTTACCACCGCGACCGTTTTCACCACGCTCAGCTTCGTAGAAGCGCTGGAAACGGTAATCAATCAGGGTATTTAGGTTTTCATCGGCTTGGATATAAACATCACCACCGTCACCGCCATCACCGCCATCAGGGCCACCTTTAGTGATGAATTTTTCACGCCAGAAACTGACAACGCCACTACCGCCATCACCAGCCTGAACTTTTACTACCGCTTCATCTACGAACTTCATCTTTTACTCCGACTACTTCGTGCGTGGATTAAATCTTACTATGTCATCCGACAATTTTAGCAGATGACAGATCTAAGCTCCCAGATTCAAATCGCTTAGGATCTTAGCGAGAAACTTCGATATGTCGACTGCCACAAATAAAAAACCCCGCCGATTCGGCAGGGCTTTTGAATTCAGCTTAAAGCTATTAAGTAATTTGGTTAAAAACCTAATTACTCAGCTTCGATGCTTACAAACTTACGGTTCTTAGGACCTTTCACTTCGAACTTCACTTTACCTTCAGTAAGAGCGAATAGAGTGTGGTCTTTACCGATACCTACGTTGTTACCAGCGTGGAACTTAGTACCACGTTGACGAACGATGATGTTACCTGCAAGTACAGATTCACCACCGAAACGCTTAACACCTAGACGTTTGCTTTCTGAATCGCGGCCGTTACGAGTAGAACCACCAGCTTTTTTGTGTGCCATTGTTAAACTCTCCTAATAGATTAAGCGTTGATACCAGTGATCTTCACTTCAGTGAACCACTGACGGTGACCCTGTTGCTTACGAGAGTGCTTACGACGACGGAACTTAACGATTTTAACTTTATCGCCACGACCGTGTTGTACAACTTCAGCAACAATTTTGCCGCCCTCTACAAGAGGAGCACCAACTTTGATGTCTTCGCCGTTAGCAACAAGAAGAACTTTATCAAATTCTACAGTTGCACCAGTTTCAACGTCTAATTTCTCTAAACGAAGAGTTTGACCTTCGCTTACACGGTGTTGTTTACCACCAGATTGGAAAACAGCGTACATATTTTACTCCGCTTTTTCCGCACAGCCTTTCTTGAGGGTGTGCGCTAAACTAATCATCAATAGGGCGCAGATTCTACAGAATAGATGCTCCTATGACAAGCCATATTTTGAAAAAATTGGCGAAAAGCTAATCGCCAAAGAAAAGTGCGGCAATCATGCCCTTTAGTAATGTATTAATCAACGTTTTTTAGTGTATTATTCGACAATTATATAAATCGAATAAGCCTTGCAGGGTCTAACTTCAGCCGGATATACGATGGATTTTAAAACTATCCAAGCGCTTACTGCCGATGACATGGCAAAAGTGAATGAAACAATTCAAGCCCAACTTAATTCTGATGTCTCTTTAATCAACCAGCTCGGTTTTTATATCGTGAGTGGTGGAGGCAAACGTCTAAGACCGCTTTTAGCGATACTGTCAGCCCGTGCACTTGGTTACCAAGGCAATGGTCATACAATGGCAGCTGCGTTTATTGAGTTCATCCATACAGCGACTTTGCTGCATGATGACGTGGTAGATGAATCAGACATGCGCCGTGGTAAAGCCACTGCGAATGCAGCATTTGGCAATGCGGCTAGCGTATTAGTTGGGGACTTTATCTATACACGCTCATTTCAGATGATGACGGAACTAGGATCCATGAAGATCCTTAAACTAATGAGCAATGCCGTAAACGTGATCGCCGAAGGTGAAGTACAGCAGTTGATGAACTGTAACGACCCTGACACGACAGAAGAAAGCTACATGCAAGTCATCTACTCTAAGACTGCGCGCTTATTTGAATCCGCAACTCAAATCGGTGCAATCTTAAATGATGCTCCTGAGCATGTGGAAATCGCAATGCAAAATTACGGTAAGTATCTAGGCACTGCGTTTCAGCTCATTGATGACGTCATGGATTACACTTCTGATGGCGAAGACATGGGTAAAAATGTGGGTGATGACTTGGCCGAAGGCAAGCCAACTTTACCTCTACTCCATGCTATGCGTAATACCACACCAGAAAACGCCATCATGATTCGTGAAGCAATTGAGAAAGCGAATGGCATGGATCGCTTAGAAGAAATTCTTGCGGTCATGAAAAAAGCAGGCTCTCTGGAGTACACAACGCAAAAAGCTCTAGAAGAAGCAGACAAAGCAATCGCAGAACTATCAGTGTTGCCAGAGTCTGAATACAAACAAGCGCTTGTTACTTTGGCTCATGTCGCAGTACAACGCACGAAGTAATCAATAGCTACCCATAACGCAAGGCTTATAGCTAAAAGGAAGAGCATGCTCTTCCTTTTTTACGTTTGATACCTAATGACGACGCCCGAGACGCTAGTAATATCTGTCACTACCGCCATGCAGTTGTGGATCATCTTCTATTTCATCAAAGCTAACGGCGAGCTGCTGTTCAGTCCCTTGTTTGGACAACAATACCGTCTCTGCTTCATGGTCGACCACTAATATCGTACCGACGCCTTGTTGGCACTCAACAACCATGCCTTTACGGATTCGACTCGCTTCCATCATCTTCTCCTTCACTACGTCGTTTTATTCGATCATTTTTACGAAGTTGAGAAATCAAGGATCAAAAAAGCCGATCAAAATGATCGGCTTTCTTCTTATATAGGCTTTCTAGATTACTTTGCGAATTCAACACCAATGTTGATGTCGCCATTTAGTGTTTCTAGCATACCGTCTAATGCAGACTTTTCGTAATCGCTGAGTTTGCCGTAGCTTAGTACTTCTTCAACGCCTTCTTTACCCAGTTTCACAGGTTGCGCGAAGTACGTCGCGTGTTCGCCGTCGCCTTCAACGTAAGCGCACTCAACTACGCCTTCTTCACCTTGAAGAGCACGAACCAGAGACAGACCAAAGCGACATGCAGCTTGGCCCATTGATAGTGTTGCACTACCACCACCCGCTTTCGCTTCTACAACTTCAGTACCTGCATTTTGAATACGTTTCGTTAATGCTTCTACTTCTTCAGCTGTAAACTCAACACCTTCTACTTGAGACAGTAGAGGTAAGATCGTTACGCCAGAGTGACCACCAATAACTGGCACGCGAACGTCACCTGGATCTTTGTCTTTTAGCTCAGCAACAAACGTTTCTGAACGGATAACATCCAACGTTGTTACACCAAATAGACGACGCTTATCATAAACACCCGCTTTTTTAAGAACTTCAGCAGCAATTGGCACTGTTGTATTTACAGGGTTTGTGATGATACCAACACAAGCTTTCGGACAAACAACCGCAATCTTCTCCGCTAGCGATTTAACGATACCAGCGTTTACATTAAATAGATCCGCACGATCCATACCTGGCTTACGCGCAACACCAGCAGAAATTAGCACAACATCCGCGCCTTCTAGTGCTGGAGTAGGATCTTCACCAGCGTAACCTTTGATAGAAACTGGCGTAGGGATGTGGCTAAGATCAGCGGCCACACCAGGAGTTACTGGAGCAATATCATATAGGGCTAGATCAGAACCAGCAGGAAGACGGTTCTTAAGTAGAAGGGCCAGGGCTTGACCGATGCCACCAGCGGCACCAATAACGGCTACTTTCATGTAGTTCTCCTTGAGAGTATTTCTCTTATAAACGTATTCGTAGGGTAGTTTGTAACCAACTTAAATAAAGCTATCGGAATCACAACTTGATTACAATCAATTAACGCTAGCTTTGCGACCTCGCGCAACTCGCTGTTACCGTGCTACAAATGGGGCTTGGATTATTCTTTTATTCTGTTGAAATGACAAGGAATTCAAGAAAACAGATACAGCCCTACTTCAGCGCGCTAAAGAATTCTATGTGGTATATAGTTTACAGTGACGCATCTAACATAATCCTGGGACTCTTTGGCATCGCCTGAATATATATGCGAGAATATGCAAAATTGCTGACCCGTAATAAGAGATTTGTAATGACTATGCGCAATTCAGAAAAACAAGACAACTTAGTTCGCGCCTTTAAAGCCCTGTTAAAAGAAGAAAGCTTTGGCTCACAGGGCGAGATTGTTGACGCACTCAAACAGCAAGGATTTGAGAGTATCAACCAATCTAAAGTCTCACGTATGCTGACTAAATTTGGCGCTGTCCGTACGCGCAATGCAAAAATGGAAATGGTTTACTGTCTTCCTGCTGAGCTAGGTGTCCCAACAGTCAGCAGCTCTCTGCGTGAACTAGTACTAGACATCGATCGTAACGCAGCGTTAGTGGTAATTCACACTGGCCCAGGTGCAGCACAGTTGATTGCTCGCTTGCTTGATTCACTCGGTAAATCCGAAGGTATTCTTGGTGTTGTCGCAGGTGACGATACCATTTTCATTACGCCAACCATGGCAATTACGACTGAGCAACTCTTCAAATCAGTGTGCGAGCTGTTCGAATATACTGGTTAAGTTCTATAAAGCTTCAATCAGCTAACTCATTGTGGGTTATAAAAGAAGTCTCATTTTGTAGCCCATAATTTATGTAAATTTTTTGCTTACTCCGCTCATTCTTCAACCATCCATTTTGTGATTAACATCACGCAATTGATCTTTTTCATTTCAGTCACTAAACGTTAATTAAGCAATTGTTTTAAAAAGAATTAAATCACAAATTGAATCCTATCCCCTGATACAAAATTCAGACTTATCAACTATAACATTTAACAATTGGATAATTTTCTGCCAATTTTTTGTTATGATTCGCTCGCTTTTTCAAACGATTGGATTGAAAAAGGTGCCGTTTCCAAATAGGAAACTCCAGAAGTGATTTATGGTTATTTCCGGGTAAATAATGAATATAAGGAAGGGAAATTCATGGCATTTAACAAACTTCTCAAAGTAGGCGCTATCGCTGCAGCCGTAATGGGCGCAGGCGCAGTTAACGCTCAAGAGTTTATTACCATCGGTACTGGCTCTGTGACAGGTGTTTACTACCCAACTGGTGGTGCTATCTGTAAGTTGGTAAATAAAGGTCGTAAAGACCACAACATCCGTTGTTCAGTAGAATCGACTGGTGGCTCAATTTACAACGTTAACACTATCCGTGCAGGCGAATTAGATTTTGGTATCGTGCAATCGGATTGGCAGTACCACGGCTACAACGGTACGAGCAAGTTTGAAGAACAAGGCCCGTACAAGAAGCTACGCGCAATGTTCTCTCTTCATACAGAACCTTTCAACATCATTGCGCGTGCAGATTCAGGTATTGAAAACGTTGAAGACCTGAAAGGTAAGCGCGTAAACATCGGTAATCCAGGCTCTGGTGACCGTGCAACGATGGGCGTTGTCATGGAAGCGATGGGTTGGACAAACGACAGCTTCAAGTTGGCGTCTGAGCTAAAAGGCTCTGAACGCTCTCAGGCACTTTGTGATAACAAAATTGACGCCTTCATTTACATGGTCGGCCACCCGAACGGTTCAATCAAAGAAGCAACCACATCATGTGATGCGAAGCTAGTTTCAGCAACAGGCCCTAAAATCGATAAAATTGTTGCCGACAACCCATACTACGCCTTTAGCTCAGTACCGGCTGGTATGTACCGCGGTACAGACAAAGACGTAAACAGCTTTGGTGTTGCAGCAACAATGGTAACGACCTCTGATGTTTCAGACGATGTCGCTTACAACGTGGCAAAAGCTGTGTTTGAAAACTTTGATACCTTCAAACGTCTACACCCTGCATTCGCAAACTTGAAGAAAGAAGACATGGTGAAAGCTGGTCTTTCTATTCCTCTTCACCCAGGTGCAGAAAAATACTACAAAGAAATGGGTCTAATTAAGTAATTTCCTCAGACTCTACATACAGGCAGGAAAGAATATTTTCTGCCTGTTTGAGCATACAGGTTGTAGCACGTTCTAACTGTATGCTTCATTCGCCAGTTTTCTTCTGAAAACTGCGAGCTCATACCCAAGAAAACTTAAACGCCGCCTAACAGAGTATCCAACAATCAACACTTTGAGTTCAGGCAGCAAAATACTCGAAAGCAAACTTCGCTCCATTCACTACACTGATAGAGGCGAAGTGTGGTTCTCGATAAAAATCAGACAGGACCATCAATAATAAGGAAAAAGTACATGGCGACGAATCAAGCTCCGTCACAAGATGTGCAAGAAATGGTGGCTCAGGCAGACACAGGTGCACGTAGCCCTTCGGGAATGCAAGGACGAATCCTTTGGTTTGTTCCTCTGTGTTGGTCACTATTTCAATTATGGTACGCATCCCCGTTACCATTTATTTTCAATTTTGGCGTACTGAACGACACGGAAGCGCGATCTATCCACCTTACTTTCGCGATCTTTTTGGCTTTCACTGCTTATCCAGCGATGAAGAATTCTCCTCGCGATCATATCCCTCTTGTTGATTGGATACTCGCGTTGGCTGGCAGCTTTTCAGCAGCCTATATATACCTTTTTTATACCGAGCTAGCAGGACGCTCAGGCGCACCGACAACGGTTGATATCGTTGTTGCTGTTATCGGTATGATCCTCCTTTTAGAAGCAACACGCCGAGCTCTTGGTCCACCATTAATGGTCGTGGCTGCTGTTTTCCTTACTTACACCTTTGCAGGCCCTTACATGCCTGACGTTATCGCGCACAAAGGGGCAAGCTTGAACAAGGCCATGTCTCACTTGTGGCTAACAACAGAAGGCGTATTTGGGGTTGCGCTAGGTGTTTCTACCTCTTTTGTCTTCTTGTTTGTATTGTTTGGAGCAATGCTGGAACGCGCTGGTGCTGGTGCTTACTTCATTAAAGTTGCCTTCTCGTTGCTTGGCCATATGAAAGGTGGTCCAGCTAAAGCGGCCGTTGTTGCATCAGGTTTATCTGGTCTGGTTTCTGGTTCTTCAATCGCAAACGTAGTAACAACTGGCACCTTTACCATTCCACTGATGAAGCGTGTTGGCTTTCCCGGCACAAAAGCGGGTGCGGTAGAGGTAGCGGCTTCAACCAATGGTCAGTTAACACCGCCAATCATGGGTGCAGCCGCATTTTTGATGGTGGAATACGTCGGTATCTCCTACGTTGAGGTGATTAAAGCTGCCCTACTTCCAGCGCTAATCTCTTATATTGCTTTAATTTACATTGTTCACCTTGAAGCATGTAAAGCAGGCATGACGGGCCTTCCTCGTCGCCACAACCCAACACTAGTACAAAGTCTGCTGTCCTTTACTGGCACAATCTTAGGATTGTGTGTGATCAGCGCATTGGTTTACTACGGAGTGGGTTGGACAAAAGACGTCTTTGGTGATGCCGCGACACCAATTGTTACCGTCGCACTATTAATCGCGTACGTTGGGTTGGTGAAAGTCTCAGCAAATCACGTGCAAGATGGCGCAATTGAGATTGATGCAGAATTAACAGAAGTACCTGATCCTGGCCCAACCGTTAAGTCAGGCTTGCACTACCTACTCCCTATCGTCGTATTAGTTTGGTGTTTGACTGTCGAACGTTTCTCACCTGGCCTTTCGGCATTCTGGGCAACGGTATTCATGATTTTCATTTTGCTTACTCAACGTCCGTTGATTGCACTGCTGTCAAAGCAAGGTGACATGCTTCAGCAAACCAAAGATGGCTTTGTCGATCTTGCCGAGAGCTTAGTTTCTGGTGCGCGTAATATGATTGGTATCGGCGTTGCAACCGCGGCAGCGGGCACCGTTGTTGGTGTTGTTACACTAACGGGTATCGGCCTAGTGATGACCGACTTCGTCGAGTTTATCTCTGGTGGCAGTATCATTCTTATGCTGCTGTTTACCGCCATCATTAGCTTGGTTCTGGGGATGGGTCTGCCAACAACGGCGAACTACATCGTGGTCTCTACGCTAATGGCGCCGGTTATTGTTACGCTCGGCGCGGCGCATGGCTTGATTATTCCGTTGATAGCGGTGCACTTATTCGTTTTCTACTTTGGTATTTTGGCCGACGATACCCCACCTGTAGGTCTTGCAGCTTTTGCAGCAGCCGCAATTGCGAAATCAGATCCAATTCGTACCGGTATCCAAGGTTTTACTTACGATATTCGAACCGCTATTTTGCCGTTCATGTTTGTGTTCAATACCCAGCTATTGTTAATGGGGATCGACTCTTGGTGGCATTTGGCGCTCACGGTCATCTCATCGATCATTGCAATGCTGATATTCTCTGCGGCAACTCAAGGGTGGTGGTTCACGCGTAACAAGTGGTGGGAAACAGTCCTATTATTAGTACTGACGTTTTCGTTTTTCCGTCCAGGTTTTTGGTGGGACATGCTGTACCCAGCGAAAGTTCTTTCTCCTGGCGTTGAGGTAGCTCAAATCACGGAAACACTAAATGTAGGAGAATCATTGGAGTTACGTGTTGCCGGTGAAAACCTTGAGGGCGACTACATTGAGAAAACGGTTCGTCTTCCATTCGAAGACAGTGCGACAACAGCAGACGCACGTATTTCATCTATGGGTCTAATGCTGACCGAAAGTGACAACAAAATGATTGTCGATATGGTTGAATTTGGTAGTCCAGCAGAGTCCGCAGGTATCGACTTTGATTGGGAAATCAAGTGGGTTATCCAGGATGCAGACCGTCCGATGAAAGAGTGGGTGTTTGTACCATGCTTAATGATTTTGCTGGTGCTTGCAATGAACCAAAAACGTCGTGCTCGTAAGGAACAATTGAGCGCATAACCGATTTGGCCCCGAGGATAAAGGGGCCTTAATGAGAGACATTGAATGTACAAACAAATTCTTGTTCCGGTTGATCTAAATGACCAAGGCTTTTCAGACCGAGCGGTTGAACTAGCGGTTTGGCAGGCAAAGCAAGCAAATGCTCAAATCCATCTTCTGACGGTACTACCTGGTATTCACATGTCGATGGTTGCCACATACTTTCCGAAAGATGCTGCGGCCAAAATGAAGCAAGACGTGAAGCAGCAACTAAAAACTTTCGCTAATGAGCATATTGCTGAAGATGTGGTTTACCAAGTGCATGTTGCTGAAGGCAAGGCCTACGCGACCATTCTTGATTATGCAGAACGTTTAGGCGCAGATCTCATCATTATGCCAAGTCACAAGCGCTCTAAAATCAATAAAGTAATGCTTGGCTCTGTCGCGAGTAAGGTTGTGGAATATTCTCCAATCAATGTGATGGTCGTAAAACCGCAAGGCTAAGTAAATACAGAAACGAAAAAGGACGCTAACATTAGCGTCCTTTTTATATTAAACAAGTAAGGGTTATGCCATCACTGGGTAATCGGTATAACCTTCTGCTCCACCCAAATAAAAGTGTTCTGGTTTCGCCTCATTAAGAGGTGCATTTTTCTTAAATCGCTCAACTAAATCTGGGTTTGCGATAAAGGGAACGCCAAATGCGACCACATCAACTTTGTTTTCTGCAATTGCTGTTGCCGCTTCTTGTGCACTGTAGCCCACGTTCGCCATTAAGTGACCTTTATAGTTTTCGCGTGCTGGCTTGAGAACATCTGCTTTTTGTACGCCTTTCAGATCCGCACGCATCACGTGCCAATAAGCAAGATCGAAAGAATTAAGTTGCTCTGCTAAGTAACGCATCAAGCCAACTGGATCACTGTCTTTCATGTCATTAAATCCATTTAGCGGAGATGTGCGCAGACCGACTCTTCCGGGTCCCCACACCTCAACGACTTCTTTCACTATCTCAAGTAAAAATCGAGCACGATTTTCAACCGAGCCACCGTATTCATCGGTACGTAAATTTGAGCCGTCACGAAGGAAGTTATCAATAAGATAACCATTGGCGCCATGTATCTCGACCCCATCAAAGCCGGCTTTCTTGGCGTTTTCTGCACCTTGTTTAAACGCCGCAACAATGGAAGCTATCTCATCCACTTCGAGTGCTCGTGGTACCGTATATGCTTGCTTACCCGAAGGGGTATGGACTAATTCATCACGAATGGCCAATGCGCTCGCCGCTACAGGTGTTTTTCCTTCATTCAGATCAGGATGACAAGCTCGTCCCGCATGCCAAATTTGCAGTACAATCTTACCGCCTCTCTCATGAACCGCATCCGTTACCTTTTTCCAAGCTGCGATTTGCTCTTCGCTGTAAATGCCCGGCTCTGCCATGAAAGCAGACGTACCTTCCATCACCATGGTGCATTCAGCAATGATAAGTCCGGCACTCGCACGTTGAGCGTAGTATTCAACCATAAGGTCATTAGGAATATGGTCCGCACCAGCACGAGCTCGCGTTAAAGGCGCCATAATGGCACGGTTATCTAATGCTAATTGACCGAGTTCGATAGGAGAAAATAAGTCTACAGAGTTGGACATGGTGTTTACCTCAAATGACAATAACTTGATGGCTAAGGATGAGGTGCCAGACTATAATCAGATTAATATTGAAACAATATGGATAATTGAAAGTGATTGTTCGCAATTTAGAAACAATTGACTTTAGAACGCTTTCTATCTTTGTCACAAGCTGTCGACTACTGAGCTTAACCAAGTGCGCGCTGGAGTTAAACCTACCAAAATCTACTGTTAGTAAAGCCATAACCAAACTCGAACAACACTTTGAAGCCAAACTGCTAGAGCGCACAACCCGAAAGTTAGTGATCACCGAAGCTGGCCAAATGGTTTTAGAGCGTGCTGCAAGCTTAGTTGAGGAATTCCACTCAATTGGCCATGACGTACAGGAGATGGAACAACAGATCCAAGGCCGGCTGCGTATTTCCGCGCCACCAGCGTTGGATGCGTATATGGCGGAACACATCTTTTTGCCATTTTTAAAACAATGGCCAAAAGTACAAATTGCGTTAGAAGCATCGAACGATTTTGTTGATCTGTTTTCACACGGCTTTGATATGGCAATTCGAGTCGGTCAGATAGTTGATGATCGATTGATCGCAAAAAAATTAGGCTATACCACTCGAGTCCTGGCTGCTAGCCCTGAGTATTTAGCTGAGTTCGGCGTACCTGAAACGCCAGAAGATCTGACAAAACACAACTGTTTGAGGTATCAATATGTTTCAGAAATAGGGCCTTGGACGCTGATCTCACACGATAATACCGTCAATGTTTCAATAACCAGTAACTTCTCAAGTACAACTGTAGAAGCAATATTGAAAGGCGCACTTAAAGGACTAGGCATCGCTAACTTACCTGTGCAGAACATGACGCAAGAGCTAGAAAGTGGCACCTTAGTCAGAGTGTTACCGCAATGGCACACGGTACCAATGCCTATTTATTTAGTCTATCGTCCTGGAGCAAACCGCCCACGGCGTGTACAAGCAATGATTGACCATATCATGAGCTTAAGATCTCAATTTGAATTTGGCCCTCGGCATGGTTTGTGTTGCGGAGAAGCATAACCTAGCAACTATCAGGCACTAGCATGCTGCTCGGATAAATGCCGCAAGCTTCTCACTAGCATGCTGTTCACTCAATGCAGACATATCACCCGCGGCTTCCACTTTACCATCTGCCACAAACACAAAGTGGCTGGCAATCGCTTTGGCATCGCTTAAATGGTGCGTGACCATCAATACGGTTATTCCCCGCTCTGCTGCGAGTTTTTTTACCAAGCTCAGCATCTCTTCACGCAACACCGGATCAAGCGCCGAGAACGGCTCATCCAATAGCCACATGGGATGAGGCTGAACAAAACAACGCGCTAAGGCAACACGTTGACGCTGGCCACCAGAAAGATGCTCTGGCAAACGGTCGAGGTACTCTGCAACACCAACTTGCTGCGCGGCTTGTTCAATCTGACGATTTTGGTCCACCGTAAGCTTTAGCCCTGGGTGTAAGCCCAAACCGATGTTGTCACGCACCGATAAGTGAGCAAACAAATTGTGCTCTTGGAACAACATAGAGAACGGACGCAGATAAGGCTCTTTACGCACAATGGACTCACCATCAACACAAATATCACCACGGTCAGGATGGATGAATCCTGCCACCAACGCCAGCAAGGTTGACTTCCCTGCCCCACTTGGTCCCATCAGCGACACAATCTGTCCTTGCTCAATCGTTAAGTCAAAACGAAACAGTTCACGTTGGTAGGTGTACTGCACATCATCCAACACTAACATTACGCTCTCTCCTTCGTTTTCAATACTTTCTCAATCAAGGCAAAACAGCCCACACTCAACAACAATAAGGTCACCGATACCACCGCAGCCGCGTCCATCTGATAGCTGCCAAGCAGCTGGAATAAATACAGAGGTAAAGTGCGGAACTCTTGTCCGCCAAACAACGCAATAGCACTTAAATCGCCAATCGCAAACATAAAGCTGATCGCAAACGCATGTGCAAACGGCTTGCGTAGCGCCTGCCACTCCACCACTTTAAACCGTTGCCAGCCACGCATGCCTAAGCTGGCACATACATACTGATACTGTTGTTCAATGTGCAGCATTGGCTGCGCTAGCGTTTTGATCACGTAAGGCAAAGCCATCAAACCGTTCACCAAAATCACGACAAAAAATGCCAAGCTAAAAACATCGGTAAATGCGCGCAGTAGTAAGAATAAACCGGTGCTAATCACCAGACCTGGAGTCACCAAAATAACGGTGCCGATTAACTCAATCTGATCGGCTCGCGTGTTTTTGTACTGCAACCGCCAACGGCGACTGGTCAATAGTATGGACACCCCTGCAGCGACCGCAAGCGCGCTAGCGACACAGGCGACTTTGAGGGAGTTCAATAGCGCAGACCAAAAACGCTCATCGGTTAATACTGTCCAAACTTGTTGGTTGATGCCACTCAGTAACACCATCAATAACGGCGGTATTACCAGTAAAAAGGCACCTATGATCCAAAAGCTATCCCAAGCTTTTGACCACCCATGATCCTTCGTTAAATATTGCTGTACCGATGTGCTTCCAGCACTGATAGAAACAGGCCTTGTTAACTTCTGCACTCCAATAGCAAGCAGTCCACATAACAGCATCTGCCACAGCGCCAATAACGCCCCAGCTTGTAAATCAAAATCAAACTTAATCGCTTGGTAAATGGCCAATTCAATGGTGGTGGATTTTGGCCCGCCCCCCAACGCCATTACAGTGGCAAAACTGGTAAAGCACAACATAAACACCAACCCACAAACGTGGGGAAGCTGCTGCCTTAAACGCGGCCATTCTACCCAGCGAAACTTATCCCAATGGCTCATCCCAAGATGCGCGCAAAGCTTATGCTGCTCGGCAGGAGTAGACTCCAAGGCTTGCAGAAGCAATCGTGCCGCGTAAGGTAAATTAAAGAACACATGGGCGAGTAAAATGCCGTTCAAACCGTAAATAGAGAATGGCAGTTTAGTGTCGAAACTTTGCAACCACTGCGCCAACAAACCACTGTTGCCATAAATCGCTAACAGCCCAAAAACACCAACCAAAACCGGCAAAACCAGTGTCGATGCAAACAGCTTAAGCAGTAATGATTTACCAATAAATTGGCGACGCGAAAGTGCGTGCGCTACTGGAATGGCAAAGCCAACACTGAGCAATGTGGAAAGAAACGCTTGGTAGAAACTGAACTTGGTGACATGTTGATAGTACGGGTCGCCCCATACCACAGACACATCAAGTGAAGGGGCTTGAACAATCAAAGCACCTAGGGCAGAAATAACAAAGGTCGCGATGATCATCGCGACCCCTAAACCTATTTTTGGAACAGAATTCAAAGGTAAAACCTATCTCATTCAGATGAGGATGGAAACGTCAGCTAAAACGTCAATGCGCTTTGCCATTCGCGAATCCAAGACTTACGCATTTTTGCCACTTCATCAGCACTAAAGCTCAACGACTTGCTTGGAACACTCAAAGTTTCAAAACCTTTAGGTAACTCAACGTCAGTGACTGGGTACATCCAGTTACCCGTTGGCATCGCCGATTGGAACTCATCACTTAAAATGAAACTCATAAATTGATCAGCAAGTTCTGAATTTTTTGCCCCTTTCACTTTGGCGGCTACTTCAACTTGCATGTAGTGGCCTTCAGCAAAATTCGCCGTAGCAAACTTCGAATCGTTTTCCGCAATTAAGTGGTACGAAGGTGAAGTGGTGTAAGAAAGCACTAAATCGGACTCACCATTGAGGAACATAGAATACGCCTCAGACCAACCTTTCGTGACCGTTACGGTTTTGCTCGCTAGCTTCTGCCACGCTTGCGTCACATCGTCGCCATAAATAGATTTCATCCATAGCATTAAGCCTTGGCCCGGCGTTGAAGTCCGCGGATCTTGGTAAATCACTTTCAGATCGTCGCGCGTTTCCACCAGCTCTTTCATGCTTTTCGGCGGATTAGCCAGTTTCTCTTTGTTGTACACAAACGCGAAGTAGCCGTAATCGTACGGTACAAACGTCGTGTCACTCCAACCGTTTGGTAACACTGTGTTAGCCGTATCCACATTGTGCTCGGCAAGCAGATCGGTTTTCTTCGCTTCTGCCATCAGATTGTTATCCAAACCTAATACGATGTCCGCTTTGCTATTACCGCCTTCAAGACGAAGACGATTCAGAATCGACACACCATCGTCCAACGCTACGAAGTTAACGTCACAGCCACATTTTGCTTCAAAAGCTTGCTCGATTTTAGGACCCGGCCCCCAATCTGCGGCAAAAGAGTCGTAGGTATAGATGGTTAATGTGTTTTCAGCGGCAAACGCTGAAGTAGAGGTGATTGCAGCTAGGGCAATCAGATTTAGAGTGGGTTTCACTGCTCGCTCTCCATGAGTATTTCAGAGAAATAAGTTGAGCGGCACAGGGTTTGAGGCGGCTATTAAGGACTTCCAATATCCAGACTCAATTCCTACGCCAGCATTATCTGGTTCAGGTAATACGGGTCCCTAGTTAAACACTTAGGTCTCAGCGCCCCAATGCATTGATTGACTCAATGCTAAATGGGTTTGCTCCCCGATGAGTTGGATGGATTGTAAAGGTATTTGAGTGGTTACACAATCAGCTCACGAGCGCTGGTCATAACCCCAACGAGGCACCAAACCTTGCTCAATACCTAAGTGGTCAAGAATTCTCGCCACCATAAAATCCACTAAGTCTTCAATACTCTTTGGCTGATGATAGAACCCTGGAGCTGCTGGCATGATGGTGACGCCCATTTGCGACAGTTTGTGCATGTTCTCCAGATGTAGCGTTGAAAATGGTGTTTCGCGAACCACGAGCAACAGCTGCCCGCGCTCTTTCATTACCACATCAGCGGCCCGCTCGATCAAGTTATCTGACATACCATGCGCAATCGCTGCAACGCTTCCCGCAGAACATGGGCAAACCACCATTTGCTTTGGTGCAGCAGAACCAGACGCAACCGGTGAGAACCAGTCATCTTTACCGCAAACGGTGATGTTATTTCGATTGCAGTTCAGGTGCTCTACCAATGCTTGCTGCGCCGCTTCTGGGCCACTTGGTAGCTTAAGATTATGCTCGGTTGCCATCACAACACGAGCCGCCGAAGAAATCAGAACGTAGACATGATAATCCGCCGCAACCAAGCATTCTAAAAGACGAAGGCCGTAGGGAGCACCAGAAGCACCCGTTAATGCCAACGTGATGGCTTTTTTATGAGAGGGTTGTGTTTTGTTTTGCATATCAATCAGGCTTTTTGTTTTAACTGCTCAAGAAGTTTTCCGTGAATACCACTAAAGCCACCGTTGCTCATGACTAGAATTTGGTCACCTGGTCGCGCACGTTCGACGATCTTGGCTACAAAGTTATCTATATCCGCATCGACAAACGCTGGCTGTGTGCATTGGTCGGCAATGTCTTGCACAGACCACTCGATATTATCTGGCTGGAACAAGAAGACTTCATCTGCACTGTGTAGTGACTCTGCAAGTGTGTTTTTGTGTACGCCACGCTTCATGGTGGCAGAACGCGGCTCTAACACAGCTAGGATGCGTTTTTCACCTACCTTGTTACGCAAACCACCGACAGTAAGTTCAATTGCCGTTGGGTGATGCGCAAAATCATCGTAAACCGTCACACCTTGTTCTTCACCTTTCAGCTCTAAACGGCGCTTGGTATTGATGAAACGCCCTAATGCTTGGCAAGCAAGATCCGGAGTGACTCCAACATGTCGTGCAGCAGCGATTGCCATCAGCGCATTATCCACATTGTGGTCACCCACCAAATTCCATTCGACGGTACCAACCTTCTCGCCTTGCAACGCAACGTCAAATTTTGAGCCATCAAGCACTAATTTGTGCGCTTGCCAGTCACCATTCTCACCAGAGAACTGTTTTTCAGTCCAGCAGCCACGCTCTAATACATCCGCTAACGCCTGATCTTTTCTCGGCGCTAAGATCAATCCATTGCCCGGTACAGTTCGCACTAAATGATGGAATTGGCGCTTGATCGCTTCTAGATCATCGAAGATATCAGCATGATCAAACTCAAGATTGTTCATGATTAAAGTGCGAGGATGGTAATGCACAAACTTAGAACGCTTATCGAAAAAAGCACTGTCATATTCGTCCGCTTCAACGACAAAAAACATACTTTCACCCAAACGAGCAGACACTCCGAAGTTACCGAGTACC
Source organism: Vibrio sp. 1457 (assembly GCF_033340195.1). NCBI lineage: Bacteria > Pseudomonadati > Pseudomonadota > Gammaproteobacteria > Vibrionales > Vibrionaceae > Vibrio > Vibrio sp. 1457. The sequence continues at coordinate 50,400 of NZ_JAWOWA010000003.1, forward strand.
CCACCGACTAAGAAACCCGGTTGATAACCACAATCTTCAAGTATCCAAGCAAGCATGCTCGACGTGGTCGTTTTCCCATGTGTACCCGATACCGCCAATACCCAACGATCATGCAGCAAAAACTCGTTGAGCCACTGCGGGCCAGAGGTGTAACGCATGTTAGTGTTGAGCACATGCTCGACACAAGGGTTGCCACGGCTCATCGCATTACCAATCACCACAAGATCTGGTTGAGGGTCGAGTTGAGACGGGTCAAAGCCTTCAATAATTTCAATACCTTGAGACTCAAGCAGTGTGCTCATTGGCGGATAAACGTTGGCATCAGAACCAGTGACTTTATGTCCTAATTGGCGCGCTAGAATCGCTGCGCCGCCCATAAATGTGCCACAGATACCCAAGATATGAATGTGCATAAACTAAACCTTGTAATGCGTTTTTTAATGCTTTCATTATCGCGATTACCGCCTGAAAAGCGAGTGACTTTAGCCTTCTTCTTGCAGTCCCTTTCACAAATATGACAAGGTTGAACACAGACTGTACAACCTCTTGCTTACTGATGAATCCCTCAAACAAGTCTACAAATAAATTGAGATCTCAAACAGTTACTTCATTACCATTAAAAAGATCTGCGACTTAAACTTACATCCAGCGCAATCGTTTAACATCCATAAAGAGATGCTCACTTGCGCACTACCCCCAATGAAATGAAAATGTAAGGATTAACCATGTCAGGACTGCGCACCCTAGGCGAGTTCATTGTCGAAAAACAAGCGGATTTCCCCCACGCTAGCGGTGATCTATCATCCCTTTTAGCCTCCATTCGTTTAGCTGCAAAAATCGTTAACCGCGAAATCAACGCAGCGGGTCTCGGTGATATCACTGGTGCTGTAGGCACGGAAAATGTCCAAGGTGAAGATCAGCAAAAGCTCGATGTTTACGCGAACGATAAGTTCAAAGCCGCGCTTGAAGCTCGTGATCAAGTGTGTGGCGTTGCCAGTGAAGAAGAAGACGAAGCAGTTGCGTTCAATAAAGAACTCAACCAAAACGCCAAATATGTAGTACTGATGGACCCACTTGATGGTTCTTCTAACATCGATGTGAACGTCTCTGTTGGTACTATCTTCTCGATTTACCGTCGTGTTTCTCCAATCGGTACTCCACCAACTGAAGAAGACTTCCTACAACCTGGTCACAAACAAGTGGCTGCGGGCTACGTAATTTACGGCTCCTCCACCATGTTGGTATACACAACTGGTAACGGCGTAAACGGCTTTACTTACGACCCATCTATCGGCAGCTTCTGTCTTTCTCATGAAAACATGATGATTCCTGATGATGGTAAGATCTACTCCATCAACGAAGGTAATTACATTCGTTTCCCTCAAGGGGTGAAGAAGTACATCAAGTACTGCCAAGAAAACGTGCCAGAAGACGGTCGCCCATACACTTCTCGCTACATTGGCTCGCTGGTTGCTGATTTCCACCGCAACCTACTGAAAGGTGGTATCTACCTTTACCCAAGCACACAAAGCCACCCACAAGGCAAGCTACGCCTGCTTTACGAATGTAACCCTATGGCATTCCTCATTGAGCAAGCTGGCGGCATTGCATCGGACGGCGTGAATCGCATTATGGACATCAAGCCTACTGAGTTGCACCAGCGTGTACCTTTCTTTGTGGGTTCGAAGAACATGGTTCGCAAAGTTGAAGAGTTCCTTGAACTGCACCGCGACGAAGAATAATTTCAGACCTTTGTCCAACGCGGCAGGTGTTTACCTGCCGCGTTTTTGTCGCTAAAGTGAAACGCGAATTTATCATCAGATGAAGCCGCTTTTGTGTGACTCATCGTTAATGAAAAGGAATATTCTAATGAGCTTAAACCATGTACCAGCAGGCAAGTCGCTGCCTGAAGATATCTATGTCGTGATCGAAATTCCTGCAAATGCAGATCCAATCAAGTACGAAGTAGATAAAGACTCTGGTGCTGTATTTGTCGACCGTTTCATGTCTGCACCAATGTTCTACCCATGCAACTATGGCTACGTGAACAATACCCTGTCTCTTGATGGCGACCCAGTCGACGTATTGGTACCAACACCATACCCACTCATGCCAGGTTCAGTCATTCGCTGCCGTCCTGTTGGCGTTTTGAAGATGACAGATGAATCGGGTGAAGATGCAAAAGTGTTTGCGGTTCCCCACTCAAAAATCTCGAAAGAGTACGAGCACATCCAAGATGTGGACGATATCCCAGAACTACTGAAAGCGCAGATCACGCAATTCTTTGAGCGTTACAAAGAGCTTGAAGCAGGCAAATGGGTGAAAGTGGATGGTTGGACAGATGTTGCTGCCGCCAAAGCTGAAATCCTAGAATCTTACGAGCGAGCTCAGAAAAAATAAGCATCACTGCTGATACAAAATTAACAAGAGCTGCTCTAGGGCAGCTCTTTTGCTTTCATCTTACCTGTGTCAACTAGATAGGTGCGCCTGCTGAAGACATTCGTCCAGCGTCGTAGTCATGTTGAAAGAAGGGGTCAACATCATCACAAATGCCAAAATACGGCCGCCCGATAACACCGAGCATATAAGCACTTTGCTCGCAATACTCTTGCTTGCCTTGCTGGTAACCCGCTTGATAAGCCATTATCAGTTCTGCCGTCGCATGGTTAACATCATCCAGCTTCGCAATTCGCTCCTCAGATAACTCCCGTAATCCATCTAAAGCTGACTGCTTACCAAACACTTGCCAATCGGTCACATTATTCGAAGTCGGTAGTGTTGTTTGTGCGCATGCAGCAAGAAGCAACGCCATTGATCCAATTACGAATGTTTTCATCGTGACTCCTTAGTGTTTAGCTCGTTGCTATTGATAATGTCAGTATAGCTCACACCTTTTGACACCAATCTCCGGAAGCGATTTCTTCGGTTAATTGCTCAGTATCTTGATATAAGTAGATCCAAGCTTGGCCAAACGGCGTGACGATGCTCTCTCGGCGATACTCCACTGGCACATCTTCTAACCTATCTAGCTCAGATAAGGTTTCACTGTCAATCAGGTACACCTCACCTTGAATCGAGCGTTGCCCATCAGACAACGCTGGATAAGGGCCTAAGTCATACATTGCAAATTGAGCATCCGTTTCATGTAAACCAAGAAACTGCGCCGAGCGCAAATACTGATGGTTGTACTCTCCCTTGCGTAACGTGCCGTAGACAAAAATCAAATGCTGCATAACCACTCCTTAGTCATGACTGTGTATGCTTAGGTTAAAGCACTTTAATCGAACTCAAACTGATAGAGTAGGTCAACGGCGCTATCTACACCAGATACCGCTTCTAAATACAAGTCTTGCATCAATCGGTAACGCACAGTGAACTCACCTAGGGAGTTAAAGATGCCGACACCATATTTCACCTGCAAACCTGGCAGAATATAACCACTCACCGTCACTTGCGAATCATCGCCCGACCCAGCAGTGTCCAGCTGTAAATCTTGTACGCCAAAGGCTTCACCGATTTCACCAACCACACGACCACTCTTCGCCAAGCTTAAACCAATTAAGGTAGTCGTCATTGCATTACCACCGGCTTCACCATCAATATCTTGACCACGAAGTAGATAAGAAAGTGCATTGGCTTGGTTCATCGCGGGCTCTGAGAAAATTTCTATACTCGGATCAGATGCTGGGCCCGACACTTGTACCCCCGCAATGACATCATCTTGGGTATTGTCTGGATTACGAATCGCTTTGATAGACAAGTAAGGTTGATCTGGTGGACCATTCATCAGGATCTTACCTTCTTTAATCAATAAGTCCTGACCAAACGAACGATAAGAACCGTCAACAACATTCACTTCACCAACGATGAAAGGACCTTTGTCTTTTTGTGTCACGTTTAGGTTCCCTTTCAACCCACCTTTTAAGCCAAAAGCGGCAAGTTGGAAGTCATCACCAATTTTAATGTTGATGTTCGTTTCCACATCAAACGGCATCGCAGCCACATCGTCCACTGGTTGCAAGTTTTTATCGAGAATAACGGTATCACTCGATACACCTACCGCACTTGGTGGAAGCTCTTCGACGACAATTCTTCCCCATGGCAAATTAATATCACCCTCAATTTTCGCAAGCTGAGGGGTCACATCTATTGTCATGTCAGGCTCAACCTTGATTTTTACCATTGGAGGCAAATCAACATTGAGCTCTTTAGCAAATACACGCGCTTTAGTGCGCCAGTTCTGTAAGTCCTGCCAGTCGGCATCACCGGTAACGTTCAACTCACCATCCGGGGTTAAAATTCCGGCATTCAAGTCCGCTTGATGACCTTTAAAGTTGATGACGACCTGCCCTGAGTTTATATCTATCGGTGTGACTTCACCCTGTAGCTTCATTTGGTCAATCAAGAACTGACCGTTCACCTTCGGATGCATAACGTCACCTGATATCGCTAGGTCAGTATTCATGTTTGCTTTAAACAAGCTGTACTCACCAATCAACGGTGCCAAGAAGTCCAAGTGGAACGTAGAGAGTGAAACCTTACCATCAATAGTGGGCTTTTCAGACGAGACATTCAGTAAAGAAACCTTACCAGACAAGTCACCGTTATCTTTCACATCAAATAGCCACTCGGCATCAAGCTTGTCTTTCGCTAATGCTGCTTTAAAGTTGAAGCTTTCCCAACCGACTTTAATTGGCTGTTCAAGCGCTTGTTCAACTTGGCCTTTTGGCATATTGACACTTAAGGTTACTTCAGGCTTTTTCTCTGGTGCCCATTTAGCAAAAGCCTGTGCATTAACCGAGCCTTGCAGCTTGGTTTCTGGCGGCAGGAATTGTTTGATTTGGTCAAAATCAAAATCATTGATGGCTAACTTCGCCTGGCCACTCTTACCGACACTAATGTCTTCGGTTAGACATACGCTCGACTCCGCTTGCAACCAACAATGCGCTTGAACGTTCGCGATCTGTTTGTCGATATTGACCTTCACCGCGGTCGATTTTTGCAACGCCCACGGGCCTTGTTGCGAGCTCAGCATCAAGCGGCGCAGCGCCCCATTCCAAATCATTTCTGGTTTCTGCTGGAATGTCCCTTCAATTTCTAAACTGGTCGACACCAGGTCAGACACTACATCGAGCGTCAGTTGATGCAGTTTTTCATCCCCAGAGACTTCAAGGTCAGCACTATCAACTTTTATGTCGTCATAGGTAATGTTGTTCGCAATTAGGCTTATGTTCGCTTTTGGTGCTGGCAGAGGCTTCACATCACCCTTTAAGGTGATCGTTTCTACGTTCGCCTGTTGCTGCCAGTTTATCTGATTTAAAGCGAGATCAAGATTGATGTCTGGTTCTTTCAAGCTACCACGTAGTGCGACTTTACCTTGCATTTTACCTGCAAGATCCGGAACACTTTTCGCAAAATCAGGGAAGTTAACCTCAACATCCATCAGAATTTGCTTATCTATCTTACCCTTTGCACTGAGTTGGTTTGGACCATGAGAAAGCGCTAGACCCTGAGTGGTAAGTTGGATGTCTTCGCCTTTGCCGTTCTTATCAGACGCTTCAAGTTGCCCTTCAACATTCAGCGGATACCCTCGCAAAATGCCGTCGATGTCTAACTTAGGCAAACTGACTTGCCAACCGCCTTGTTCTGTTAACGATCCCGAAGTCGAAAGGTTACCGCTGATATCCCCTTCAGCTTCTTTCCATTGTAAACCTGGTTGAATATTTTTCAGGTTCAAGTCAGCTTGCCAGTTGATTGGCGCGGCCCAATTGGCCATGACTTTCCCAGAGAGTTCGCCTCCCAGGGTTTTCACTACAAGGCTTTCGAGGTCAATTTGCTCTAACGTACCTTTGCCGTTTAGTGCGACATCAACGGCGGGAATATCTTTGCCCGAAGCTTTGGTTTCTAATGCGACTTCGTAGCCATCAAGTGAGCCTTTTGCCGCCAAGCTTGGTACAGAAACCTGGTAATCGCTTTGTCCAAATAGCGGCCATTGCGCCTGTACATTTTTAATCTCGACATCAAACGGTAACTGCGTTTTAAGCAGTTGAATATCACCTTTGATCTCCGCTTGTACAAGCTCAGAAAGCGTAGCATTTAGTGACAAATCACCAACCGAACCCGAGACCGAAAGCGACAGTTTTTGTCCCTTCGCATCCGCTTGCTTCACTAACGCGTCCAGTTGCGCTTTGATAGGGTAATTAGAAGAAAGCGTCACTTGTGTGCTCAACTTGCCTTCCACTTCTGGCATGTCGAGCTCTAACGTTTTGACATCAACACGTTCACCGCCTGCTCTTGCAACCAAACCAAGATGATTGACGATCACTGGCGTTTCACCCGCCAGTTTGAAATTGTGAATATCAAGACGACGCGCTTCAACCGTCAGTGGAATCCATACTTCGGGTAACACAATATCTTGCGGCGTAACGTCAGTTTCTTTCGGCTCCTCGGCAGCCGCTTCAGGTTCAGCCTCACTTGGTGCTAAAGCCACATTAATGTCTTTCAACGCGGTAGGTGCGATCACCAAACGATCACCCTGCATCGACAAAGCTGTCGAGAATGTTTGCCAATCAATTTGATTGCCCAGCACATTGACATTGATGTCATTAAAGCTGACTTTATTAACAAAAATTGGCACTGGCGTACTGATAGAACGCAGTGGTGGTGTTTCCTCTTGCTCCTCGCTTGCTGGCGGTAGCTCTGGCATCTTAAAGTCAAGCCCCTGCAGTCTTAACTCATCGACACAGACCTTAGGGTCAAAGAAACAGCGGAAGTTCACTGCCAATGCTAAACGCTCGACTTTGGCGTCGATATTCAAAGACTCATCGAAAAAACTGACGTTATGCAGTTCGAAGCGAGGAAACAATGAACCCTGCACTTTTTCAATCTGCAATTGTGGTAGTGCTTTTTCGGCTCCCCACAAGGCAAATTTGAGGCCTGGGTGGGTAAATAAAACTGTCGCGACAATAATGATGAGCAACAGCAATAGACCAATCAAACTGAGCGACAGCCATTTGGTCCACTTAAACATCATTTTGATCATAGCTCAGGCCCCAATGAGAAGTGGATACGAAACTCTCGTTCTGGTTTTGCATCCAACCCCCATGCAAAATCAAAACTAACAGGGCCCACCGGAGACGCCCAGCGGATACCAACACCAGCACCTGATTTCCAATCTGGTGTTTCATTAAACGCATCACCAATATCGTAAAACGTTGCAGCCCACCAGTTTCCATAAACACGATATTGATATTCTAATGTACTGCTAACAATGTATTTACCACCCGTCAAAGCACCACTCTCATCCACAGGTGAAATAGATTCATAGCCGTAACCACGAATATTATTGTCACCACCAGCGAAGAAACGCAGCGACGGTGATAGTTTTTCAAGTTCATCGGTAATATTCGCACCACCTTCTAAGCGGAACAAACCACGATGATTCTCTCCAATACCACGAATCCAAGATGTCGAGCCAATTAAGCGGAGCACTCTAGTTTCAGAAAGCATAGCGGTATCACCATACTCAATAGTGATGCTTTGCTTGTCTCCCCACATTGGCATATTGCCCCCTCGAACCCTAGTCCGAGAAAATGTCGCACCTGGAAGTACGAAGTTGAATTCATCATCTTGTAAACCTTGCGTAAAGCTCTCGTACAAATGACGAACATAAACGGTATTATGCCAACCACCGTCTGCTAACCAATGACGCTCCACTGCAAGGTTAGACTCGATACTCTGCGTGTCACGGTTGTCTAGGTTTTTAAGCCCATATTGAACTTGATAATAATCGTTAGCGACATCTTCTAAAGGAATTTTGTAAGAAGCAGTCACGGTTTGCTCTGGCTTAGATAGGGATAAAGCAGTGTTGAAACTGTGTCCTCGGGAGCTCACCCAAGGTTTCTTCCACTTCAACGTTCCTCGAACGCCAACATCCGTTGAGTAACCAATACCCGTCTCGATCTGATTCTTCGAAGCAGGAGATAAAGACACTTTAATTGGCAAGTCTCGGCCATCATCAAGCCTATCCAATTCAGGCTCAACAAAAACTGAGGAAAACCACTCCGTATTTGATAGCTTCTGGTTAAACTCGCCCAGCTTCGAAACGTTGTATGGGTCCCCTTCTTTAAAAGGTTGTAGTGATGCGACACGGTCTTCCCAGATGTGGTTGCCAATAAAAGAAACGTCGCCAAAATTGAAACGTATTCCACTGCTGTAGTGCAAACGGACATTAGCTTCGTTCAGATCAGGGATAACCTCTAATCGACTTAGCGTAAACTCACCATTGAAGTAACCACGCTGAAGCGCCAAGTTACGAATGCCTGACTTAAGGCTGTCGTATTGGCCTTGATTCAAAACTTGGCCAACTTTGAGCGGAGAGCGCTCAATAAGTTTTGCAAATTCTTCATCGTCCTTGGCCTCTCCAGTGATGACCACATCCATGACTTTCACTTTCACTGGCAAGCCCGGCTTGATGAGCACAATTAACTCATCATTCGCTTCAGGAATAGAGTATGAAATTTTTGCATGATAATACCCAAGCGCGTTAAGCGCTTCAGTGATACTTTGATCTAATCTCGCTTGAAAACGCAGAGAAGTGGAGTAATCCTTCTCTGGAATAGATGATAGATACGCACTGACATTCTCTTCTAAAGCGCCATCAATGCCTTTCAAAGTCAAAGAAACATCGGCATAGGCACCATGAGAAAAGGCAAACAGGCCAACAATGGTGGGGAGAGCTTTTTTTATCATGCTTTTATGGCTGAATGAGGTTAAGTAAACGTAAATAATGATAACGCCAATTAGATTCTAAGTCTGTAATATTAATAGGTTTAACGCGGTCTATGTCATCACAGCATCAGATACAGACGAAATGAAAAAGTTCGCAAATTTAAGACACGTATTGAAGGACAAATACCATGCTCAACAAACAAACATTGATCAGTATAGAAGATGCCTTGCCAGGTAGAGATCAACCAATGCAGATTGACGATCATCATTTTGTAAATAAATCTAACCTAAAGGCGCCTCTGACGTCACACCAACAGCAGATCTTGCTCGGAATGGGCTGTTTTTGGGGCGCTGAGCGCGTATTTTGGCAACTCGACGGCGTTGTATCTACTTCGGTCGGTTACGCTGGGGGTTACACACCCAATCCCACGTATGAAGAAGTCTGTACGGGTAAAACGGGTCATACAGAAGTCGTACGAGTCGTTTTCGATGAACGCGTCATCTCATTAGAAAAGCTACTGGCTGTTTTTTGGGAAAAACACGACCCAACTCAGGGAATGCGTCAAGGTAACGACTTAGGTACTCAATATCGTTCTGCAATTTACACTTATTCGACGGAGCAGCTCGAGAGCGCAGAGAAATCGAAACTCTTGTATCAGCAAGCACTGCAAGAAGAGCAGCGCGCGAACATCACCACCGAAATACAACCAGCAGGTCCGTATTACTTTGCGGAAACCTACCACCAGCAATATTTGGCGAAAAACCCTGATGGTTACTGTGGCATCGGAGGAACGGGAGTTTGCTTCCCACCAAGCCTCCAAGGATAAACCTAACCAGCAACAAAAAGAGCGACCGATATGGTCGCTCTTTTCTAAATCTAAGTGGGTACCAAGCTAACTAAGCCGATAATGATGCTATCACTTGGTTTACTTCTTTAAAGATGGTGAGCCTTTTATGATCGTTGACGTCAGGTAGTAACACTTTGCCATTGTCGAACTGAAAACAGCCAACCCCAACAATAAAAAATTGACCTTTGAACAACGTTTTAACAAAACGGGCCACTTGTAATGGTCGATATACAGCAAACTCACGTAGCATAACTCACCTCAATTCCTTTGAGAAAACACGGATTGCTTATTTTTCCTCTGCAATCTTAATGCGCAATTTGCGACGGAAATCATTTTAGCAAATTCTAAATATAACGCAAGATTACACCACTCCATACGTTAAATAAATGTTATCAACGGTCCTACAAATTTCTAAGATCTGGATATATACTGGAAGCTTCCAAACCTCGTACGGAATATAACAATATGAAAACTAAGACTCTCCTACCTCTGCTATTGGCCTTAACGCCAAGCTTGACCTTTGCACACAACTTGTCAGTGGGTAAAAGCGTTCCTCCTGTCAATGTTGCCGCTTACGGCGAGATTGTTTTACAAGGCGAAGGCGTTGCATACCAACCCTGGGCAACTCAACATATGCAAGGCAAAGTTCGTGTTATTCAAGCCATCGCAGGCCGTAGCAGTTCAAAAGAGATGAATGCCCCTTTAATGTCGGCAATAACAGCGGCAAATTTTCCACAAGAAAGCTACCAGACGACGACTATCATCAACCAAGATGATGCAATTTGGGGGACAGGCTCTTTCGTGAAGTCTTCAGCTCAAGACAGCAAAAAAGAGTTTCCTTGGTCATCCATGGTTCTTGATGAAAATGGCGTAGTTGCCAATACTTGGGACCTGAAAGAAGAAAGCTCGGCCATTATTGTTCAAGACAAAACGGGCAAAGTTCTGTTTGTCAAAGAGGGCGCACTTGAGCAAGATGAGATAACAAAAGTCATTGAGCTTATTAAACAGAACATCTAGCTTCATTGAATGGCTCCTTGTTCTTGTTGTAAGGAGCTATATGAATTTGATTAGAAGCATGGGCAGTGACAACTCTGCTCTTTATAAGTGCGACACTTCCACAGAGAGTATTACCAATATTTTTCGGCACGTATGTGTGGAGTTAAATTTTTCTGCTAGCCAACAAAAGAGTGAACTTTTATTCATTATGGGTGTTATATTATAACAGTCGGTAAGAGGAGCTCAGATGTACCACCACCAGCAAAAAACACTAAGATATTGGTATCGCACTGCTTTATTTTTCAGTGTTGCGTTGCTGATCGCTTGGAACTTTGCGGTTGTACTCCATCAAGTCGATCTGACGCCCGACCATCATACCCATCATCATTGCCAATTATTTTCTGGTGTTCAGCACGGTATAGCAAAGGTACAACCTACCCTCTCTACACCGACTTTTACGCGCGCCCAGCATCATCATGTTTTTTTGCATCTCGTGTACGGCGAAGAAGTTCTTGGCGCTGCTCGTGCCCCTCCTTATTTTGCTTAATTTCCAAACTATTCCACACTCAAAATTATTGAGTTCATTTCCGCACCTAGTGTGTCAGGAACAATAACTTAGTGAAACTCGAATCTGAGCAATACCGCCTTTGGTTAATGCCAGTAAAATTAGGAAAAATACAATGTCATCAAAACACGTTTTAGCCCTTGCTATTGGCCTCACTTTATCGACAGCAGCGAATGCAAACGAATACCGCCAGCATGGTGCTCATGTGCATGGTCACGTCGAGTTTAATATCGCCCAAGATGGCAAAGATCTGTTAGTAGAGATCACAGCTCCTGGAGCTGATGTTGTGGGTTTCGAACATGCTCCAGAAAACGCACAACAAGAGCAAGCGCTTAAACAAGCCGTCGCTACACTCGAAGACAGCAACGCATTGTTCGCTATTAACTCACAAGCTGATTGTAATGTTGAAGAAGCTTACGTGAGCCACAACCTAAGCGAAACTCATGAGGAACATGATCATAGTGAGCACGACCATGATGACCATGCACATCACGATCATGAAGGACACGAACACCATGATCATAATGAACATCATGATAAACATGACCACCATGACGATCATGATGAGGCGCACGATCATGGCGGTCACGGTGAGTTTTCGGTGCAATATCGCTTCAATTGCGAACAAGTTAATCAGCTTAGCCAAATCCAAACCGATTGGTTTAACCAATTCCCAACTACAGAGTCCATCAGCGTCAATATATTCACTGATACCATGCAATCAGCAATTAAATTAAGCAAAGATAACACCCAAATCGTAATCAAATAACACGAGTGGCGTGTGAGTACCCACTTACACGCCACAGCTTTGGTGATTTAATATGACTGAAACCACACCAAATGTTGTCGAGCTAGAGGATGCCCAATTTTTCTGGCCCGGTTCAACCAACCCAACCATCCACATCCCCAAATTACACATTACACAAGGCGAGCATGTGTTTATCAAAGGTCCAAGTGGCTGCGGTAAATCGACCTTGCTCGCTTTGTTGACGGGGATTAACACATTAACTTCAGGCTCTCTATCTGTACTCGATACTGACCTTGCTAGTTTAAGTGCCAGTCAGAGAGACCGCTTTCGCGCCAATCATATTGGCTACATCTTTCAACAGTTCAATTTATTGCCGTACCTTAACGTACTTGAAAACGTATTATTGCCATGTCAGTTCAGTAAAATACGACGTGACCGTGCCCATTTAGGTGCCTCATCTCAAACATTAAATGAACAGGCTCAGGCCCTACTAGAACGACTGCACTTGCCAAACGAGCTTCATACACGCCCTGTCTCTGAATTGAGTATTGGTCAACAACAACGTGTGGCTGCGGCTCGAGCTCTGATAGGACATCCAGAGTTAGTGATCGCTGACGAACCAACCTCAGCTTTAGACTATGACAATCGTAAAGCATTTATTGAGCTCCTTATGGAGCAAGCGAATCAAGCCAATGCCACACTGGTATTCGTTAGCCACGACCCAACACTCGAACCCTTATTCGATCGCACGCTCAATCTACCCGACATTAATCAAGTATCTAGCCTAGGAGCCATATCATGAGTGCTGTTGTAAAGCTCGCCTGGAAAAGCTTGATGAACCGCAAAGCGACGGCAATTCTAACCATCATGACCGTTGCGATTTCAGTGGTACTCCTCTTGGGCGTCGAGCGTATCCGAACTCAAGCGAAGGATAGCTTCGCCAATACAATTTCAGGCACTGACCTCATTATTGGTGGACGCTCTGGGCAAGTGAACCTATTGCTCTATTCTGTGTTTCGTATTGGTAATGCGACCAACAACATCGATTGGAAAAGCTACCAAGAGTTTGCCAATCATCGTTCAGTCGATTGGGCTATTCCAATCTCGCTTGGCGACTCGCATAAAGGCTTCCGAGTTATGGGAACCAATCACAGTTACTTTGAGCATTACAAGTTTGGAAGTAAGCAACCACTAACATTTAGCAAGGGCAGAGAATTCAATGGTTTATTTGAAACCGTGCTAGGTTCTGATGTCGCTAAACAACTTGGTTATGATATCGGTAGCGAAATCATCATTGCCCACGGCATTAGCGACGTTGGCTTTAGCCGTCATGACAATCTGCCATTTAAAGTTGTCGGTATCCTTGCACCTACAGGAACACCAGTCGACAAAACTGTCCATGTATCATTGGAAGCCATCGAAGCCATTCACGTCGGATGGGAAAGTGGTGCGCGTTTGGGCCCGACACCCAAGGCACAAGATCTCAAAAACAGAGACTTTCAGCCCAAACAAATTACCGCTATGCTCGTTGGTTTGAAATCTCGTATTCAAACTTTCGCCCTGCAAAGACAAATTAACACCTACCCCAAAGAGCCGCTCAGCGCCATTATGCCCGGCGTTGCGTTGCATGAGTTATGGGGAATGATGTCGGTTGCAGAGCAAGCCCTAATGGCAGTATCTGGTTTTGTCGTGATCGCAGGGTTGTTAGGTATGTTAAGCAGTCTATTAACTAGCCTACAGGAACGCCGCCGTGAAATGGCGATTTTGCGAGCCATGGGAGCAAGGCCTCGTCATGTTTTCTCACTATTAATTAGTGAAGCCAGCTTGCTCACTGCTGCTGGTATTATTACTGGCGTTACTGGGCTGTATGCCATTCTTACTATCGCGCAGCCGATCATCCAACAGCACTATGGAATACATCTCACCTTAAGCATCTTATCTACTTATGAGTGGATGCTATTAGGTTTCGTACAATGCGCTGGTATTGTGATTGGTTTCATTCCCGCACTCCGCGCCTACCGACAGTCACTGAGTGACGGAATGACAATAAGGATTTAATAAAATGTGGAAAAAAATACTCGCAAGTTGCTTGCTGGTCGTCGCATTCACAGCGCCTGTTATGGCCAGCGAAGAACCATTAAAGCTTGACTGGATTGACCTTGTTCCAGAAAAAGAGCGTAAATTGTTCGACAGTATAGGCATGCCCGCATCTGATCACAGTGGTGGCGCAGCCCAGCAGTCCAAGATTGGTAACGTTCGACCAGAACTGAACGGAAGCCAAGTTAAAATTCCGGGGTTTGTTATCCCACTTGAAGGTGATGCCGATACCGTCACCGAATTTTTATTGGTGCCATATTTTGGAGCTTGTATTCACGTGCCACCACCGCCTCCAAACCAGATCATTTACGTGAAGTTTCCGAAAGGCGCGCCTGTTCAAGAGTTGTGGGATGTTATATATGTGGTTGGAACGTTGAAAACCGAGACGATAAACCACGAACTGGCAGAAACGGCTTACGTTATTGAGGGATCAGAAATAGAAGCCTACGACGATATGTAATTTAAGTCGTCGATAAGCCTCGCTACACCTAAGGCGTCACACTGGCGCCTTTTTTAGCTTTGTGCTACACGATATAACGAGATAAATACGCTAACACGCCCACATAAATAACCAAAAGAAACGCTATCGACAGGTGCTTTTTGAGTTTACCTGCTTCTGAGAACTTCATAGCCCCTCCAAAATAACGATAACAATTTTAACAACTCATTATCATTTTGAATAGCCCTATTCGTTCAAAAACTGAGAACTCCTGTCTGGTCGCTTGGTCAGATAAGGTGTAAATTTAAACGTGCGAACCGCGCAGTTCTTGGTAGGAAAACGAATGGCAGACCCGACAAAGCAACCTGTTGTCATCGAACATCAGTCAGACACAAAAAAAAATACGCAACAAGAAAAGAAACAAGGCTACATAAAAGACAGTGCTAGTAAGGTAAAAACCATAGCCCAAATACACGGTCTTGACGCCTTACTGCAAACCGAACCGCCAGCCAAATCTGCGTTTGAAAGAGCCCAATTGCGAGAGCAACGACGCCAAGAACAGCGACAAAAAAACTTAGAACAGATTTTAAAATTAGCGCACAGTTCATGCCGAGATGAGACAGCGGGAGAGCCAGACCAAGATTGGTTGCATCGATTTTTTGAGATGGCTCAAGACATCCATAACAGCGCGATGCAAAAGCTATGGGCTCAAGTGATGAAGCGTGAAGTGACCAACCCGGGTTCAACGTCCATGAAAGCGTTGAAAACCCTCAAGGATATGTCACCAAAGGAAGCACAAACTCTGCAAAGAGCTGCCTCTTTAGCGTGCAGTTTTGGAGGGGATCACAGCAGAAAACTGCTGATTGGTTACAAAGCGCAAGGAGGCATATTTAGCTTCGGCAAGCGAGACGTCGCTAACAGCCTAAATATGGGAAGTTTTCAACTGCCGTATTCAAGCTTGTTGCTCTTAATTGAACTAGGGCTGCTGCACAGTGCCGAACTTGAATCTGGCGAAATTAGTATCGAGACACCGTTGGTCCTTACCTACCAAGGTAAAAACTTATCACTGAACGTAAACAGCAAAGGTGTCCGCCTTTTATATTACCGATTCACACCCACAGGTAATGAGCTCTGTACCTTGCTCGGTAACAAACCACATGCCGAATACTACGATCAAATGCTTGCACTGTTAAATCATAGGTTTAGTGTCCATAGTGAAGCTAAAAGTACGGTTCATCATACCGTCTAGCCAGCTTGAGAAGCATTTGATCACCTATGATCCAAATACTTATCAAGCTGCTCAAAGAGCTTTAGGTCACCTATGATCTAAATGCTTTTTTATCGGATCACACCGCGTTGTTTAAGATCGATTAAGCACAAATCCACCAGCTCATCGACACTCTTTTCTCCCGCGGGCAAATCGATTTCAGGGTTCTCTGGCGCTTGATATTCCGAATCAATACCAGTGAAATTAGGAATCTCTCCCGCACGGGCTTTACGGTATAAACCCTTAGGATCTCGACCTTCGCAAACCTCTAGAGATGCATTGACATACACTTCGATAAACTCGCCTTCTGGCAATAAATCGCGTACTAACTTCCGCTCTGCACGATGCGGTGAAATAAACGCCGACAGAACAATTAAACCCGCATCTGCCATCAACTTCGCCAGTTCACCAATGCGACGAATGTTCTCGCGACGGTCCTGTTCAGAAAAACCTAAATCGCTACACAAACCATGCCGTACATTGTCACCATCCAATAAATAGGTGTGGTAACCCAATGCTGCAAGGCGATTTTCCAACGCCCCTGCTACGGTTGATTTACCCGCTCCAGATAGACCAGTGAACCACAATACGGCAGGTTTTTGCTTCTTTAATTCAGCACGAAACTGTTTATCAACCGAATGCTGGTGCCAAACAATGTTTTCATCTTTTACCGTCGTTTCGGCAGTCATAACGTATCCTTGTAAATATCGGAATTAAAACGGGAAAAAGACCGGGATCAAAGTAAGTACTAATACAGAGTACACAATCGAAATTGGCACTCCAATTCTCACGTAGTCGGTCAATTTGTAATTTCCTACGCTGTACACCAGCAGGTTAGTTTGGTAACCGTAGGGAGAGATAAAGCTCGCACTCGCGCCGAACAAAACCGCCATGATGAATGGCATCGGATCCACGCCATAACCCACCGCCATGCTATAGCCGATAGGAAAAGAAAGCGCAGCCGCGGCATTGTTTGTCACCAATTCAGTGAGTACCAATGTCATGATATAAGTCGCCACCAAGGCACCAAATACTCCCCAGCCATTAAACGCTTCAATAAACATCACTCCCATTCTTTCTGACAATCCAGAAGAGATCATCAGTTGAGCAATAGACAAAGCGGAACCGACAATCACGACGATATCGATCGGAAAACGGCGGCGCAGTTCTGAAATCTGCACAATACCAAACGCAATAAGCGCGATAAGGTACGCAGCTAGACCTTTAATAATTGGCACTAACTCTAATAGAGCGCATCCAATTACGGCTGCAAAGCCCAGTAATACAATGGAAGACTTATTCGTATCAAGCCGAGCGCTAGAGTCCAAGTCATGCACTAAGACAAACTCTTTACGATGAGCTCGGCGTTCAGACTCAAAACGCTTGCCTGGAACCAGAACTAACGTGTCCCCTGGCGCTAAGGTAATGCTACCCAAGCCACCCTCTAGGCGTTCGTGGCCTCGGCGAATCGCCACAACAACGGCATCGAATCGGTCGCGGAATCGGCTCTCTTTGAGGGTTTTGTAGCAAAATGTCGCCGACGAGCTCACCACAACTTCGATAAAGTTTTGCCCATTTAAGTGCTGCTGACCAAACAACTTGAGGCCCGGAATTTCTTGCAGGGTAGCGACGCTCTCAACATCGCCACAAAATAACAGACGGTCTTTTGCATTGAGCACAAAATCCGGTCCCACAGAAGAAACAGTAACACCATCGCGCACCACTTCTGCAAGAAACAGTTTGCGCAGCGCACGTAAATTATTCTCGCTGATCGTACGCCCAACTAGCGGTGAGCCTGGCTCAACGCGAGACTCAAGAAAGTAAGGTAAATCTTCTTGGTTTTGATCATCATAATTCGGTAGCAAGTAGCTAAGCGGGATAAGAATCAGCATCCCTCCCACCAGCACAGCCAAACCTATCATCGTAGGTGTAAAAAAGCTCAGGCTCGGTAAGCCTGCGTCTTCGACAAAGCTGTTGATGATTAAGTTAGTCGACGTACCAATCAAAGTTAACGTGCCACCAAAAATGGCGGCATAAGACAAGGGAATAAGTAATTTCGAAGGTGCATGCTGCTGATTACGCTTAATCGCCCCAATCAATGAGACAACCACAGCGGTATTATTCGTAAATGAAGAGAGCAAGGCTGTCGATACACCGAGCTTAGCAATCACGCTGCCTAACTGGCCCTCAGAGATACTTCGGCTCACCCAACTGATCAGCAGTGTTTTTTCTAGAGCACAGGATGCAAGAATCAATAGAACCAGGGTTAACAATGAAGAGTTGGTAAAATTGGATGCGATAGTGGCTGAATCCATCATCCCAGCCATGAATGCAATAAAAGCGGCACCCGCAAAGACGTAACTAGGCTTAATTTTCGTGACAAGCAAGCAAGTGATAATGCCAAGCAAAATCGCTAACACAAACCCTTGTTCCCACATAGCCTTTCCTTACCAAATAGCCCCAAAGGGCACAACAACGACTCATTTATCCATGAGACACCGACAAACGAGTAAACAGACAAAAATCAGCGCAAGCGAAAAGAACATCAGAATGCTCGGTTTTCTTGGGCTCCACCGAAGCATTCTGGTATTAGGAGAATACCTAACGACATTTCGCAATTCAGTTAGGTAGCGACGCCCCAAGTACAACAGCAGACAGTGTCTGAAATTATCGTACTTGGGTGAGCCAGTTACTTTTTCAGAAACTGGCTGACGTCTTTTGCTTCCCAGTGTGGGAAGTGTTTACGGACAAGCGCATTAAGCTCAACTTCAAACGCAGAGATGTCCGTCAAATCGCGCTCAACCACGGCGAGGCTCTCTTTAACCATGCCGGCACCAACCGTCACGTTCGTCAGACGATCGATAATGATAAAGCCACCGGTATCTGCACAGTCTTGATAATTGTCCAGCGCGACTGACTCATTAAGAGACCATTCACACAAACCAATACCATTCAATGGCAGCTCTGCCGAGCTATGAGTCGAGAGATTATTAATGTCATATTGATGACCAATCGCTTCAACATGACCTACGGTTTTCTTACCTGCGATTTTGATGTCATAGTCACGACCCGGTTGCAGGGGTTGCTCTGTCATCCACACCACATCGGCAAGCAAATGGTTTGTGGTTTCCACTTGAGCATTATCTAGAACAATCAAATCGCCACGGCTAATATCGATCTCATCGCTTAGCGTCAGACTGACAGCTAATCCGGCACGAGCTTCTTCAATATCACCATCAAAGGTCACAATACGTGCCACAGTTGACGTTTTACCCGATGGCAATGCTTTAATGGCATCACCGACTTTGATCGAACCAGAAGAAATGGTCCCCGCAAAACCACGGAAATCGAGGTTAGGACGATTAACGTATTGCACAGGGAAGCGGAATTCACCCGCGCCTTTTTCTTGATCCACATCGACCGTTTCAAGAAGCTCAAGCAATGATGGGCCTTTAAACCAAGTCAGGTTTTGGCCTTTATCCACCACATTGTCCCCTTCAAGCGCTGAGATCGGGATGATTTGAATATCAATATCCCCTGTCAGATTCTCAGAGAACTTCAGATACTCATCGCGGATCTCTTCAAAGCGCTCTTGGGAGTAATCCACTAAGTCCATCTTGTTGATCGCCACAACAAAGTGCTTCAAACCCAACAGGTTGGAAATGAAAGAGTGACGACGAGTTTGATCGAGAATGCCCTTACGTGCATCAACCAGAATCACAGCTAAGTCACATGTCGATGCGCCTGTAGCCATGTTACGTGTGTACTGCTCGTGTCCAGGAGTATCTGCAATGATGAATTTACGTTTCTGCGTCGAGAAATAGCGGTAAGCCACATCAATCGTGATCCCCTGCTCTCGCTCAGCTTGTAAGCCATCGACCAACAACGCAAGGTCGGGCTTTTCACCCGTGGTACCCACACGTTGGCTGTCTGAATGCACTGCCGCTAGCTGATCTTCATAAATTTGTTTTGAGTCATGGAGTAAGCGACCGATTAATGTACTTTTACCGTCATCCACCGAGCCACAAGTCAAGAATCTAAGTAACGACTTGTACTGGTGTTGTGTTAAATAGCCTTCGATACCAAGCTCGGCTAATTGAGCTTCAACTGCACTGTTCATTATCTTTCCTTAGATCCTTTAGAAGTAACCTTGACGTTTCTTAAGCTCCATCGATCCTGACTGATCGTGGTCGATCGCTCGGCCTTGGCGCTCACTCGACGTTGCCACCAGCATCTCTTCAATAATGCCAGTTAAAGTGTTCGCTTCAGACTCAATGGCCCCGGTCAATGGATAACAACCAAGGGTACGGAAGCGCACACTCTTCTCTTCAATCACTTCACCCGGTTGAAGCTCCATACGATCATCATCAACCATGATCAGCATGCCATCGCGTTCAACAACTGGGCGTTTGTCCGCGAGGTAAAGCGGCACGATCTCGATGTTTTCTAAATAGATGTATTGCCAGATATCAAGCTCAGTCCAGTTAGACAGTGGGAATACACGAATGCTCTCACCCTTATTGACCTGACCGTTGTACGTCTTCCATAGCTCAGGACGTTGGTTTTTAGGGTCCCATGTATGGTTCTTATCGCGGAATGAATACACGCGCTCTTTCGCCCGTGATTTCTCTTCGTCGCGGCGCGCACCACCAAAGGCCGCATCAAAACCGTACTTGTTCAGCGCTTGTTTTAAGCCTTGAGTCTTCATGATGTCAGTGTGCTTAGAAGAACCATGAACAAACGGACTACAGCCCATGGCTAGACCTTCTGGATTCTTATGTACCAAAAGCTCAAAACCGTATTTGGCCGCGGTGCGATCACGAAATTCAATCATCTCGCGGAACTTCCAATCGGTGTCGACATGCAGCAATGGAAATGGAATCTTACCTGGGTAAAAAGCTTTACGCGCAAGGTGCAGCATCACTGATGAGTCTTTACCAATCGAATACATCATGACTGGGTTATCAAACTCAGCCGCAACTTCACGGATGATGTGGATACTCTCCGCTTCGAGTTGTTTAAGGTGAGTTAAACGTTGTTGGTCCATGTTTTGTATTTCCTTTTTAAGCTTGAAGGCGCATTACGTCTCTAATCTTTGGTCTGAAATTATATGGAGTTGGCAATAGCACTTTTGTTGAATTCAGTACTAGACAAAAACCAGTCTAACTTTTGAGACAGTCGCACTACCTCTCCGACAACAATCAAAGATGGCGACTGTGCTTCCTTCGATAAATCAGAGAGTTGGGAGAGTTCTCCCGTAAATACTTTTTGTTGAATCTGCGTGCCACGCTCAATAATGGCAATCGGAGTCGACGCTGAACGGCCATGCTTAATGAGTTGATTCTGAATATAGTGTGATTTCATCAGCCCCATGTAGATCACTAAAGTCTGATTCCCACGCGCCAACGTGGACCAATCCATCTCATCACTTTCTTCTTTCAAGTGGCCAGTCACAAAGATGGCCGATTGCGCATACTCACGATGAGTCAGTGGAATACCAGCATAAGCGGTTGCGCCAGCTGCTGCGGTAATGCCAGGGACAACTTGAAAACGAATGCCAGCATCAGCAAGCACTTCTAACTCTTCACCACCACGACCGAATACAAACGGATCACCACCTTTAATGCGCACTACTTTGTAGCCCTGCTTGGCAAAATCCACCAAAAGCTGATTCGTCTTCTCCTGCGGCACACTGTGATGCCCAGCTCGCTTCCCAACGCACACTAAAATCGTATCGCTTGGAATCAATGCCATGATTTCTTCAGACACCAAGTAGTCGTACAAAACCACGTCAGCTTGCTGCAAGCAGTTCAGTGCTTTCACCGTCAGAAGTTCAGGATCGCCTGGTCCTGCACCTACTAAGGCGACTTCACCAGGCTGTAGCGATTGCTTTGCAAAACGAGTAACACCAGCGACTGGGTTGTCAGAAACTAACCGGGGCTTTGGTTTAGGAAAAGAAGTGACTGAATCGTTCGTTGCCATGTGCTTGCTCATCGTCCATTGATATCGTTATGCAAGCATTATGGCGGGGCGTTTATATTACCTGAAATTCTAAAATTTCATTTTTTATTCAAAAATCTGCTAAGAAGTTTTTGTTTGGTCTCATTCAAAAGCGTGCAAAAGTCGGCGGTTAATATGAATAAGGTTCAGTAAACTGATTAATGTTCACAGTTTTCTGTATCTTTATCATCGAGTTGCACCTGTGTTTGATACATTACGCAGTGCGATTTCCCCTTATCATCGAATTGGAGCACCAAATGAAAGTGGCAGTTCATCCTATTTCCCTCGCAGTATTAAGTGGCATGCTAACGCTTGCTGGCCCAGCAATGGCCGATACCATCAAGCTTCGTATTATCGAAACCACCGACATTCACACCAACGTAATGGATTACGATTACTACAAAGACCAACCATCACAGCAAATCGGTTTAAGTCGCGCAGCAACAATAGTGAAACAAGCTAAGTCCGAGGCAGAAAACGCGGTACTAATAGATAACGGTGATTTAATTCAGGGCAGCCCAATGGGCGATTACATGGCGGCAAAGGGGATTAACCCCGACGACGTGCACCCAGTCTACAAAGCGATGAACAAGCTAGACTACGATGTGGGCAACATTGGCAATCATGAGTTCAACTATGGCCTTGAGTTCCTGAAAAACTCTATCGACGGTGCGAACTTCCCTTATGTTAGTGCTAACGTTTTCGACAAGAAGACAGGCGAGCACTACTTCAAGCCTTACCTCATCAAAACTCACACATTTAAAGACACAAACGGCGAAGCGCATCAAATAAAAGTGGGTTACATCGGCTTTGTACCACCACAAATTATGGTGTGGGATAAGAAGAACTTAGAAGGCAAAGTCTTTGCTAAAGACATTAAGGAAACAGCAGAGAAACTGATTCCTCAAATGAAGAAAGAAGGCGCAGACGTGATTGTGGCGATTCCACACTCGGGCATTTCTACTGATCCATACAAACTAGGCGCAGAAAACTCTGTTTACTACCTCACAGAAGTTGAAGGTATTGATGCGATTGCTTTTGGCCACTCTCACGCCGTCTTCCCAGGGAAAGACTTCGCAAATCTACCTGGTGTTGATATAGATAAAGGGACCATCAATGGTGTAACGTCCGTGATGCCGGGCCGCTGGGGAAGTCACGTAGGTGTGATGGATTTGATGCTGAAAGAGAAAGACGGCAGATGGCAAGTCATCGAAGGCCAAGCAGAAGCACGCCCTATCTTCGATAAAGTAAATAAGAAGTCATTAGCTAAAGCCGATGAAGATATTGTGAAAGCGTTAGAAGAAGATCACAAAGGCACTCGTGAATTTGTAAACCAACCAATCGGCAAAGCAAATGATGTCATGTACAGCTTCTTGGCATTAGTGCAGGACGACCCCACCATTCAAATCGTTAACCTTGCTCAGAAAGACTACGTAGAACGCTTTATTCAAGGCGACCCAGACCTTTCTGACATTCCAGTACTGAGTGCGGCAGCACCATTTAAAGTCGGCGGTCGTAAGAACGATCCGAATAACTTTACAGAAGTAGAATCCGGTCAACTCACCTTTCGTAATGCGGCCGATCTTTACTTATACCCAAACACCTTGGTTGCGATGAAAGTGAAAGGTAAAGAAGTTCGCGAATGGCTAGAGTGCAGTGCGGGTCAATTCAACCACATCGACATCAACAATCCTAAACCGCAATCTTTGATTGATTGGGATAATTTCCGTACTTACAACTTCGATGTTATTGATGGGGTTAACTACCAAATCGACGTTACCCAACCGCCGAAGTACGATGCGGATTGTAAAGTGATTAATCCAGATTCTCAGCGTATTGTGAACCTGACGTTCAACGGTAAGCCTTTCAATCCGAAGCAAGATTTCATCATCGCAACCAATAACTACCGTGCTTATAGCAATACTTTCCCTGGTACAGGCCCAGATTTCATTGCGTTTGACGCACCAGATGAAAACCGCTCTGTCGTCGCCACTTATATTTCTCGCGTGAGTGAAGAAAAAGGAGAAGTGACACCAAGCGCTGACAACAACTGGTCTTTCGCACCGATTAAGTCCGATAACAAGCTAGATATTCGTTTCGAAACCTCCCCTAGCGATAAAGCGGCGCAGTTCATCAAAGAGAAAGGACAATACCCAATGAAACGCGTGTCAACAGACGACATTGGTTTCGCAATTTATCAAATCGATCTGAATAAATAAGGTTGATTTGACAGCAACACTAAGCGGCTCTCATGAGCCGCTTTTTTGTTATCAATAAAACCCGTTAAAATAAAGAAAACCGTTTCCGAGTTATCACATGCACAGCGATCTTTTTTCAGACTTAGTCAATCATGGCTTTTTAGAGACAGAAGCAAACCAACTTATTGAAAATGGTGAGTTGCTCGAACTGCCTACACGCCACATTCTTAATCACCAAGGAGAGTTGAGCTCACACCTTTACTTCATCATTGAGGGGTTATGTCACGCAAGCTATCTCACTGAGCACGGCAAAGAATTCAGTAAAGAATTTTATTGGGAGAAGGACTGGGTTATCGGGTTTGAGAGCATAATAAAGGACCAACCTTCGCCTTACTTATTGGAAACGCTGAGCGCTTGTCAGCTATTTTGCTTGCCAATTGAAACGTTGCATCACTGGCGAGCAGAAAAGCACGCCATTTACTTAAAGCTACTCGAAAACCAACTGGTTAATAAAGAGAATAAAGAACGCTTTATGTTGCTCTACTCTCCAGAGGAACGATATCAATTATTTTGCGCTCATTACCCAGATTTAAAGCAACGTATTACCGATAGTCAAATTGCGGCCTACCTGGGCATTACGCCAATCAGTTTGAGTCGAATCAAAGCACGCTTAACCAAAGATCACACTCTCAAATAAACTCAAAAAAGAAAAAAGCTCTTCAAACGAAGAGCTTTTTCTCTGCTATTTGAGCTATTTAAGAATTCGCGCCCGGAACTGGCGCCCTTTCATCTTGCCGTTACTAATGGTTTGTAGAGCCTTTTTAGCCACAGATTTTTCGACGGCAACATAAGCGCGCACAGGGAACAGGTGAATCTTTCCGACTTGAGAGCCTGGAATACCATTTTTTCCTGTCAAACAACCTAAAATATCACCCGGTCGTACTTTCTGTTTCTTACCGCCATCAATGTTAATCGTCACCATCTTCGCTTGGTATGGCTGCTGATTTGATTTGGCAGGCAATGTTGCTGGTACCACGTCCATCTCTAGGTATTCTTCAATACGAGCTACACGTAAACCGTCTTTCTCACCAAAAAAGCTGAACGCTAAACCTTTACTACCCGCACGACCTGTACGACCAATACGGTGCACATGAACCTCAGGATCGCGCGATAGCTCAAAGTTAAAGACAGCATCAAGATTATCAACGTCCAAACCACGCGCCGCAACGTCTGTTGCAACAAGGATAGACACACTCTTGTTAGCAAACTGCACCAATGCTTGGTCGCGTTCACGCTGCTCTAAGTCCCCATGGATATCAATAACGCAGAATCCTTTGTGATGCAACTCATCTGCGACACTTTGCACTTCTTTTTTGGTATTACAAAAAACAACCGCGGACTCTGGTTGGTGAGTCAGCAGCAAATTCGCCAATGCTTCATCACGCGCTTCCGAGCCTTCAACTTTATAGAAGTACTGCGCAATGCTTGAAGTATCATGCGTCGATTCCACCTTAATCACTTCCGGTGTCTGCATTATACGCTGCGCAATTTGCTCAATTTTTTCTGGAAAAGTAGCACTGAAAAGTAGAGTTTGACGCTGCTTTGGCGCTGCATCGATGATTGCATCTAATGCGTCTTGGAAACCCATGTCCAACATGCGATCAGCTTCATCTAGCACCAAGGTATTCAGTTCGCTAAGATCAATTCGGCCTTTCTCAAGGTGATCCAAAATACGACCAGGAGTACCAACTAGGATATGCGCACCATGCTCTAACGAACCAATTTGTGGCCCCATTGGCATCCCACCGCAGAGAGTAAGCACTTTAATATTATGAATGCCGCGACCTAAAGTACGAATTTCCTTCGCTACTTGATCTGCAAGCTCACGTGTTGGACACAATACTAATGACTGGACACGAAAGCGTTTGACGTTGAGGTTCGATAAAACCCCTAAACCAAATACAGCGGTTTTACCTGAGCCCGTTTTACCCTGCCCGATGACATCACGATGTTTTAGGATTGCAGGCAAGCTCAAAGCTTGAATTGGCGTCATGTGGGTATAGTTCAGGGAATCAAGTGTGGCGAGTAACGCTGGGTTCAGCCCAACTTGATCGAATG
The DNA here is from genome assembly GCF_033340195.1 of Vibrio sp. 1457. Taxonomy (NCBI): domain Bacteria; kingdom Pseudomonadati; phylum Pseudomonadota; class Gammaproteobacteria; order Vibrionales; family Vibrionaceae; genus Vibrio; species Vibrio sp. 1457. The sequence goes on from NZ_JAWOWA010000003.1 coordinate 76,406, forward strand.
TTTGTTTGCTCACGGGGATATCCTCAGGTGAGATGGAAAGAGGGCACATTATCACCAGATTTGGTGGGAAAACCAGTGCTAATTAACCTTTGTTAATGAGTATGAGCTCAAAACAAAGTAAAGTCAGTCACTCTATTCTCATTACGGATAACAACATGCTCACTTGGATTACTTTGCCCTTTGCTCAGCTAACAACCACACAGCTGTATGAAATGATGAAATTGCGTGTGGATGTATTCGTTGTTGAACAAACCTGCCCTTACCCTGAACTTGATGGTAAGGACACACTGGAAGGCGTTTATCATCTAATAGGCTATCACGGTGATGAACTGGTTGCTTGCGCACGATTACTGCCCGCAGGCACCTCGTATGACAATGTGAGTATTGGTCGAGTGGTGACAAAGCAGACCGCGCGAGGCGGTGGCTTAGGCCATAAGTTATTGGACAAGGCCTTGGCACAATGCGAAACATTATGGCCAGGACAGACAATAGATATAGGTGCTCAAGAACACCTCATCCAGTTTTATGCAAGTCATGGATTCAAGGTTATCTCAGAGTGCTATCTTGAAGATGGTATCCCTCATGTGGATATGCGGAAAGAATCCGTAGCGCTATAAGCTTCAATTCGATTGGTTACTATGAAAACTAATCGCTATGAAAAACCGACTAAAAAGACGCGATATTCGCGTCTTTTCATTTGAAGCGTTTACTTGTTACGCCCAAAGGACCCATCCGATAAACGGAAAAACATAACGGACCGCCCGCTTTTTTCCAGCTGTAGCATATCTAACTCGCCTTCGTCACTAAGCTTAAAGCGAATCAACTGTCCCTGCTTTATTTGGCTTAGCGGCTTATCACTGCCTTCTATTTTGACTAGAGCGCTAAGATCCGCCATAGAGAGCTGATTACTTCTGAAAACCTGCGCTAATGTATCACCATTTTTAACCGTGTACTCTTTCCAGTCTTCAGATTTCGGTCCAGAGTTCTGAGAGGTTCTCTGCTGGCTTAAACTCTGCGCGTTCAGCTCAATCGCTACGCGTTGATGATCGACCTCAGTCTGCTCAACTGGCTGGTCTGTTTTATTAGGCAAAGGAATAACAAGGAGTACCAGAATCAATGGCACTAAGACCATCAAAGCACGCTGATGAAATTTAGGCAGGCGCAACCAAAACTGCTTAACAGGCTGTATACGCTCCAACCATTGCTCTTTGTTGAACGGCTGCTTCCAGTCGATAGCAGCGAATTTTTGTTTAACCAACTCGACATAGTCGACTTGCTGCTTTTTCTTTCTGCGACGATTCATTGTAATGAGTCCCTTAATACTTCTACGGCCAGTATAAAAATACCGACGCGGAGAGTATATGTTTTTCACCAAACTAAAATGGAATTGGGATTAAATTAGCAGAAATTTCACTTGGAGTAAGAGATAAGTCACAACCTGGTCGCCTCAATTAAGCATTCAGTCGCAATCATTTAAACCTAAGCTCGAAACTGATATCCTGTTACCTTTATCACTCCTAATAAGAGCGACATTCATGTCTGAAATTAAATTTGAAACTGCAGAACAAAAAGCAAGCTACGGCATTGGTCTGCAAATGGGTCAGCAACTTGCAGGCTCTGGTCTTGAAGGTCTTAGCGTTGATGCTATCGCAGCAGGTATTGCAACAGCACTAACTGGTGACATGCCATCAATCGAAATTGATGAAATCAACAAAGCACTACAAGAACTTCACACTCGTGCAGAAACAGCTCGCCAAGAAGCAGCAAAAATTGCGGCAGCAGAAGGCGAAGCGTTCCTAAAAGACAACGCTCTACGACCTGAAGTTAACGTTCTAGACTCTGGTCTTCAGTACGAAATCATTTCTGAAGGTACTGGTGCAGTTCCTACAGCAGAAAGCTCAGTTCGCGTTCACTACCACGGTGAGCTAACTGACGGTACTGTATTCGATAGCTCTGTATCTCGCGGTCAACCTGCTGAATTCCCTGTTACAGGTGTAATCAAAGGTTGGGTAGAGGCACTACAACTAATGCCTGTTGGCTCTAAGTGGAAGCTATACGTACCACAAGATCTTGCGTACGGTGAGCGTGGCGCTGGTGCGGCTATCCCTCCATTTGCAGCTTTAGTTTTCGAAGTAGAACTATTAGATATTATCTAATTGAAACCATTTTCAATTATGATTAAATAAAACGGCGCACTAGCGCCGTTTTTTTGTCTAAACTGAATAGACTTTCTCACCTCTGAACCTTTCACTCTGATAGCCTTTAAAAATAAAATCACTTTTAAAAAACGCTCAACCTTTGGAGGTACTATGCGTAAAACACTCCTAACTCTAGCACTCCTATCAATCAACATTGGTAGTGCGCACGCATTCTTAGATTCAGTCACTCAAAAAAGTAAAGAAAGTGGCCTGATGGACATGGTCGGCAGCAGCTTGAACACCGAGTCATCTCCATTAACAGACATGCTAACTAGCCAATTACCAGTATCCACTGAGCAAGCAGCCGGAGGCAGTGGTGCGCTACTCGCTTTGGCTCAAAGCCAGCTTTCGCAAGAAAATAGTAGTGAATTACAGTCTTTGATTCCTGGACTTTCAAACTTGCAAGGAGCACAAAGCTTACTAGGAAATATTGAGAATATCAGTGCAGTCAAAAGTGCATTCGATACGTTAGGTTTAGACCCATCTATGATCAGTCAGTTTGCTCCAGTCATCTTGGATTACTTGAACAAGCAAGGCGCTAGCGAAGGGCTTCTAAGTTCGTTGGGCGGGTTGTGGAATACTAGTAAATAAGCGTAAGTGATAATCACTTTTTAAATTGCCAGTCTGCATGGGTTGAAATAAATGCAGGCTGGATATAAAGGTTTACTGAATTACAGATACAAAAAAGCCGAGCTAATGCTCGGCTTTCTCGTTCTTACGAACTGATTACTCAGCAGCTTCTTCAGCAGCTGGGCGATCTACAAGCTCAATGTAAGCCATTGGAGCTTTATCACCAGCACGGAAGCCAGCTTTTAGGATACGAGTGTAACCGCCCTGACGAGCAGCAAAACGTGGACCTAGTTCGTTAAATAGTTTTGCAACTACTTCGTTGTCACGAGTACGTGCAAATGCTAGACGACGGTTAGCAACACTGTCAGTCTTAGCTAGTGTAATCAAAGGCTCAACTACGCGACGTAGCTCTTTTGCTTTTGGCAAAGTAGTCTTGATAACTTCATGACGTACTAGAGAGCTAGCCATGTTGCTGAACATCGCTTTGCGATGTGAGCTGTTGCGGTTGAGTTGACGACCACTCTTACGATGGCGCATGACCTAATCCTTCTAACTAGTATCGATTAATCTTCAGCGATTGATGCAGGTGGCCAGTTTTCTAGGCGCATGCCCAGAGACAGACCACGTGACGCAAGTACGTCTTTAATCTCAGTAAGAGATTTTTTACCAAGGTTAGGCGTTTTAAGTAGCTCAACCTCAGTACGTTGTACTAGATCACCGATGTAGTGAATCGCTTCTGCTTTCAGACAGTTAGCAGAGCGAACTGTTAGTTCAAGATCGTCTACAGGACGCAGTAGGATCGGATCGAATTCTGGCTTCTCTTCCTTCTCCTCAGGAACTCGTACATCACGAAGATCTACGAATGCATCCAATTGTTCAGCTAGGATTGTAGCTGCACGACGGATTGCTTCCTCAGGTTCTAGAGTACCGTTTGTTTCCATATCGATAACAAGCTTGTCTAGATCAGTACGCTGTTCTACACGAGCAGCTTCTACAGCGTAGGCAATTTTGTCTACTGGGCTGTAAGTAGCATCTACTAGTAGGCGACCGATAGGACGCTCGTCTTCTTCGTTATGGATACGCGCAGAAGCTGGAACATAACCACGACCACGTTCAACTTTGATACGCATTGCGATCTCAGCGTTGTCATCCGTTAGGTGACAAATTACGTGTTCAGGGTTAGCGATCTCTACATCACCATCATGGGTGATGTCACCTGCAACCACAGGGCCCGAGCCTGATTTGTTCAAAGTAATGAACACTTCATCTTTGCCTTCGGCAACGCGCACAGCCAAACCTTTAAGGTTTAGAAGAATTTCAAGAATATCTTCTTGAACGCCTTCTTTCGTGCTGTACTCATGAAGTACGCCTTCAATTTCTACTTCTGTTACAGCACAACCTGGCATAGAAGATAGAAGGATGCGGCGAAGTGCATTACCCAGAGTATGACCAAAGCCACGCTCTAATGGCTCAAGAGTTACTTTTGCGTGAGTCGAGCTGATTTGTTCGATGTCAACTAGACGTGGCTTAAGAAATTCTGTTACAGAACCCTGCATTGTGTCCTCTCTTTAGTTTAAACCTTACTTAGAGTAAAGCTCGACGATCAATTGTTCGTTGATGTCAGCTGATAGATCAGAACGCTCAGGCATACGCTTGAATGTACCTTCCATCTTGCCACCATCTACTTCAATCCAAGTTGGTTTTTCACGTTGTTCAGCAACTTCTAGAGCTGCTTTGATACGAGCTTGCTGTTTAGCTTTCTCGCGAATAGAAACAACGTCATTAGCCGCTACTTTGAAAGAAGGAACGTTTACAACTTTACCGTTTACTAGGATAGCTTTGTGGCTAACTAGCTGACGTGCTTCTGCGCGAGTTGCGCCAAAGCCCATGCGGTAAACTACGTTATCAAGACGACCTTCAAGAAGCTGAAGTAGGTTTTCACCAGTGTTGCCTTTTAGGCGAGCAGCTTCTTTGTAGTAGTTACGGAATTGTTTTTCTAGAACGCCGTACATACGACGTACTTTTTGCTTCTCACGAAGCTGAACGCCATACTCAGATAGACGACCGCGACGAGCGCCGTGTACACCTGGTGCGTTATCAATTTTACACTTGGTATCGATCGCGCGAACACCAGACTTAAGGAATAAGTCAGTGCCTTCACGACGGCTAAGCTTCAGCTTAGGACCCAAATATCTTGCCATGATTCTTCTCCAATTGTCCTAGAAACGTTATACGCGACGTTTCTTAGGTGGACGACAACCGTTATGAGGGATTGGTGTAGCATCAACGATGTTTGTGATGCGGAAACCAGCGGCGTTTAGTGCACGAACAGTAGATTCGCGACCTGGACCAGGACCCTTAACCATAACTTCCAAGTTCTTTAGGCCGTATTCTTTAGCCATTTCAGCACAACGCTCAGCAGCAACCTGTGCAGCGAACGGAGTAGACTTACGAGAACCACGGAAACCAGAACCACCTGCAGTAGCCCATGCAAGAGCGTTACCTTGACGGTCAGTAATGGTTACGATTGTGTTATTGAAAGAAGCATGGATGTGCGCAACGCCATCTGCAACTTGCTTGCGTACGCGCTTACGAGCGCGAGTTGGTTGTTTAGCCATTGTACTCTACCTTCCCGATTATTTCTTGATCGGCTTACGCGGACCCTTGCGGGTGCGAGCGTTGGTTTTAGTACGCTGTCCACGTAGTGGTAGACTGCGACGATGACGAAGACCACGGTAACAGCCAAGGTCCATAAGACGCTTGATGTTCATAGATACTTCACGACGTAGATCACCTTCTACAGTGTACTTAGCTACACCATCACGCAGTTGATCGATCTGCTCTTCAGTTAGTTCACTGATCTTAACATTTTCAGCAATACCCACTTCAGCTAGGATAGCTTGAGAGCGAGTTTTACCGATGCCGTAGATCGCTGTTAGAGCGATTACTGCATGTTTCTGATCAGGAATGTTAATGCCTGCTATACGGGCCATTATTCACTCCTAAGTGTTTCTATAAAAGAATTAGCCGCAGCAAAGCCCGTTATGGATACGCTGCGGAATACTACTTCTTTTGCACGCAAAAGGTAGGCCGAGGAATATACTCGACCCAACCTTCATTTTCAAGTAAAAATTTCTGCTAATTAGCCTTGGCGCTGTTTGTGCTTTGGCTCACTGCAAATCACGCGAACGACACCGTTACGCTTGATTACTTTACAGTTACGGCAGATTTTTTTAACGGAAGCACGAACTTTCATTGCTAAACTCCGTAAATGAAACTGAGTCTACCGCCGGATTAACGGCCGTAGCCTTTCAGATTCGCTTTCTTCAACACAGAATCATACTGTTGAGACATCAGATGAGTCTGTACCTGTGCCATAAAGTCCATAATTACAACAACTACGATTAGTAGCGATGTACCGCCGAAGTAGAAACGTACGTTCCACGCGACCATCATGAACTCGGGAATCAGACAGATAAAGGTAATGTACAGTGCACCAGCAAGGGTTAAACGTGTCATTACTTTATCAATGTATTTCGCTGTCTGCTCACCTGGGCGGATACCGGGTACGAATGCACCAGACTTCTTCAAGTTATCTGCTGTTTCACGCGGGTTGAAAACCAACGCCGTGTAGAAGAAACAGAAGAAGATAATTGCTGCTGCATAAAGCATTACATACAACGGTTGACCAGGGCTAAGAGCCAAAGACACGTCAGTTAACCAACCGAACGCGCTGCTCTCACCGTTTTGACCAAACCACTGAGCCAATGTTCCTGGGAACAAGATAATACTTGATGCAAAAATCGCTGGAATTACACCTGCCATGTTAATTTTAAGAGGCAAGTGCGAGCTTTGCGCAGCAAACACTTTACGACCTTGTTGACGTTTCGCATAGTTAACGACGATTCGGCGTTGACCACGTTCCATGAAAACAACGAAGTAAATTACTGCAAAAGCTAATACCGCGATTAGCAACAGAAGAAGTACATGCAATTCACCTTGACGCGCTTGCTCGATTGTTTGACCGATTGCAGAAGGCAATCCAGCAACAATACCTGCAAAAATCAGTATCGAAATACCGTTACCAATTCCGCGCTCTGTAATTTGTTCACCTAACCACATCAAGAACATGGTACCGGTTACTAAACTTACGGTAGCAATTAGCGTAAACATGGTTTGGTTGATAACAACCAGATTGTCGACCATGTTTGGTAGGCCAGTTGCAATACCTATAGCTTGGAAGGTTGCAAGTACAAGCGTGCCGTAGCGTGTGTATTGGCTTATCTTACGACGGCCTGCTTCACCCTCTTTTTTGAGTTCAGCTAACGCTGGATGAACTACAGTTAGCAATTGGACAACAATAGATGCCGAAATATACGGCATGATGCCCAATGCTAATATAGATGCACGCTCAAGAGCACCACCGGAGAACATGTTAAACATTTCAACGATGGTACCTTTTTGCTGTTCGAACAAATCGGCAAGTACAGCAGCGTCAATACCAGGAATCGGCACAAAAGAGCCGGCTCGGAATACTAAAAGTGCACCAATTACGAATAACAAGCGCGACTTTAGTTCACTTAAGCCGCTCTGAGCACTACGAAAATCTTGTCCTGGTTTCTTAGCCATCTGTACCTCGTTCCTCGAGATTATTCCTCGATTTTACCGCCTGCAGCTTCGATTGCAGCTTTAGCGCCTTTAGTCACACGTAGACCTTTAACAGTCACTGCTTTGTTGATTTCACCAGAAAGAACAACTTTTACAAATTCGATGTTCTTAGTGATGATGTTAGCAGCTTTAAGACTGTTTAGATCAACTACGTCACCAGAAACTTTCGCTAGCTCAGCTAGACGAACTTCAGCAGACACTAGGCTCTTACGAGAAGTGAAACCGAATTTTGGTAGACGTTGTTTCAGAGGCATCTGACCGCCTTCGAAACCTGGACGAACACTGCCGCCAGAACGTGATTTTTGACCTTTGTGACCACGGCCACCAGTTTTACCTAGGCCTGAACCGATACCACGACCTACTCGCTTCGCAGAAGTTTTCGCGCCAGCAGCCGGTGCTAGAGTATTCAAACGCATTCTGATTACTCCTCAACTTTAACCATGTAGTAAACCTTGTTGATCATACCGCGAATACACGGAGTATCTTCAAGTTCTACTGTGTGGTTGATTTTACGAAGACCTAGACCGCGCAAAGTAGCTTTGTGCTTTGGCAGACGACCAATTGAGCTTTTAGTTTGAGTTACTTTAATAGTTGCCATGGTGTTCTTACTCCGAAATAGATTCAACAGTTAGACCACGTTTAGCAGCAACCATTTCTGGTGACTTCATGCTACCTAGTGCATCGATCGTTGCACGAACGATGTTGATAGGGTTCGTAGAACCGTACGCTTTAGATAGTACGTTGTGTACACCAGCAACTTCTAGTACTGCACGCATCGCACCACCTGCGATAACACCAGTACCTTCTGCAGCAGGCTGCATGTAAACTTTAGAGCCCGAATGGCGACCTTTCACTGGGTGGTGAAGAGTGCCTTCGTTTAGAGCGATCGTAGTCATGTTACGACGCGCTTTTTCCATTGCTTTTTGAATCGCTGCAGGTACTTCACGAGCTTTGCCGTAACCGAAACCTACACGACCGTTACCGTCACCAACTACTGTTAGTGCAGTGAAGCTCATGATTCGACCACCTTTAACCGTTTTAGAAACACGGTTAACTGCGATTAGCTTTTCTTGCAAATCATTCGCTTGAACTTGTTGTTCTTTAGCCATCTTCCAACCCTACCTTAGAATTTCAGACCAGCTTCGCGAGCAGATTCTGCTAGCGCCGCTACTCGACCGTGGTATTGGAAACCAGAACGATCAAATGCAACTGCAGTTACGCCCTTCTCTAGAGCGCGCTCAGCAATAGCTTTACCCACTGCTTTAGCTGCATCAACGTTACCAGTGTATTTCACTTGCTCACGGATCGCTTTTTCTACAGTAGAAGCTGCTGCGATAACCTCAGAGCCGTTAGCCGCGATAACCTGTGCGTACACGTGACGAGGAGTACGGTGTACAACTAGGCGAGTCGCACCCAGTTCTGCAATCTTACGACGTGCACGTGTAGCACGACGGATGCGAGATGCTTTCTTATCCATAGTGTTACCTTACTTCTTCTTAGCTTCTTTAGTACGCACATTTTCATCTGCGTAACGAACACCTTTGCCTTTGTATGGCTCAGGCTCACGGTAAGAACGAATGTCAGCCGCAACTTGACCAACTAGTTGCTTGTCAGCACCAGTGATCACGATTTCAGTTTGGCTTGGACATTCAGCTTTAATACCCGCTGGCAACTCGTGCTCAACTGGGTGTGAGAAGCCTAGTGTTAGACCTACAGCGTTGCCTTTGATAGCAGCACGGTAACCTACACCTTTAAGAGTTAGCTTCTTAGTAAAGCCTTCAGTAACACCAACAACCATGTTGTTAACTAGAGCGCGAGCAGTACCTGCTTGAGCCCATGCGTTAGCAACACCTTCTTTAGGACCGAAAGTCAGGTTATTTTCTTCCTGAGCGATTACAACTGCGTTGTTAAGAACGCGAGTTAGTTCGCCTTTCGCACCTTTTACAGTGATTTCTTGGCCGTTTAGTTTCACCTCTACGCCAGCTGGAATAGCGACAGGTGCTTTTGCAACACGAGACATAGTCTACTCCTTATTAAGCTACGTAAGCGATGATTTCACCACCAAGACCTGCTTTACGTGCAGCGCGGTCTGACATAAGACCCTTGGAAGTAGAAACGATAGCAATACCAAGACCACCCATTACAGAAGGAAGTTCATCTTTCTTCTTGTAAACACGTAGACCTGGACGAGAAACACGTTTAAGTTGCTCGATTACTGGTTTAGCTTGGAAGTACTTAAGTGTAACTTCTAGCTCAGGTTTTGCTTCGCCTTCAACAGCGAAGTCAACGATGTAACCTTCAGCTTTTAGTAGTGCAGCAATTGCAACTTTAAGCTTTGAAGAAGGCATTTTTACAGCAACTTTGTTTGCTGCCTGACCGTTACGAACGCGGGTCAGCATATCCGAAATCGGATCTTGCATGCTCATATGATTTACTCCAAATGATTAAGTGGCAATTACCAGCTAGCCTTACGAAGACCCGGAATCTCGCCTTTCATGCAAGCTTCACGAACCTTAATACGGCTTAGACCGAACTTACGTAGGTAACCGTGTGGACGACCAGTTTGGTTGCAACGGTTGCGCTGACGTGATGCACTTGAATCACGTGGAAGAGATTGCAGTGTAAGAACCGCGTTCCAACGATCTTCTTCAGATGCGTTTACATCGCTGATGATAGCTTTTAGCGCTGCACGCTTTTCAGCGAACTTAGCTACTAGCTTCGCACGTTTTGCTTCACGTGCTTTCATTGAATTTTTAGCCATAACAGTAACCCTTCACCTTACTTACGGAATGGGAAGTTAAAGGCAGCCAGCAGAGCACGGCCTTCCTCATCAGTACCAGCAGACGTCGTAATAGTGATGTCTAGACCGCGTACTCGATCAACTTTATCAAAGTCGATTTCCGGGAAGATGATTTGCTCGCGAACGCCCATGCTGTAGTTACCGCGACCGTCAAAAGACTTAGCGCTAACACCACGGAAGTCACGTACACGTGGAAGAGCGATGTTAATTAAACGCTCAAGAAAATCCCACATACGTTCGCCACGCAAGGTTACTTTACAACCGATAGGGTAGCCTTCACGGATTTTGAAACCTGCAACAGATTTGCGCGCTTTTGTGATAAGTGGCTTTTGACCAGAGATCGTTGCCATATCAGACGCTGCATTTTCTAGCAGTTTCTTATCGTTGATTGCTTCACCAACACCCATGTTTAGGGTGATTTTCTCGATTCTAGGGACTTGCATGACGCTTGTGTAACCGAACTGTTTGGTCAGTTCAGCGACTACAGACGACTTGTAGTAATCATGCAGTTTCGCCATAGTAGAACTCCAAATTACTTCTATTAGTTAGAAACGGTTTCGCCGTTAGACTTGAAGAAACGAACTTTTTTGCCGTCTTCAAAACGGAAACCGATACGGTCAGCTTTACCAGTAGCTGCGTTAAAGATAGCCACGTTAGAAACGTCGATAGCTGCTTCTTGCTCTACGATACCGCCTTGGATACCCATAGCTGGAACAGGTTTCTGATGTTTCTTAACTAGGTTGATACCTTCAACGATAACTTTACCAGTTGCTAGAACCTTAGTTACTTTACCTTTCTTGCCTTTGTCTTTACCAGCAAGAACGATTACTTCGTCATTACGACGGATTTTAGCTGCCATTTCTACGTGCTCCTTACAGAACTTCTGGAGCCAGTGAAACGATCTTCATGAACTTATCGCCACGAAGTTCGCGTGTCACAGGACCAAAGATACGTGTACCGATTGGTTGCTCAGTATTGTCGTTTAGCAATACGCAAGCATTTCGGTCGAAGCGAATGACAGAACCGTCAGGACGACGTACGCCTTTACGGGTGCGCACTACCACCGCCTTCAGAACATCACCTTTTTTAACTTTACCGCGAGGGATTGCTTCCTTCACAGTAACTTTGATGACGTCACCGATATGTGCATAACGGCGGTGAGAGCCACCCAGAACCTTAATACACATTACGCTGCGTGCGCCTGAGTTATCAGCTGCGTCCAGCATACTTTGCATTTGGATCATGTTAGTGCTCCGCTAAATATTAATAACTAGACCCATCACGGGTCGGGCTGCCTCTTTAAAAGGGACGCGAATTGTACCACCCTTTTTTGTGATTGGGTAGTCAAAAAATAAACGGCTCCAAAAATATTTTGGAGCCGCTTTAGTTTCATAGAATTAACGAGATTAAATCTTCGCCTTTTCTAGAACTTTTACCAAAGTCCAAGACTTAGTCTTAGACAGTGGACGACACTCTGCGATTTCAACTGTGTCGCCTAGGCCACACTCGTTGTTCTCGTCATGTGCGTGTACTTTAGTCGTACGTTTTACGTATTTACCGTAGATTGGGTGTTTTACGAAACGTTCGATAGCAACAGTGATAGACTTGTCCATCTTGTCGCTAACAACACGACCTTGTTGAGTACGTTTTACTTCGCTCATTATGCGCCTGCCTTCTCAGTCAAAACAGTTTTCACACGTGCGATATCACGGCGTACAGCTTTCAGAGTATGAGTTTGCTGTAGTTGACCAGTCGCAGCTTGCATGCGCAAGTTGAACTGTTCGCGTAGCAAATTCATTAGCTCAGCGTTAAGCTCTTCAACGCTTTTCTCGCGTAGATCTTGTGCTTTCATCACATCACCTGCTTAGTTACAAATGTAGTTTTGAAAGGCAGTTTACGTGCCGCAAGACGGAACGCTTCACGTGCCAATTCTTCAGGTACACCACCCATTTCGTACATAACCTTACCAGGTTGGATTTGGGCTACCCAGTACTCAACGTTACCTTTACCCTTACCTTGACGAACTTCAAGTGGTTTTTCTGTGATTGGTTTGTCTGGGAACACACGGATCCAGATTTTACCTTGACGCTTAACGTGACGTGTCATTGCACGACGTGCCGCTTCGATTTGACGAGCAGTTAGACGACCACGGCCAACAGCTTTAAGACCGAATTCGCCGAAGCTTACATCAGTACCTTTAGCTAGACCACGGTTACGACCAGTCTGAACCTTACGGAACTTAGTACGTTTAGGTTGTAGCATCTGTCGACTCCTTACTTACGGCCTTTACGCTGCTTCTTAGGCTTGTCGCCTTTAGGCTCTACAGCGTTAGCTGCTGGCATACCACCTAGGATTTCACCTTTGAAGATCCAAGTTTTAATGCCGATCACACCGTATTGAGTGTGAGCCGAAGAAGTTGCGTAATCAATGTCAGCACGTAGAGTGTGTAGAGGCACACGGCCTTCACGGTACCACTCTGAACGTGCGATTTCAGCGCCGCCTAGACGACCGCTTACTTCCACTTTGATACCTTTAGCGCCTAGGCGCATTGCGTTTTGTACTGCGCGCTTCATAGCACGACGGAACATAACACGACGCTCTAGCTGAGACGCGATGCTGTCACCAACAAGTTGCGCATCTAGTTCAGGCTTACGTACTTCAGCGATGTTAATTTGCGCTGGTACACCTGCAATTTTAGCTACAGCTGCGCGTAGCTTCTCAACGTCTTCACCTTTCTTACCGATAACAACGCCTGGACGAGCAGTGTGAATAGTCACACGGATGCTCTTAGCAGGACGCTCGATAACGATACGTGATAGAGACGCTTTTTTCAGTTCACTTGTAAGGAACTGACGTACCTTGAAGTCGCCGTCTAGGTTGTCAGCGAAATCTTTGGTGTTAGCAAACCATGTAGCATTCCAAGGCTTAACGATGCCTAGACGAATACCATTTGGATGTACTTTTTGACCCATTGCTTACTCTCCTAGTCTCTAGCGATCTGCTACAACAACAGTGATGTGGCTTGAACGCTTCAAGATACGATCCGCACGACCTTTAGCACGAGGCATAATACGCTTCATGGTTGGGCCTTCATCTACAAAGATTTTTGCGACATTCAGATCGTCAATATCTGCACCTTCGTTGTGCTCCGCGTTAGCGATAGCAGACTCTAGAACTTTCTTAACTAGTGCAGCAGCTTTTTTGTTGCTGAACGTTAGGATTTCTAGAGCTTGGTCAACAGATTTACCACGGATTAGATCCGCAACTAAGCGAGCTTTCTGAGGCGAAATGCGAGCAAAGTTATGTTTAGCAATTGCTTCCATTATCTACTCCTTAGCGCTTCTTAGCTTTCTTATCCGCAGCGTGACCGCGGTAAGTACGTGTTGGTGCGAATTCACCCAGTTTGTGACCGATCATTTCATCAGTTACAAATACTGGTACGTGCTGACGACCATTATGGACAGCGATGGTCAAACCGATCATCGTAGGGATGATCATTGAACGACGGGACCAAGTCTTAATAGGCTTTTTGTCTCCGCTTTCCACCGCTTTCTCTACCTTCTTCAGCAAGTGTAGGTCAATAAAAGGACCTTTCTTGAGAGAACGTGGCATGGCGATTCCTCTTTATATAGATTACTTGTTACGACGACGTACGATGTACTTGTCAGTGCGTTTGTTCTTACGAGTCTTGAAGCCTTTAGTAGGCATACCCCAAGGAGATACTGGGTGACGACCACCAGAAGTACGACCTTCACCACCACCATGTGGGTGGTCAATCGGGTTCATTACAACACCACGAACCGTTGGACGGATACCGCGATGACGTGATGCACCTGCTTTACCAAGTTCACGTAGCATGTGCTCAGAGTTACCAACTTCACCGATTGTTGCACGGCCTTCAGAAAGAACTTTGCGCATCTCGCCAGAACGTAGACGGATAGTTACGTACGCACCGTCGCGAGCAACGATTTGAGCGTAAGCACCAGCCGAACGAGCTAGCTGACCACCTTTACCAGGCTTAAGTTCAACGTTATGTACTGTTGAACCTACTGGGATATTACGCATTGGTAGAGTGTTACCAGCTTTGATTGGTGCATCAACACCAGACTGAATAACATCACCAGCTACAACACCTTTAGGTGCTAGGATGTAGCGACGCTCACCGTCTTTGTAAAGAACTAGAGCAATGTTTGCGCTACGGTTTGGATCGTATTCAAGACGCTCAACTGTCGCTGGAATACCATCTTTAGTACGTTTGAAGTCAACTACACGGTAGTGGTGCTTGTGACCACCGCCGATGTGACGTACTGTGATACGACCCTTGTTGTTACGACCACCGTTCTTAGAGTTTTTCTCTAGAAGAGGTGCGTATGGCTTGCCCTTGTGTAGGTCAGCGTTAACAACTTTAACAACGTGACGACGACCAGGGGAAGTCGGCTTACATTTAACAATAGCCATTTTTAACTACTCCTGTTATTCCGCGCCGCCAACGAAGTCAAGATCTTGACCTTCTTTCAAAGTAACGTACGCTTTCTTAACGTCGCTGCGGCGACCTTGGCGTAGACCTTGACGTTTGGTCTTACCCTTAGTGATAAGAGTATTTACAGACTTAACTTCAACTTCAAATAGCTTTTCTACAGCTGCTTTGATCTCTTTTTTAGTCGCATCTTTAGCTACTTTGAAAACGATAGTGTTCGCTTTCTCAGCTGCCATAGTTGCTTTTTCAGAGATGTGCGGTGCACGTAGAACTTTTAGGATACGCTCTTCAGTGATCATGCTAGCATTTCCTCTACTTGCTTAACTGCTTCTGCAGTCATTACAACTTTGTCAAACGCGATTAGAGATACTGGATCGATACCAGCAACATCACGTGCGTCAACTTTGTATAGGTTACGAGCAGCTAGGAATAGATTCTCATCTACTTCGCTAGTCACGATTAGAGCGTCAGTTAGCTCAAGCTCTTTAAGCTTAGCAACTAGCTCTTTAGTCTTTGGTGCTTCAACTGAGAAGTTATCAACAACGATTAGACGCTCTTGACGAACAAGCTCAGAAAGAATGCTCTTCATAGCACCACGGTACATTTTTTTGTTTACTTTTTGGCTGTGATCTTGTGGTTTCGCAGCAAAAGTAACACCACCTGTACGCCAGATTGGGCTACGGATTGTACCAGCACGCGCACGGCCAGTACCTTTTTGACGCCATGGCTTAGCGCCACCGCCAGAAACTTCTGAACGTGTTTTTTGAGCACGAGTACCTTGACGAGCACCTGCTGCGTACGCAACAACTACTTGGTGTACAAGAGCTTCGTTAAACTCACGTCCGAAAGTAGTTTCGGAAACAGTTAGTGCATCGGCACCTTTAACCATTAGTTCCATTACTTACTCCTGAGACGTTATGCTTTAACAGCTGGTTTAACGATCACGTTGCCGCCAGTTGCGCCTGGGACTGCACCTTTAATAAGAAGCAGGTTGCGCTCAGCGTCAACACGTACGATCTCTAGGTTTTGAGTCGTTACACGCTCAGCACCCATGTGACCTGCCATTTTCTTGCCTTTAAATACGCGACCTGGAGTCTGACATTGACCGATAGAACCAGGAGCACGGTGAGACAATGAGTTACCGTGAGTCATATCTTGAGTACGGAAGTTCCAACGCTTAACAGCGCCTTGGAAACCTTTACCCTTAGATGTACCAGTAACGTCTACTTTCTTAGTTTCGTTGAATAGTTCAACAGTTAGTTCTGAACCAACTTCGAACTCTTCGCCGTTTTCTAAACGGAATTCCCAAAGACCGCGACCAGCTTCAACGCCAGCTTTAGCAAAGTGACCTGCTTCAGCTTTGTTTACACGGTTAGCTTTCTTAGAACCAGCTGTAACCTGGATTGCTGCGTAGCCGTCAGTTTCAAGAGTTTTCACTTGAGAAACACGGTTAGCTTCAACCTCAACAACTGTTACTGGGATAGAAACGCCTTCTTCAGTAAATACGCGGGTCATGCCCACTTTACGACCGATTAGACCAATCATACTTCTAATCTCCCTTAACCTAGGCTAATTTGAACGTCAACGCCCGCAGCAAGGTCTAGACGCATTAGAGCATCAACAGTCTTGTCTGTTGGCTCAACGATGTCGATTAGACGCTTGTGAGTACGGATTTCGTACTGGTCACGTGCTTTCTTGTTAACGTGTGGAGAGATAAGAACTGTGAAACGCTCTTTACGAGTTGGCAGTGGGATTGGACCACGAACCTGTGCGCCAGTGCGCTTAGCTGTTTCAACGATTTCCGCTGTAGAAGCATCGATTAGTTTGTAATCGAAAGCTTTTAGGCGGATACGGATACGTTGGTTCTGCATGAGACAGAGCTCCAAATTTAATAAATTACACAAACAATATCGCCACTCAAACTCGTCAAGACGAGAGAATGCCGATTGATTTATGTGAAACCGTAGCATCCAAGATTAGGACGCATTGTCAGTTAATTTTCGATTAACTATCCCTATATGCCAAAGTCACCTTTGAGGATAGTTTTTCCGAAGAAAAGATAGCTAATTGTATTAACCGCGAACATAAGCTGAGTATACATTACCTCACAAATCCTTAGATTTGCTCGCTCCTCACTGCTCATTGGTTCACAACTGGCTTAACCAGTGCGCTGCATTATACAGATCACACTTTAGGTTGCAAGCGCTGAGTGAAAAATAATCGGGAATATTCCAAACCCCATACATTCCTCTTCGCTTGGTAGCCATTAAAACAAAAAGGACGCCGAAGCGTCCTTTTCTAAACTGTAATCGTAATAGCGGCTGCTATTATTTCTTACCGCTTGATAGTGCACCGAAACGCTTGTTGAAGCGATCAACACGGCCGCCTGTATCAACGATACGTTGCTTACCAGTGTAGAATGGGTGACACTTGTCACATACGTCTAGGTGGATAGACTCTTTACCTAGAGTAGAGTTGAACTCAAAAGAGTTGCCGCAAGAACAAGTCGCTTTTACTGCTTTGTATTCTGGGTGGATACCAGCTTTCATGGGATAACCTCAATAGTAGGCCGTGTCGCTATACGAATCTAAGCCGCACACCACACGCAATTAATAATAAAATGGGATACCGCATCAACTAATTGCCGAAGCCATATCTCAAGGCGCGATATAGTAAAGAATCACATTGCTCGGATCAACACATTTGGCAACTTTTTCGCCACTTTTTTAGCCAGACTAATCATAGAGGCACGATTCACGCTGAATCGCATTGCTTTACTCGAATTTCCATACCGATTTTAATAGACTCTCATTTCCTTTCCCTCTTTTTTAATAGCTAAGAATTTATGCGTCCAACCATTGCTAGAGTGGCATTACCCGTTCCGCTCGACAAACAATTTGATTACGCCATTCCGGGGCACCTGTTTCCGATCATTGGTGGACGCGTTTCCGTACCTTTTGGACGCCAAACGTTAGTTGGCATCGTCACCGCGATGGTTAATCACTCGGACTTTCCCAAAGATCAACTCAAGCCAATCAAAGCAGTTCTTGATTCTCAGCCGATATGGTCTGAAAAGCTTTATTCGTTGCTGACTTGGTGCAGCCAGTTCTACCAATACCCACTTGGAGATACGCTACACAATGCGATGCCAGCAGCTCTACGTAAAGGAAAGCCTGCAGATTTTGCGACGCTACAAGAGTGGCAAATTACCGAATCCGGTAAAGACAAGCTGATGCAAGGGCTTGATCGTCGAGCAGTCAAACAACAGAAGGTCTTGCAAATGTTGGTTAACGGCGCTTTGCCTCACCAGGAATTTGTCGACCAAGAGATAGCCTCAACAGTACTAAAGTCTTTAGAAGAGAAAGGCTGGATTGAACGTATCGAGAAGAAGCCTGTAATCACCCAGTGGGGACAGCACGTTGAATGCGACGTCGAGAAGCCAAAGCTCAACCACGAACAAGCACTCGCTATTGCAAGTGTAAATAGCCAAACAGGCTTTGCTTGCTATTTATTAGAGGGAGTAACTGGCTCTGGTAAAACAGAAGTTTACTTAAACCTTATCAAGCCGGTCTTAGAG
The DNA here is from genome assembly GCF_033340195.1 of Vibrio sp. 1457. Lineage (NCBI taxonomy): Bacteria > Pseudomonadati > Pseudomonadota > Gammaproteobacteria > Vibrionales > Vibrionaceae > Vibrio > Vibrio sp. 1457. The sequence continues at coordinate 94,696 of NZ_JAWOWA010000003.1, forward strand.
AAAGGTAAACAAGCCTTGGTTTTAGTACCAGAGATTGGCTTAACACCACAAACCATCAACCGCTTTAAACGCCGTTTTAATGTGCCAGTTGACGTCATCCACTCCGGGTTAAACGAGACGGAGCGTCTGAATGCGTGGCTTTCTGCACGCGACAAAGCGGCCGGAATCATTATCGGCACACGCTCTGCCCTACTCGCGCCTTTTGCTGATCTCGGGATTATCATTGTGGACGAGGAACATGACACCTCTTACAAACAGCAAGATAGCTTGCGTTATCATGCACGCGATGTTGCTGTAATGCGCGCTCATAAAGAACAAGTTCCGATTGTTCTGGGCTCAGCCACACCTGCACTGGAGACATTGCACAATGCCTTGTCAGGCAAGTATCACCATTTAACACTAACCCAACGAGCTGGCTCTGCCGTGCCAACCACCAATAAAGTGTTAGATGTAAAAGGTCAGTATTTAGAAAGTGGCTTATCTGCCCAACTGATTGCCGAGATGCGCAAGCATTTAAAAGCTGGCAATCAAGTAATGTTGTTTCTTAACCGCCGAGGCTTTTCGCCCGCTTTGATGTGCCATGAATGCGGTTGGATTGCAGAATGTAAACGCTGTGATGCGTACTATACGTTCCACCATTACAGCAACGAAATACGCTGCCATCACTGCGGCTCACAACAACCGGTGATTCATCAATGTCAGGGGTGTGGTTCAACCCAATTGGTTACCGTCGGCGTAGGAACGGAACAACTCGAACAACAATTGGCTCAGTTATTTCCAGAATACAACGCCATTCGCATCGACAGAGACAGCACACGTCGCAAAGGTAGTTTGGAAGATGCCCTTGAATCGATTCGTAAAGGTGAACATCAAATTCTGATTGGCACCCAAATGCTGGCTAAGGGGCACCATTTTCCAAATGTAACGCTCGTTGCTCTTTTGGATGTTGATGGCTCTCTCTATAGTAGTGACTTCCGCGCTTCCGAGCGACTAGCGCAGTTGTTTATTCAAGTCGCAGGTCGTGCCGGCCGCGCAAGTAAACCTGGCGAGGTTATCCTACAAACCCACCATCCTGAGCACAGCTTGCTGCAGGCCCTGCTTCAAAAAGACTATCGCCACTTTGCTATGACTGCTCTGGAAGAACGCAAATTGGCTCAGCTTCCGCCTTATAGTTTCTTGACTCTGTTTAAAGCAGAGGCGAACCAAAGTGAGGTAGTTGAAGACTTCCTGCGTCAGGTTCGCTTTACGTTAGAGTCACACCCTCTGTTCGATGATTCCTGCATGGTGTTAGGCCCTACTCCTTCACCTTTGGCCAAGCGGGCTGGTAAATACCGTTGGCAACTATTACTGCAAACTCAGCATCGTTCATTGATGCAAAAGTTATTAACCAGTGCCAAACCTGCTATTGAGTTGTTGCCAAATGCTAAGAAAGTACGCTGGAATTTAGACATAGAACCACAAGATCTCAGCTAGCAAACGTTTAACTATGTAATGAATTACCATTTAATGTGACCAGAATCACACCAAGATTACAATTTTTGTTAAACAGACCGTAACTTTCACTTTAGAAATGAATAGACTATCCAAATTAGAAAAGTCTAAAGTGACTTGTTTGCACAGGCTTAGATTAAAACAATGACTATTCCCACAAATTGATATCGCGGTGAAGAATCCATTTTCCCACTCGTTAACACGAACTGAGCGAAGAGCAAATACAGCTCTAACTCGGTTTGATTACTCTGATTTCAAACCGGAATAACGTCATCTTGGCAAAAAATAAATGAGAGGTTAAAAACTATGGCGACAATGAAGGATGTTGCCCAGCTTGCGGGAGTGTCTACGGCTACGGTATCTCGAGCCTTAATGAATCCAGAGAAAGTATCTTCTTCTACAAGAAAGAGAGTAGAAGATGCCGTACTTGAAGCGGGTTATTCTCCAAACTCATTAGCGCGTAACTTACGTAGAAACGAATCAAAAACCATTGTTACTATCGTTCCCGACATCTGTGATCCTTATTTTTCTGAAATTATTCGCGGTATTGAAGATGCAGCCATGGAACATGGCTATCTAGTCCTGCTGGGCGATAGCGGACAACAGAAGAAACGCGAAAGCTCTTTCGTTAACCTCGTATTTACTAAGCAGGCAGATGGAATGCTACTGCTTGGTACAGATCTACCATTCGATGTCAGTAAGCCAGAGCAAAAGAACTTACCTCCGATGGTAATGGCGTGTGAATTTGCGCCAGAGCTCGAGCTTCCGACAGTACATATTGATAACCTGACCTCAGCATTTGAAGCGGTGAATTACCTGACTCAATTAGGTCATAAACGCATTGCTCAAATCTCTGGACCAGATACAGCAATATTGTGTCAGTTCCGCCAGCAAGGCTACCAACAAGCCCTGCGCCGTGCCGGCATCAATAAAGATCCACAATATAGTGTCATTACTGAGTTCTCTTTTGATGGCGGAGCAAAAGCCGTTCGTAAACTGCTCGAATTGCCAGAACCACCAACGGCTATTTTCTGTCACTGTGACACAATGGCCATCGGCGCAATTCAAGAAGCGAAAAAGCTTGGCTTACGAGTACCGCAAGATCTCTCTGTTGTGGGCTTTGATGACATTAACTTCGCTCAGTACTGCGATCCACCGTTGACCACCATCTCTCAACCTCGCTATGAGATTGGTCGACAAGCGATGCTAATGATGCTCGAGATGTTAAAAGGCCACGACGTGCATTCAGGCTCGCGTCTGCTTGAAACTAATCTCGTCATTCGTGGAAGTGCAGCGCCACCACAGCGCCCTTAACCTAAAGATTAGGTATTCATCCCCAAAGCGGTGCTAAGGCGCCGCTTTTTTATTTACCCCTCCTGCTTTTTGTGTATCCCTGAATAAATGTAAGTGAGAACGGAAACACACTCTTACACTCGGGCGTTGTCGCGCTTTAGCTATCAAGATTCTATCAATAGGGTGTTTTCTCAACTCGTTCTGGATTAACATATTTGCAAGAATCCTTGATGACCAGAAATAACCGTGGCAAATAGAGATTATGTAAGACGGGGGCGAGGCGCCCCAAAAAAGTCGACAAAAAAACAGCCGCCGAGAAGAAAAAAACCTTGGCGCAGTGGCCTGCTCGCTATCTTGCTCGTGGGCGGTTTTGGCTATGGTCTTTACCTTTTGAGTAGCGACCCAGAACCTAAACAACCAGTTGTGAAGCAGCCAACAACCACTGTAAGCAAACCAAAGCCGAAAAAAGACTTGCCGCCACCACCAGAAGAAAAATGGGAATATGTTGAGTCACTACCGAAACGTGAAGTTGAAGTTGTGGCCAAAGAAATTGAAGTTTCTAAAATTCCTTACATCATGCAGTGTGGCGCGTACAAAACTCAGGCACAAGCCGAAGAGCGCAAGCTTGCAATCGCGTTCCAAGGGATGTCGAGCAAGATTCGTAAGAAAGAAGGCAGTTCATGGTATCGCGTGGTGCTAGGTCCGTATAAGTTCAAACGTGATGCAGAACGTGATCGTCATAAACTGCAACGCGCGAAAATCGAGCCGTGTGCGATTTGGAAAGAAAATCTTTAAACTCAGGCCCTAGGAGCTAAGATCCTAGGGCCTTTCTTTTTGCCCCCTTGAATCCCCATTTCTCCTCCCCCATATACTGAATTAAATCCAAAGAGAAATAATCAAGAGGTCGACTGTGACTACCATTGTATCTGTACGTCGAAATAATAAAGTCGTCATCGCGGGTGATGGCCAAGTATCTCTAGGCAATACCGTAATGAAAGGTAATGCGCGCAAAGTTCGCCGCCTATACAACAACCAAGTACTAGCGGGCTTTGCCGGCGGTACTGCGGATGCCTTCACCCTTTTTGAGCGCTTCGAAAGCAAACTGCAAATGCACCAAGGTCACCTAACCAAAGCGGCAGTTGAGCTAGCCAAAGACTGGCGTAGCGATCGTGCTCTGCGCAAGCTCGAAGCCTTACTTGCCGTTGCCGACGAAACCGCATCGTTAATCATTACCGGTAATGGTGATGTCGTACAGCCAGAACATGACCTGATTGCGATTGGCTCTGGTGGTGCTTACGCACAAGCTGCCGCAACCGCCCTACTAGAAAACACAGATCTAGATGCTCGTGAGATCGCGGAAAAAGCTCTCAATATCGCGGGTGATATTTGTGTCTTCACTAACCATCACCACACGGTAGAAGAGCTAGACTCAACAGTAGAGCCTGAAAAACCAACCGCGTAATCGTAACGAAGTAAGGAAAGAATATGTCTGAAATGACGCCTCGCGAAATCGTTCATGAATTGAACCGCCACATTATCGGTCAAGAAAAAGCCAAGCGTTCGGTTGCGATTGCACTTCGTAACCGCTGGCGCCGCATGCAGCTTGAAGAAAGCTTGCGTGCCGAAGTGACGCCAAAAAACATCTTGATGATTGGCCCTACTGGTGTTGGTAAGACTGAAATCGCACGACGCCTCGCAAAACTGGCAAATGCCCCTTTCATCAAAGTTGAAGCGACAAAATTCACCGAAGTGGGTTACGTTGGTAAAGAAGTTGAAACCATCATCCGTGACCTAACAGATGTCGCTGTGAAAATGACGCATCAACAAGCGATGGAGAAAGTGAAATTCCGAGCAGAAGAGCAAGCGGAAGAACGCATTCTTGATGCGCTACTGCCACCAGCACGTGATAGCTGGGGTCAAGCAGAGCAAACGGAAGAGTCTTCTCACACTCGCCAGATCTTCCGTAAGAAACTGCGTGAAGGCCAACTAGACGATAAAGAAATTGAAATCGACGTAGCCGCACCGCAGATGGGCGTAGAGATCATGGCGCCTCCTGGTATGGAAGAGATGACTAACCAGCTGCAAGGCATGTTCCAAAACCTGGCAGGCGACACTAAGAAAAAACGTAAGCTGAAAATCAAAGACGCAATGAAAGCGTTAGCGGAAGAAGAAGCGGCGAAACTGGTAAACCAAGAAGAGCTAAAAGAAGCAGCGATTTTCAACGTTGAAAACAACGGCATCGTATTTATCGATGAGATCGACAAAATCTGTAAACGCGGCGAGAGCTCAGGCCCAGACGTTTCACGCGAAGGTGTTCAGCGCGACCTACTTCCATTGATTGAAGGCAGCACGGTATCAACCAAGCACGGCATGGTAAAAACAGACCACATTCTGTTTGTTGCATCTGGTGCATTCCAAGTGGCAAAACCATCTGACTTGATCCCAGAATTGCAAGGTCGTCTACCAATTCGCGTTGAGCTAGAAGCACTAAGCAGCAACGACTTCAAACGCATTCTGACAGAACCAAAAGCCTCTCTAACAGAGCAGTACGTTGCGTTGATGAAAACGGAAGATGTGGACATCGAATTCACAGAAGACGGTATCACGCAAATCGCGGAAGCTGCATGGACGGTCAACGAAAGCACAGAAAACATCGGTGCTCGTCGCTTACACACCGTTATGGAACGCTTAATGGATGAAATCTCTTACGACGCAGCGGAGCAATCTGGCGCTAAATTCGTTATTGATTCCGCTTATGTGAAAGCACGCTTAGGCGACACAATTGAAGATGAAGATCTAAGCCGCTTTATTCTTTAATCGCAATCTATTTTACCAAAGCCCAGAACCTTGTTTCTGGGCTTTTTGTATAGAATGACGGCCACTGTGACAACACCTAAATCAAAAGTTCTCGTCATTCTAGCGAGCTCAAGTGAGACTAAGAATCTGCTAACAGCAGACGCCTATTCTTTCCAACTCACCTTAACCACGGCACTATTGGGACGATAGATTCTGAATCACCTCGTTCCTCGCTGTTCAGAATGACGGTTACTGTGACAACACCTAAATCAAAAAAGATCTCGTCATTCTAGCGAGCTCAAGCGAGACTAAGAATCTAGTAACAGCAGACGCCTATTCTTTCTCTCTCACCGTAACACTTCACAATCGGATGATAGATTCTGAATCACACTCGTTCCTCGCTGTTCAGAATGACGGTGACTTAGACAACATCTAGATCAAAAGCTCTCGTCATTCTAGCGAGCTTAAGCGAGACTAAGAATCTGCTAACAGCAAACGCCTATTCTTCCCCACTCACCTTAACCACCGCACAATCGGATGATCGATTCTGAATCACACTCGTTGTTCAGAATGACGGTGACTTTGACAATACCCAAATCAAGGATCTCGTCATTCTAAGAGCTCAAGCGAGACTAAGAATCTGCTAACAGCAGACGCCTATTCTTTCCAACTCACCTTAACCACGGCACTATTGGGACGATAGATTCTGAATCACCCTCGTTCCTCGCTGTTCAGAATGACGGTTACTGTGACAACACCTAAATCAAAAAGGTCTCGTCATTCTAGCGAGCTCAAGCGAGACTAAGAATCTGGTAACAACAGGCGCCTATTCTTTCCCACTCACCTTAACCACTTCACAAACGGACGATAGATTCTGAATCACACTCGTTCCTTGCTGTTCAGAATGACGGTGACTTAGACAACATTTAAATCAAAGGATCTCGTCATTATAACGAGACTAAGAATCTGCTAACAGCAGACGCCTATTCTTTCCCATTCACCTTAACCACTGCACAACCGGACGATGGGTTCTGAATCACACTCGTTCCTCGTTGTTCAGAATGACGGTGACTTTGACAACATCTAAATCAAAAGATCTCGTCATTCTAGCGAGCTCAAGCGAGACTAAGAATCTGCTAACAGCAAACGCCTTTCTTTCCCACTCACCTTCATCACTGCACAACCGGACGATAGATTCTGAATCGCCCTTTGACTTCTAGTTGAGTTGTTTTAGGTCAATAGCGTATCTGCCTCTTTGTGCTTATACTGGGCACATTGGTTACTAGCACGAAATTTCCATGAAACAATCTCTACAGATCTGGCTTGAAGCCGCTCGTCCAAAAACATTACCTCTGGCATTGGTCTCTATCTTAACAGGTAGCGTGCTCGCCTACTCGGCAGGTCATTTTTCACTGACAATTGCCATCATGGCTTTCGTAACCGCGACGTTGCTGCAAATTCTGTCCAACCTGGCAAACGACTATGGCGATGCCGTTCAAGGTACAGATAACGACAAACGCCTCGGCCCATTACGAGCGATGCAGTCTGGCGCGGTAAGTGCTAAACAGATGAAACAGGCGATTATCTTTAACATCGTTCTGACCGCCATTTCAGGCTTGGTGTTAGTTTTCTATTCACTAAGTTCACTGGAAAGCATTGTCACTTTTATCGGGCTGGGAATTTTGGCCATTCTCGCAGCCATTGCTTATACCATGGGTAGCAAACCATACGGTTACGTGGGGCTTGGCGATATATCAGTGTTCTTGTTTTTTGGTCTACTCGGCGTATCCGGTACCTACTTCTTGCATACTGGTCACGTAGACACCACGCTATTCTTACCTGCTTTAGGCTGCGGTTTACTCGCCGTTGCAGTACTCAATATCAACAATATGCGTGATATAGAGAACGACCGAGAGTGTGGTAAACGCACGGTGGCGGTACGCTTAGGTCAACGTAAAGCCAAGCAGTACCACTTTATCTTACTTGGCGGAGCTATCCTTGCCTTTGCGGCTTACTTGTTAATTCAAGACAAACCCGTTTGGATTAGCTTGCCATTTTTACTTAGTATTTATTTCGTGGCCGATCATGGTAAAGCAGTTTGGCATACACAAAAGCCCGCTCAGATAGCACCAATGATGCCAGTCATCGTGAAATGCTCTCTAGTCACCAACGTTTTGTTTGCAACAATTGTGGTAGCTCAAACTCTAGTAAGTTAAAAAAGGATTGTCATTGCATTGACTTAATGCCTAGATATACTCAAAGACAACCAATTTCTGTTTAGAAAGGTACGCTATGGAATACAATACCTCAGCACTCTGTGACATCTACCTCGACCAGGTAGATGTGGTTGAACCAATGTTCAGTAACTTTGGCGGTCGCGCTTCATTTGCCGGGCAAATCACCACCATCAAGTGTTTTGAAGATAATTCGTTGATCCGCGAGACATTAGAGCAAGATGGACTTGGTCGCGTTTTGTTAATTGACGGTGGCGGTTCCCTACGTAAAGCCCTTATCGATGCAGAAATCGCAACCATTGCGGAAGAAAACGAGTGGGAAGGCATTGTCGTTTACGGTTGTGTTCGTGAAGTCGATGAACTTGAAGATATGAATTTAGGCATTCAAGCCCTCGCTTCTATTCCTGTTGGAGCGACCAGCCAGGGTATTGGTGAATTGGATGTACCAGTCAACTTTGGCGGCGTCAGCTTCTTACCTGAAGATTATATTTATGCTGATAGCACCGGAATTATCCTGTCGCCTGAACCATTGAATATTGATTTAGAGTTGGATGAAGAAGCATAACGAGTCTTAGGCGCCTAAGTTATAGGGTCTTCTCTTGGCTCTTAGCGCCTAGCCTTGTCTTAACATTTTCTACTTCCCTAAAACACAAACACCCGCTTAACGCGGGTGTTTTTAATTTGGAATGAAGAAGCCGAATTATTCCACTTCGTCCATTTTGCCAAGTAGTGCACGAATGCGCTCTTGCCATTGTGCGTGCTCTTGCTGTGCTTGTTGTGCTTTTTGCTCTAGCTCTTCACGTTGAGAGCGAAGCTCGTTCGCTTCTTCCGCAAGTTTAGCTTTATCTTCTTTCAGCTCTTCGACTTCCATCTGAAGAAGAGTGATTGTGTCAACTGCAGTTTGAATTTTAGATTCTAGTTGTTCTAGTACTTCAAAAGACATCTTGGCCTACCTATGTTATTCCGTTGGGACGATGTGCGAGATTGATGCACACCTAACCTATATAAGGTTCATTCTACTCAGCGTCGCGATGAGAAACACTCACTATATTCGATATTTTGCATCATTCGGTCAAAAAATCAGCGCAATCTCACTAAACGCTGACTTTTCTTGTCGCCGAAGCATTTTTGAGCAAGGATTTTGCGTCTCGCTACGCTGAAAATCGCCCTAAGTATTGATCAAATTCAAGTTAGATAAAGTAAAAGCCTCGCAAAAAGGCAAACGTTTACTCGACCTTGTGATAGAATCGCCGCGCAAATTCTTCTTCCCTCTTGCTTACTTGGAGACATCATGAAACGCGATTTAGCAATGGCATTTTCCCGTGTGACTGAAGGTGCAGCTCTGGCTGGTTACAAATGGCTTGGCCGTGGCGATAAAAACGCAGCCGATGGCGCAGCTGTTGAAGTTATGCGCACGCTACTGAACAAAACAGATATCAGTGGTGAAATTGTCATTGGTGAGGGTGAAATCGATGATGCGCCAATGCTGTACATTGGTGAGCAAGTGGGTATTGGTGGTGATGAAGTAGATATTGCAGTCGACCCGATTGAAGGAACGCGTATGACGGCAATGGGACAATCGAACGCACTAGCCGTACTTGCCGCAGGTGAGAAAGGCAGCTTTCTTAAAGCGCCAGATATGTACATGGAAAAACTGGTTGTTGGCCCTGGTGCAAAAGGCGTAATTGACTTAGAAAAGCCGTTAAAAGAAAACCTAGAGAACGTAGCAAAGGCCCTGAACAAGCCACTTGATACCCTAGTCGTTATTACCCTTGCGAAACCTCGCCACGATGACGTTATTGCAGAAATGCAAGCAATGGGCGTACGTGTTTTTGCGGTGCCTGATGGTGACGTGGCTGCCTCTATTCTAACTTGTATGCCAGACAGTGAAGTGGACATGATGTACTGTATTGGCGGTGCGCCAGAAGGGGTTGTATCAGCAGCGGTAATTCGAGCGCTAGACGGTGACATGCACGGTCGCCTGCTTCCTCGTCATGAGGTAAAAGGCGATACTGAAGAAAACCGCATTTACGGTGCAGATGAACTAAAACGCTGCGATGAAATGGGCGTAAAAGCGAATGTTGTCCTCAAAATGGAAGACATGGCTCGTAGCGACAATGTGGTATTTTCAGCTACAGGCATCACTAAAGGTGACTTGCTGGAAGGTATCTCTCGTCAAGGCAATATAGCGACCACAGAAACGCTGCTCGTGCGCGGTCGATGCCGAACTATTCGCCGCATCAAATCGACTCACTACTTAGATCGTAAAGATCCAGAAGTACGCGATATTATTCTTTAAGCATTTCTCGAGGCTCTAGCTCAATCTGAGTTTGAGCCTTTCTTTCCGCACAGCCGGACAGTAGATTCTGAATCACTCTCGTTCCTCGATGTTCAGAATGACGGTGACTTTAATAAGCTCTAAATCAAAAGAACTCGTCATTCTAGCAAGCTCCAGCGAGACTAAGAATCTGGTAACAGCAGGCTCCTATTCTTTGCTGGTCACCTTAACCACTGCTCAACCGGACGATAGATTCTGAATCACCTCGTTCCTCGCTGTTCAGAATGACGGCTACCATAGCAAGCTCTAAATCGAAAAAACTCGTCATTCTAGCGAGCTCCAGCGAGACTAAGAATCTGGTAACAGCAAACTCCGCTTCTTTCCCGCTCAACTAAGCCACTGCACAGCCGGACAGTAGATTCTGAATCACACTCGTTCCTCGTTGTTCAGAATGACGGTGACTTTAATAAGCTCTAAATTAAAAGAACTCGTCATTCTAGCGAGCTCCAGCGAGACTAAGAATCTAATAGTAACAAGCTCCTATTCTTTCCTGACCACCTTAACCACTGCTCAACCAAAAGATAGATTCTGAATCACCTCGTCCCTCGCCGTTCAGAATGACGACATATATTGGCTCATATGAACATAGCCCCTACAAATCCACACTCAAATTAAGTCAACACTTTTCTTTACTAACCCTATCGCGCATAATATGTACTGACGTATAAATGGTGGGTATATGAAGACCGTAGATAGGATATTGCAAATCGTTAAGCGTGATGGCTCCGTCACTGCAAAACAACTCTCCTCTGAGCTAGGTATGACAACCATGGGGGCTCGTCAGCACCTGCAAAGTTTAGAAGATGATGGCATTCTTTCTATCCATGACGTAAAAGTAAAAGTTGGTCGCCCTGCTCGTCATTGGTCTCTCACTCAAAAAGGTCATGAGCAATTTGCTGACCGTCACGGTGAGTTGACCATTCAGTTTATAGAAGCTGTCGAACATATCTTTGGCAAAGATGGACTGGAAAAAGTCACATCAGAAAGGGAAAAACTCACGTTACAAAGTTATCGTCAGCATCTTGAGCAATGCGACTCTCTGCAAAGCAAACTAGAAACACTCGTCACATTAAGAGAGCAAGAAGGCTATATGGCAGAGCTCGAGAAAGATGAGAACGGATTCATCTTGATCGAAAATCACTGTCCGATTTGTAAAGCCGCAACTCGCTGCCCAAGCTTGTGCCAATCAGAATTAAGTGTCTTTCAGTCTTTACTTGGACGTGACACCAAAGTAGAGCGTACCGAACACATCATTAGTGGCCAAAGACGCTGCGTTTACCGCATCCAACAACTGCAGTAACCACCACAACCAAACATCGACATGCCGCACTTATTCAATCTCAAGCTTGAAAGCTTCTCTTATAAGTGAGACGGCTGAAGAATTCATCCTCTCTCCTCTTTCTAGTGGTATAGGCTTTTAGTAACTAAAGGCAATTTCCATAAGGATTTGGAGAGCATCGATGTCTAATCTACGTCATATCCCGTCCCAAACGCTTCCTCCATTCGATGAAATGGTTCGAATGGCAGAGCGAGATCCAGAAGCTTTTGAGCAATTTCGTCATGAGATGGCGAAAGAGATGATCGAAAGCGCATCAGAAGATATGAAAGAAAGATTGTGGGCTCAACAAAGCCACATTGATAGAGTCATCAGCACGTGTAAAAACCCTCATCACACCAATGTGGTATTGATGAACGAGTTGCAAAAACAGGTCGTGAAGTTCAAAGCAGCGCTAGAAGGGGAAGCGGCACCGACACAAAAAGCGGATGTGGTTAGCTTAAATGCGTTTAAAGATAGGAATGACTTTTACTGATACTCAGTAGATAGATCGAGAAAGTTAGGGTTCGTTTCTCTTACCAAGGCTAACTTCCACTCACGCTTCCACTGCTTGAGCTGCTTTTCTCGGTTTATAGCATTAGCCATATCGTCGAATAACTCAAAGTAAACGAGCTTATGAACGTTGTATTTCTTAGTAAATCCTTCCACTACTCCATTTTTATGTTGCCATATTCTTTGGGGCAGCTGACTGGTAACACCTATGTAGAGAACGGCGTTGTTATTTGACGTTAGGATATAAACGCAAGGTGTCTTATCGATGATTCATTCTCCTTCATTATTCGCTGTTACTTTTCCATTGTAATTCGCAAGCTCAGTCAGTTTATTTCGAACTCGGAGCGCTCTATGCGTAGATTCTGAATCACACTCGTTCCTCGTTGTTCAGAATGACGGTGACTTTAATAAGCTCTATGTCAAAAGCGTTCGTCATGCTAGCGAGCCTTAGCGAGACTAAGAATCGCGTAACAACAAGGCTCCTATTCTTTTGCTCTCACCTTAGCCACTGCTCAACCGGATGATAGATTCTGGACCACGCTCATTCTTCGCTGTTCAAAATGACAGTGGCTTTAACAGCCTCTAAATCAAAAGAGTCCGTCATTCTAGCGAGCCGCAGCGAAACTAAGAATCTGGTATCAGCAAGCTCCTATTCTTTCCCGCTCAGCTTCACCACTGCTCAACCGGACGATAGATTCTGGATCACGCTCATTCCTCGCTGTTCAGAATGACGGTGGCTTTCACAGACTCTAAATCAAAGGAGCTCGTCACTCAATCGAGCTTTAGCGAAACTAAGAATCTGGTAACAGCAAGCTCCTATTCTTTCCCGCTCAGCTTAACCACTGCTCAACCGGACGATAGATTCTGGACCACGCTCATTCCTCGCTGTTCAGAATGACAGTGGCTTTAACAGCCTCTAAATCAAAAGAGTCCGTCATTCTAGCGAGCCGCAGCGAAACTAAGAATCTGGTATCAGCAAGCTCCTATTCTTTCCCGCTCAGCTTCACCACTGCTCAACCGGACGATAGATTCTGAATCACCTCGTTCCTCGCTGTTCAGAATGACGATGGCTTTAACAGTTTCTAAATCAAAAGAGTTCGTCATTCTAGCGAGCCTTAGCGAGACTAAAAATCTCGTCACAGCAAGCTCCTATTCTTTCCCGCTCAGCTTAACCACTGCTCAACCGGACGATAGATTCTGAATCACGCTCGTCCCTCGCAGTTCAGAATGACGGTGAGTTTAACAGCCTCTAAATCAAAAGAGTTCGTCATTCTAGCGAGCCTTAGCGAGACTAAGGATCTGGTAACAGCAAACTCCTACTCTTTCACACACAGCTTAACCAGGGCTCAAGCGGACGATAGATTCTGAATCACACTCGTCCCTCGCTGTTCAGAATGATGATGACTTTAACAGCCTCCAAACCAAAAAGGATCGTCATTCTAGCGAGCCTTAGCGAGACTAAAAATCTCGTAACAGCAAGCTCCTATTCTTTCCCGTTCACCTAAACCACCGTACAATCGGATGATAGATTCTGAATCACACTCGTTCCTCGTTGTTCAGAATGACGATGACTTTAAGAGCCTCTAAATAAAAAGAGCTCGTCATTCTAGCGAGCCGTAGCGAGACTAAGAATCTACTTTCAGCACGCACGATACTTGAAGCAATTACTCCGGCTCAGGGCCATATTGGTTTGGTCCTGATGTCCCCTTTAAGAGACCACATTCAATTAGAATCCATAAACCACAAATCAGAGAAATGGAAGCGACGAACATCTGTGGGGTCGACGGCTCTTGCGCGGCAGGGCTGGTCATTGGCGTGGCAATTCGTCCGATAATCAGCGGAATATTCAGTGCTAGCCAATAGATCGATTTGTTGCGGTCGTGCCAACGCTTGGTGGTGATCGCCAAATCAGGGATCAGCAGAACCACCAAGAAAATAGGAAGAAGCACATAGGAGAGAGTAGGAAGCAGCTGGCTGATACCGGCACCAAAGCCTAGAATGGACACATAGTAAATGACGTTCCAAATCCAGTAGGTTTTACGGTTTATACGTCCTTGAAAAGAAAACAGTAACTCTTTAGTCGACATCAAATTTTACCCCAAAGTAGAAAGGTTATAGATTAGCCGAGTCGATATAGTTTGGAAAGGACACCGATAGCTTGGGTGCCCACAACGACCTTACTACAAGCAGAGCCAGGCTGAGAATTCGTAACAATACCCCCTCGCTATTCTCAGGTAATTAAGCGCAACCTAGTTCACTACCTTTTGGAAGCTATCTATATCCATGTCTCGGATATTGACCGTTAAACTGTGCACGTGACTGGCTTGCTCTTGAAGAGTCGCCATCAAGGCTCGTGACAGTTCTCGCTTTTGTTCTTGGGAGCGACCAGATAACAAATCAAAGTTGATATGGATAAAGTCGAGGCTATCTCCCTCCTCTCCTATTAACCAATTGTGGCACCGGAGCGTTCTAGATTTCACTGACGCGAGTTCAAAAAGGCCACTTTCTAACGCCGTTTTATGTAAGTCCTCCAGCAACCCCTGAACATTGACGCGTTCTTCCACTGAGTTTGAATACTCTAAAACGAGATTTGGCATTTTGATTCCTTTCTACAACAATTAATTCCAGCGCGTAGTAATACCAATCTCAGCAGCAATTTCCGAGGAATGAACTATCATTCTGTCTACGCGATCACCAATCGGTTGCTTTTGACAAAAATAACAGGATCGATGCTTGGTCGAATCAGTAAAGAAAGCCGGACAAGACATGACGCCAATCATGATCTGTTCACATTATTCTGTTATATTCCTACGTAGATTTTTTACATTAATTGACTATTTACATTAAAGATAAGGGAGATATTCCTATGCGTCGTCCTGTAGTGATGGGTAACTGGAAACTAAACGGCAGCAAAGCAATGGTAACTGAGCTGCTAACTGGTCTTAACGCTGAACTTGAAGGCGTTGAAGGTGTTGACGTAGCAGTCGCTCCACCTGCACTTTACATCGACCTAGCAGAGCGCGTAATCGCTGAAGGCGGTAACAAGATCATCCTAGGTGCTCAAAACACTGACCTAAACAACAGCGGTGCGTTCACTGGCGATATGTCTCCAGAAATGCTGAAAGATTTCGGTGCTACTCACATCATCATCGGTCACTCAGAGCGTCGTGAATACCACAACGAATCTGACGAGTTCATCGCTAAGAAATTCAACTTCCTAAAAGAAAACGGTCTAACTCCAGTTTTCTGTATCGGTGAATCTGAAGCGCAAAACGAAGCTGGCGAAACTGAAGCAGTATGTGCACGTCAAATCAACGCAGTTATCGACACTTACGGTGTTGAAGCTCTAAACGGCGCAATCATCGCTTACGAACCAATCTGGGCTATCGGTACTGGTAAAGCAGCAACTGCTGAAGATGCACAACGCATCCACGCTTCTATCCGCGCACTAATCGCAGCGAAAGACGAAGCAGTTGCAGCACAAGTAATCATCCAATACGGTGGCTCTGTTAAACCAGAAAACGCTGAAGCTTACTTCTCACAACCAGACATCGACGGCGCTCTAGTTGGCGGTGCTTCTCTAGACGCTAAGAGCTTCGCAGCAATCGCTAAAGCAGCGGCTAAAGCAAAAGCGTAATCTCGTTTTTACTGAGAGTAAAAATAACAAAGGGATGCATCATGCATCCCTTTTTGTTTGTGTTGTACCGTCGGAGTACCTAATAGAAAGTTCCGACCTACGCTGGCTCGGCAATTTTCACGGTTGGCTTTTTCGCGAGCTCCGCACTGGAATCCTTCTTATAAAGGTTCTCGTAGCAGTAATTTGTGGCTTCAATGTAGCCTTCTACGCTACCGCAATCAAAGCGCTGACCTTTAAATTTGTATGCCAAAACACAACCAGATTGAGCTTGTTGCATCAGCGCATCGGTGATTTGAATCTCACCACCTTTACCTGGCTCTGTATTTTCAATCAGTTCAAAGATATCAGGTGTCAGAATGTAGCGACCAATAATCGCTAGATTGCTAGGTGCAGTGCCTGGTTCTGGCTTTTCAACCATGTTATCAATGCGGAAGATATCATCTTTGATCATCTCGCCAGCAATCACACCGTACTTATGCGTTTCTGATTCCGGAACTTCTTGTACGGCAACGATTGAACAGCGGAACTGTTTGTACAGCTCAACCATTTGAGCTAGAACGCCTTGGTCCTCATTCACACAAAGGTCATCCGCGAGCACAACAGCAAACGGTTCATCACCTACCAGTTCACGTCCCGTAAGAATAGCGTGACCTAAGCCTTTCATTTCGCGCTGACGAATGTAAGTGTAACTCGCAGAATCAATCAAAGAACGAATATCATCAAGCAGCGCTTCTTTACTTGTACCGCTAATTTGATGCTCTAACTCATAATTTTTATCAAAGTGATCCATTAACGAGTGCTTACCACGACCGGTGACGATGCACATACCGTCCATACCGGCTTCAATCGCTTCTTCGACACCGTATTCAATCAATGGCTTGTTCACCACAGGCATCATTTCTTTCGGCATCGACTTAGTTGCAGGAAGGAAACGTGTGCCGTAACCCGCCGCTGGGAATAAACATTTTTTAATCATAACCATTACCAACTAAAAAAAGCTCCCTTAAGGGAGCCTATTATATTATTTGAGTATAAATACTAATTAATCGCTACCAAACAGGTCACGGGTATAAACTTTATCAGCCACATCAGCAAGCTCTTCAACCATACGGTTAGAGACAATCACATCTGCACTTTGTTTAAACTCATTCATATCTTTGATTACACGTGAGTTAAAAAACTCATCTTCCTGAAGTACTGGTTCATATACCACGACTTCGATGCCTTTTGCCTTAATACGCTTCATAATGCCTTGAATAGACGAAGCGCGGAAATTGTCTGAGCCAGCTTTCATAACTAAGCGATAAATGCCCACAACTTTTGGTTCTCGCTTGAGAATAGACTCTGCGACAAAATCTTTACGAGTGCGGTTTGCATCAACAATAGCTCCAATAATGTTATTTGGAACATCCTGATAGTTTGCTAACAGTTGCTTTGTATCTTTCGGTAAACAGTACCCGCCGTAACCGAATGAAGGGTTGTTGTAGTGGTTACCAATACGAGGGTCTAAGCCTACACCTTCAATAATTTGGCGCGCATCAAGGTTATGTGCTTCAGCATAAGAATCCAGTTCATTGAAGTAAGCCACGCGCATCGCAAGGTAAGTGTTTGAAAACAACTTAACCGCTTCTGCTTCTGTAGAGTTAGTAAACAGAACCGAGATATCTTCTTTTACCGCACCTTCGACCAAAAGATTAGCGAACTTCTCTGCACGTTCGCTACGCTCACCAACGATGATGCGAGACGGGTGGAGGTTATCGTAAAGTGCTTTACCTTCACGAAGAAACTCTGGAGAGAACATGACATTCTGACAACCGAGTTCTTCTTTAATGCGCGCAGTATAACCCACAGGTACAGTCGACTTAATCACCATAACCGCATCTGGGTTAATCGCCATCACATCTTTAATCACAGCTTCAACTGAAGAGGTGTTAAAGTAGTTCGTTTGAGGGTCATAATCCGTTGGTGTGGCAATGACAACAAACTCTGCGTCTTTGTAAGCCAGCTCTTTATCTAGCGTCGCGACAAAATTTAACTCTTTGTTTGTTAAAAAATCCTCAATTTCGGCATCCGCAATTGGAGATTGCTTGTTATTCAACAAATCCACTTTTTCTTGGATAATATCAACCGCCAAAACCTCATGGTTTTGTGACAATAACAATGCATTGGACAAACCGACGTAGCCCGTGCCTGCGACAGCAATTTTCATTTTTATTTCCTATTATTTAACTGACGCTAGCATATCAAAACACCGACACTCTCGGTAGAGTGCGGTGATTTACTAAAAGCCTAACTAGCTACACAAATTAATTCAATTGAGTCCCCAAGTAACGCAAATAAGCGTTGCGGATGCGCAGCTTGTTCTGTTCAAAGTACTCTTGACCATAACGACCTCGGTTAAAGTAACGGCGAAGCATACTATTATCCATAACGAGTTCATCACCCTGGCCTGCCACTAAGTAGTTATAATCATTACCCACTCGTGTCGTAATGTTGAAATCATAGGCTTCGTTGCCACGAATCTGTATTACTCCCGGTGACATATCACGCCATGGCGTTAAGGGCAGCTTTACTGACACAGTGACAAACTGCTCTTCATCTGTATCGTTAAACTTTGTCACCTGATAACTTGCCGATACTTCTATGTCTTCAAACCAATGTGATGTCGTGAATTTTGCGCCAACATCACCTTTCCAAAACTCTCCAGCAGTTGCGTTAAACTGCCAACCCCACTCTGGCATAGAGAATGTGTAACGAGTTAAAAAGATTTGGCGATCTGGGTTCACATAACCATTTTTGTCTTTTTCGTCTTGATGTTGGAAATAGCTCATCTCTAATCCCAACTCATGGTTGCCCGATTGAGAGAACCAAGCTGATTCACTGCGCGCACCGATATAGTCCGATTTAACCAAGCCTAGAGAGACCTGGTTGGCTATATCGACATATGGTAAACGGAAGAACTGATGTACCATTGCACGCTCAATCTCATTCTCGTATACGCTGTCTTCGAAATACCCCCCCTCTTCAAAATCATCACTTTCTGCTAAAGGTAAAATATGACGAACATCAATTGCCGCGCCAGACCATAGGTAGGTGTATAAGTTGCTAGACATAGCAAAAGAGTAATCATACACACCGTACTCGGTTGCTACGCCATGCCTTACCATAGGGGAAAGTACGATCTGCGAATCTAAACTGCCTGAATTAACTCGCTCCGTTTTCCAATCAACCATGCCTAATCTTTCCGGTAAATCGTGCGTGATAAACTGAATGTCATCACAAACTGCGCTGCCATTGACAAAACTTTGGTAACAGTTAGAGTTAGACAAAACGCTGACCACTGGTTTTTGGTTGGCAAGCATCACAAGTTCAAATTGATCCGATGCAGCACCAATATCTTGCGCCGCATTTTGACCTAAATGACTCGACACAATACCCAGAGCTACACCTAGTCCGTCAACTTGATTATGGTTGTAGCGGCGGTTCTCTAAAGCCACCACAACTTTGTCATATGACATGCCAACTTGAACGTTAACGAAGCCTTCATTTTTTAACGCACTAACCAAAGAGGAAATTGACGCTTGTTGCGCTTTGTTTTGCTCAACGACTAAACGATCCATTAACGTCATATTATTCTTCGCGTAGTCGCGAGAGCGAGAGTATTCCGTTATCAATGGCATCGAGAGTGCAGCACTCCAAACGCTCGAACCATCCGATTCATGACCAGAATAAATCTGGTAGCTTAATGAAGCGGTTATATCGTTAGGCAGTAGATCATCGGGAGTAAACACTTTTACAGAAGAGTTGAATTCTACTGAATCGTATTCGCCTACTAGTTGAACAAAGTCAAAAGGTTGGTATTCAAAGCCACCAAAAGGGCCATCTAGAACACCAACTACACGTTCTTCTGACTGACCAAAACCAGCAGAAACCCTTAAAGGAAATGCATTAAATGTATAATCAGCGACGACAAAATTAGTCATGAGCTTAGTTTCAGCTCCACCGATATCTTGCATACCCAAAGCGAAATCTAAGTACTCATTTCCCCAAAAATTAGGCACCTGATACTTCAGTGACAACGATAAGTCTCGAATACCGCCACAGCCTTCTTGAAAACAGTTCGAGTTATAATCATAGGTAACGATACTACCGTGAGCTTCTAATCCCTCAATAAGGCCAAAAGATACTTTGATCGAATCTAAACCTTGAACCTCGTCAATCCAAGGACGTCCTTGCGCAAAAGATAAACCAAAATCACCATATTCTTTTACTTGAGCATTAGGGGTAAACATTAAGCCCGTAAAACTCTGATTAGAAGGTAAGCCCTCTAACTGTTGAGTTACGTTCATTGCCCCCACATAAAAAGGCAATGAACACACCACAGCCCCCATAGTTATCTTTTTTTTTGTCATTGGTCATTATCGCTGCTGAAGTTGGATATACGTAAAAAGGCACCAAAGTGCCTCTATCGAACTGCTTATTTTTCATCAACTTTATATTTGCATCAAGTTTCATTTTAATTAATGAGCCCTCTGACCAAGGAAACACCAACGCACATATAAAAATGCCACAAAAAGGATTTCAGAAATATGACTGGCTCACTTTTTCAAAAAACCGACCAAGTTATCTTTTTCGAAAACCAATAATGCATTCACCTTTTTGTCTTCCATTAGTTTGAATGCTGTCTGAATACTGACCTCAGGTGATGTTGATACTGGATTGAAAGTTGCTATATCCAAAGCACTTAAATCAAATACATCTTTACCATTAGTTTCCATAGCACGACGTAAATCACCATCAGTAATAATTGCGACCTCAGGAGTATCAATTATTACTGCAAGTCCAAGTTGGCCGCTTGAGATAACATTGATAACATCTTTAAAAGGAGTATCCGGCTTCACTATAGGAAGACCATCGGAGATCATTTCGTCTCTAACTTTACCAAGTAAACGACGGCCTAGACTTCCTCCAGGGTGGAAACGAGCAAAGTTCTCCGGCTTAAAGTTTCGTTCCTCCATTAAGCAAATGGTCAAAGCATCTCCCATGGCCAATGTCGCAGTAGTTGAGGCTGTAGGTGCAAGTTGCAATGGACATGCTTCTTGAGGAACAGTGACATCTAAATGACAGTGAGCAGCTTGCGCAAGAGTAGATTCAGGTCGACCAGTAATAGCAATAATAAAGTTCCCATTATCACGTAAAAAAGGGAGCAGTTTTAGCACTTCATCTGTTTCACCGGAGTTAGAAATAGCAATAAAGACGTCCTCTGGCCTAACCATACCTAAATCACCATGGAAAGCTTCACCCGGGTGCATGAAAAAACCAGCCGTCCCTGTGCTTGCGAAGGACGCTGCGATTTTCTTACCTATAATACCTGATTTACCCATACCACAAATAATAGTACGTCCTTTGGTATTTAAGATCGTTTCAACAGCAACTGCAAAAGACAGGTCAAGCTGTGTAGCCATAAATTCCAATCCGCTGATTTCTGTGCGAATAACTTCCCTAGCACGTTCAACTATTGACATTTTAGTTTTCCATTATTGTTTTAACGTTAAAATAATCTTGCTCAGTATCAATACCATGAGGGGGAGCCTGTTCAACAATTGTTGCACCAATGGACAAGCCATTGCTCAAAGCACGTAATTGCTCAAGCTTTTCTGTATTCTCTAAGGATGACTCTGAATACTGGCAAAACTGACGAAGACTTTTGACTGAATAAGCATATATCCCTATATGTCGATAGACGGTATCAGTTGATTTTGGTTTATCACGATTATAGGGGATAGCCGAACGGGAGAAATAGATAGCTCGACTGTTTTCACCCATAGCAACTTTAACGATATTAGGATTATTCATATCTTCCACTGAGTGGATAGGTGAAATAGCCGTTGTAATATCAAATAAGATGTTATCTTTGGTAAAACCAATGAGTTGACGTATCAACGAACTTGGGATTAATGGTTCATCTCCCTGAACATTAATGACTAATGCCTTATCATTCCAACCAAGCTGACTGGCAACTTCATTTATCCTATCAGTTCCACTAGCATGGTCCACATCAGTCATCACACAAGGTATAGCCAATAGAGATGCTTCAGAGAAAATGCGGTCATCATCAGTTGCTACCACTATATCT
Organism: Vibrio sp. 1457; assembly: GCF_033340195.1. NCBI lineage: Bacteria > Pseudomonadati > Pseudomonadota > Gammaproteobacteria > Vibrionales > Vibrionaceae > Vibrio > Vibrio sp. 1457. Next base: position 116,449 of record NZ_JAWOWA010000003.1, read on the forward strand.
TGACATGGTACACCTGCCTCCACAACACGTTGAAATACATGCCAAAAAATAGGTTTACCACATAACTGAAGCAATGGCTTACCTGGCAAGCGTGAAGAGCCATATCTTGCCGGAATGACAACTTTTATCTTGCTCGTCATTGGTTTACTCTCTTAGGTTGTTACGGAAATTATGTTTATTTATAGATTTGCAGATCGCTAACAAAATTAAACTAACTTAGACTCAATAAATGCTCTTTTATTTACTACTTGGTCGATCTCTAGCAGTGTTTGCAGAAGTTCTTTCATATGTTTAAGAGGAAGCATATTTGGCCCGTCGCTTAAGGCAACCGATGGATTTGGATGTGTTTCCATAAACAAACCATCAATGCCAGCTGCAACAGCTGCTCGCGCAAGAACTGGAACCATTTCGCGCTGCCCTCCGGACGTAGCGCCTTGACCACCAGGTTGCTGCACCGAATGCGTTGCATCGAAAACAACTTTACAGCCAGTTTGACGCATCACCGAGAGACCACGCATATCAGAAACTAGCGTGTTATAACCAAACGAAGTACCACGGTCACATAGCCAAATGTCTCGATTACCGACTTCATGACACTTCTTTACCACTTGCTCCATATCCCATGGTGCTTGGAACTGGCCTTTTTTGATGTTAACAGGTTTACCGGCTGCGGCTACTTTCTGAATAAAATTAGTTTGACGAACCAAAAAAGCAGGTGTTTGCATAACATCCACAACTGAAGCAACTTCGTCAATCGGCGTATCTTCGTGAACATCAGTCAATATACGTAATCCTAACTCTTTTTTTACATTCGAAAGAATATTTAACCCCTTCTCAATACCTGGACCTCGATAACTCCCTGTAGAACTGCGATTTGCCTTATCAAAACTCGCTTTAAAAATATAATCAATACCTAACTCATTTGTAATAGCTTTCATTGTTGAAGCGACTTCAAAAACAAGTTCTTCAGATTCAATAACACATGGTCCCGCGATTAAAAACATTTATACTCCCTATTCACTATATATTGTTTCGATAACACTTCGTCGTGCCGACATAGAATATGATTCTTCTATTATTTCTCTTGCTCGATAAGACATATTTCTTCGAAGCGTTTTATTATTGATTAAAGTCAACAGCTTTTCCTTCAAATCTAAAGTATCATTCGATTTAAATAAAAAACCGTTATCTGAATCTAGGACCAAATGATTATTTCCTGGAATATCAGAAACTATACATGGTAGGCCACTAGCTTGTGCCTCTAAAATAGCTAAAGGCATACCTTCCCATAATGAAGGAAGCACAAAAACATCATAACCTCTTAACAAATCATGAACATTATCTTTCCAGCCAAGTACCCGAACTGATTCATTTTTATTATTAGCCGTTATCATTTGTTCTATCTGCCCTCGGAACTCACCATCTCCGATAAAATCCAATCTACAGTTTAAGTCGGGGTTTAACTGTAGAAATGCTTCTAGTAAGCACATCGGGTTTTTCTGTTCCCATAGACGACCAACCATTACAATTCTGACCTCACGATGATCTTGTTCATCAATTTTGGGATAAAATTTAGTAGTATCTATGGCATTTACAACTAACTTTACCTTATCCTTAGAATATCCTAACTTATTAATTGAAACGTCGTAATCTTCTTTATTCAAAACGATCAACTTATCCGTGAAAAATTTAGATATATATTCCATGAAAAAGAAAATATAGTATTGCTTTTTGTTTTTTGCTGCTGGGAAGGAGTACCCATGTACTGTATGAACAACATTACGAACGCCGCATATTTTGGCTGCTAATCTACCTAAAACCCCAGTTTTAGATGAATGGGTGTGTACAACATCAAATTTATTCTTTCGTATTTTTTTAATTAGCTCGATGAGAGACTTAAAGTCATCCAACGGAGAGATTTCCCTCTTAAGACTAGTTACAACCTCGTAGTGAGTGCCAATATCTGCCAAATATTCAGTTAATGGACCTTCAGAATTACAATATACATGAAACTCATAATCTTCTTTATCTTTGAAATCCAAAATCTCGTTCAAAGTTACTCTTTGTACACCACTTAACAATGGTAATAATTGTAAATGTAAAATTTTCATAAACTCAAACACTATTTAATCATTTTGGCTAACTTTTTAACGAAACCGTGCTTCTTTAGCTTCAAATAAAAGTTTCTAATTAGATATTCAAAATTGAAGTTGAATGCAGATGTAAGCATATTCATCATCGACTTATCGTAATAATTTTTTTCGCTATAAATAGTAGTATCATTTTTCACAGCGAGATCTAAAGCTGAATTTAGATTATTTGAAGGTATATACATTGATACTAAATTTGTCTGTATCTCCATTCTAGTATCGTCCATATCAATCAAACTAGATAAAGATTGCCTAATACTTATTTTATCGAACATTATCCAACCTGATTGAACAGATATCGGGTAATCTCTATATATCAAAGTAGCAACACTTCTCTTATGATACATGGCTGTGACACATATACTGCTTGGTGTTGTAATTATAGTTGAATAGTTTTCCAAAGTGGTTTCAAAGTCATTATTGATATCATTATAGGTTGAGAATCCCAATTCATCATTGACCGCCTTCAATAGCATTTCATCATATATTCTAAAACTGAATAAAACACCTTTTGACTTTAACTCAAGAACAGAAAAAACCAGTAAATCTTTTAGCTTACCAAACTCTTCATGATTAAAGTATGCTGTATTAGCAGTAGTTATTAAAACTTTTTTATCACGAGGAAGAGGAATATATTTATCACTTGTCATCATTCTTTCTGGTATGTACTGTATTGTTTGTGAATAGCGAGCAAAATATTTTTTCGTAAACTCGCCTACACAAATAAAATAATCCTGAACTAAAGGGTGGAATAGTTGCATTCGATATTTATAAACCATAGGGTTTAAAAATGAGTTGCCAAATTCAAACACACCGTCGGCTATGAGCACTGTTTTCACGCCAGCTTCTTTGGCTTTTATTGTCAGTAACGCATTATGCGGTAGCGTATAGTAAGCCATAACAACAGCGTCATATTTTTTGAAGAACTGTTTATTCTTCTTATAGTGCTTCAAACCATCAAATTCGAAAGCATACTCTGAAGAATCTTTTAATCCCAGGTTTCTATAATAAGACTCACCTTCAGAAAATAACACTCTAACACTCATAATTTTATTATTCTTCCAGGTCATAGATATGCTTTTTCAACCTATCCATTAACTTTTCATTTTGAACGTCGAAATTAAGTTCTTTAAAATGTAAGTCTAAGTTTTTTTTTCTAACATCAAAAAACTTTTGTGGATTTAAAGAATTAAGAAAGTAGTTATATTTATTGATAGGTAAATGTTCTCCGTATTTATATAGAGCATTAAAGTTATTTAATGAATGGTTTTCACAAGAAATAACATAATAACCATTGGCAATATATTCAAAAAGTTTATTTGGAGCACAATACTTTGTATTCAAGTTAGATTCATCCCAAAAAACAATGCCAACATTACACTTTTCTCTGAGTTCACTTAACTGATCTTGGTTCAAGTAACCATGATAGAAGAAGTTATCTCTACTTTTTGCCTCTTCTAGTAATTCTATGTAAGAATTATCAACTCTACCGGCAAAATGAACTTCATATTTTTCTGAGAAATGAATTAACATGTTTAACAATTGAATTGGATAGTTGTGCTTTCCTACTACTCCTTGATAAAGTATTTTAATATTATCACCTTTTGTAATACTCGGTATATTTTCTAACTTTAGAGGACAATTAAGGACTAAAAAGTGCTCCGCGTAAGGGTATATCCCTTCCGCGATTTTTAGCCTATCCTCCTGTGGAGAGATACATATATCAACTCTACTTCTATATTTACTAATCAGGTTAGAAAATAACTTATCCGTGAGAAATGACAATGGGTTTTTATGATCATCTTGCCACACTTCACTATAATTTTGCACAATGGTAATATTTTCCTTTACTAACCATCCCCAAAAAGGACTATCAAAAGTTGTAACTAAGATAATTCTATTTCTCTTTGACAATTTATTAACCTTTAGCACAAGATTAAGCTCTGAAAAAAGTAATGAAAACCTTCTAATCAGTTTGACAAATATAGTATTTTTTTTGAACCCAATTTTAGAGATCCAATTTGACATTACATTACGAGAAATATTCACCCCTTGAATATTGTAATACTTCCTTGAAAAATCCCACCTTTCGTACGTTTCTATATTAATATCAGAGTGTTCTTTTTGTAATAACTTTAGAAATGCTAGATATTTGGGAGAGCTATATCCTAACGTCACATTAGATACAAAAATAACTTTAGTTCTATTCATGGCTAGCCTTTTTATTTATATTTGCAGCATACCCTACTAAAAAATACCAAAAAGTATAATTAAATGCTCTAGAGAAAATCATTTCAACGACTAAGTAAGTATAAAGAGATAAGTAGGTATAGTGATGAAAGTTTGTTTTTTTAAAATTAACAACCCTCACAGCAACAACAGAAATCCATGAAAACAAAACTAAAATTGGTATAAATCCTATCAAACCAAATTGTCGAATATATGACCTGTAGTCGTGGATATAACTGCCTAACATAGTCCCTCCTCCACCATGAGAAACTTGCCCCATAAAGTCACCTAATATCATATTATTTTGAATTGAATTTAGCCCTGCTTTTGCAAGCTCTTTTCTTGCTGATATAGAATGGTCTGCTGAACCCGTAAATATACTAAACATTCTTTCATACTCCTGCCAAAAGCCTGTATGAGTTAGGTATAGGAACCCAGTAATTACAGCAATCAAATATAGTGGTATGACAACTCTTTTTGTGCTACTAAGCACGAGCTCACAAAATAATATTGAAGAAAAAAATAAATAAAATGACGTACGCGAACCCAACAAAAAAAGTAATAAGAGTACAATAAAATGCAGAATACTCCTTACTAAAATATTACTAACCCTAAATATTGATAAGAAATGACATATGACTAACATGTCCGAAACAATTAAATAGCTATTTCTATCATTGATATCTTCATAAACTGAAAAATCAAACGTAAGATTAGTAAAATCAATAAATGAAAGAATAGAAATAATCACTAGAAAATATATAAAATTTAGGCTTTTTCTTTTTCTTTCTAGTACGCCATATAATACCCAACCACAGAGGAACGATGATATGGATTTGATTAAAATCACAACATAAAAATTTGTCGACGTAAGTTCAGTTCCTACCTCAATATACTTTGAGCTAAAAGAAACATTAAAAATAAATATTAAAACAAAGAAAATAAATGAAATTATCAATATATAATTTGAATACTCTCGTTTTCTTTTAAAGATATCTTGTAGTGAGAGCAACATTCCCATACCCAAAAAAAACAACGGGAGAAATATAAAAAATGGAATTCTAACATTATATAACGGCTCAAATAACCTATATAGCAATGTGACATGTAATAATGTTATAGTGCCAATAAAAAAAAATAATCTTTCAATTGATTTTCTTAGATTCTCTGACATTTATTATCACCAATAGCATATATAGAAAAACTGACACAGCCGAGAAAAACATTAGGAAATGCGCCATAGAAAACTCCATAACATACGAAATGTATGTAACGAGTATAATTGAAAATGAGTAAAGAATTTGCCATGATAACTCAATTTTATTCTTAGCTTTTACTTGGACTACTACAGAGACTGGAGAGGCGATAAACCTCATAAAGTAAAACCCAACTATCGAAATCAATATCGACTTAATACCTTCCCATTCTTCTCCAAACAGCCATAAATAAGTGAATTCAGGCAAAATCAACACCAAACCAAATAGAGTAACTGCTGAAATAGATAGGAATACTATGAACTTCATTGTAAATTTATAAAGTCCAAAACCTTTATTATGTATGGCAAGAGACACTTTGGACATTAAATATTGAGCTAAAGTATTACCAATAAGAGCCGTAGGCATTCCCAATATTCGTTGTGTTAACGCATATAATCCAGCTTCTTTCACTCCATAAATAGAGGCGATAATTATGGGTAGTGCATTATTTACTACCGTGTTTATCATAACAGCAGGAAATGAATACATAGGAAAGCTTTTAAAACTTACACTGGTTAATTTTATTTTTTTAAAACTAAAGTTTTTATAAAGTAAAGTAATTGAACAGCTAGCACTGCACATATATAGTACTGAAATAATAAAACCAGCCACACTTCCTAATATTAATCCATCTTGGAGTTCAAAAAATACGAGTTGTAGCGATGATGTGAAAATAGATCTAACTATCAGGGATTTCTTATATATTTTATAGTTTTGTTTTTTTAATATAGTTGCTTGTATTACTCTAAATAATGCTTGAAATGCAGCCGAGACTAAGACATATACCAACGTATAAACTGTCATTTCTCTATCAAATTCAAATATAACATACACCGATATTAAAATTATAATAACACTAACTATTGTTATAAAGTTAACCAATATTAGGTTTACTGTCTGCGTTATAGATTTTGCATTATATATTGCGCTATCATACCTCAAGGTCATTGCCATAGAACAGATAGCGGACATACTAAAATAAATGGCATAACTCCCAAAGTCATCTGGTGAATATAGCCTAGCTAGTATTGGTATAATTGCTATAGGTAAAGCTTGAGATAATAATCCATTAGTTATGATTGATACAATTTCTTTGTTTGTTTTACTCATCAAAATTTCATCTGATATATTAATAAATTAACACTCTTATATATAATATGACTTTGTATTCGACAGAGAATTGGACCTGGTTAATGAGGTTCGAATTTATATTATTTAGGTCAAATAAAATCACTTCATATTTATTTATCAAGAGCTTTATTTATCACAGAACAGGTAATAAACTTAATTGCTTTTTATCGTTGATTTCAAAGTCTAATTTCTATTAGAGAACACGCAACTCATCATTGATAACTTTGAATTTCTAGGATAATTAAAAACTATAACCACCTAATTAAATAGGTGGTTTAGGAGTTAAAACAAAAGTAATTCCCATTAGTGAATTATAATCAAATCACCAGATTCCTTTCGTATCAATCACAAAAGCATCATTCAGCTTAATTTTTTTAAACTGTTGATGGTCCACTAGCATCACGTGAATATCAGTCTTACTAAGTGATTCATCAATAGTTACTAAGCGCATATTTTCTTCATTTAAAGTTTTAATATTTGGTTCAATAGCCAATACTTCCGACGAATGCTGAATCGCAATAGCTCTCGCAATGGATAGTGCTGGGCTTTCACGTAAATCATCGATATCAGGCTTAAACGCTAATCCATAGCATGCGATGGTCACATCTTTCGCTGTTTTATTTGGATTTGCTTGTAAAAAATCCGCAATCGCAATTTTCACTTTTTCAATGACCCAATCAGGCTTGTGATCATTTACTTTACGAGCAGTGTGAATGATTTTGGCTTGCTTGGGTGTCTTCGATACAATGAACCATGGGTCCACAGCTATGCAGTGACCACCGACACCTGGGCCTGGTTGCAAAATGTTCACGCGGGGATGGCGGTTAGCCAAGGCGATTAATTCCCACACATCAATATCTAATTCATCACAGATCATAGAAAGTTCGTTAGCAAAAGCGATTTGAACATCACGAGAGCTGTTTTCAGTTAATTTCGCCATTTCCGCAGTTCTTGCGTTAGTAATCACGCATTCTCCCATGACGAATGTTTTATACAACTCAACAGAACGCTCTGAACAGCGCTTTGTCATACCACCAATGACACGGTCATTTTGAACCAATTCAGTAACGACTTTACCTGGTAACACTCGCTCAGGGCAGTGAGCAACGTTGATGTCGGCTATTTCACCGACTTGTTGTGGAAATGATAAGTCATTACGATATTCAGCTAACCATTCTGCCAGTTGCTCAGTTGCCCCCACAGGTGAAGTTGATTCGAGAATAACTAAGTCGCCTTTTTTTAACACGGGGGCAATGGCTTTAGCCGCGCTGTGGATATAGCTTAAATCCGGCTCAGGAATATCACCTTCGTTACATGGTTTAAATGGTGTAGGTACAGCAATTAAAAAAGCATCTGCAGACTTCGGTTCCGTGGTCGCTTCAAGATAACCCTGTTGCACTGCCGCGCTAACCAGCATGTCTAAATCAGGCTCAACAATATGTATTTCACCTTTATTAATGGTATCCACAGCATGCTGATTTACATCAACACCTATCACTTTTTTCTTACGGGAAGCAAACATGGCTGCAGTTGGCAAACCAATATAACCAAGACCGACCACTGAAATCGTTTCAAAAGACATAATATGAACCTTAAAAAAATTTATTTGGTATTAATACTTACTGCGCTGTTAACGCGTCTAAAATTCGTTGGCATGCTTTACCATCACCATAAGGGTTATGAGCAAAACTCATCTCTGTGTATGCTTCTTCGTCATTTAATAGTGAACCGAGACTGGCCGTAATTTTTTCTACGTCAGTACCAACTAATTTCACTGTACCGGCAGCAACAGCTTCAGGACGTTCTGTTGTATCACGCATAACTAGTACTGGTTTACCAAGAGATGGCGCTTCTTCTTGAATGCCACCAGAGTCAGTTAAGATAATATGGGAACGACTCATCAAATAGATAAATGGAAGGTATTGTTGCGGTTCAATTAACAACACATTTTCAACATCTCCTAAAATTCGGTTAACAGGTTCGCGAACATTAGGGTTCAAGTGCATTGGATAAAGAATTTGTACATTTGGATGTTGTTTCGCCGTTTGAGCTAATGCCTCGCAAATACGCTCAAATCCACCACCAAAGCTCTCTCTGCGATGCCCTGTTACCAAGATTAGTTTCTTGCTTTCATCCAAGAACGGAAATTGCGACGCTAATGTTGCACTCAAATCGCTGTCAGATTCGATTTTGTCTTTAACCATTAGTAGCGCATCAATAACCGTATTACCCGTAACAAAAATATCCTCTAGTGCAAAGTTTTCGCGCAGAAGGTTTTCTTTGGAAGTTTCAGTTGGGGCGAAATGGTAGTTGGTGAGTACACCTGTCAGACGACGATTAGCTTCTTCCGGCCATGGTGAGTATATGTTGCCCGTGCGAAGGCCTGCTTCCACGTGACCAACTTCAATTTGTTCGTAATATGCGGCTAAGCTAGCAGCAAAAGTCGTCGCCGTGTCTCCATGAACTAAAACGACATCTGGCTGAAATTCTTGAAGGACAAGCTTTAGCTCTTGTACTATTCGAGCTGTCACATCATTAAGCGTTTGACCCGCTTTCATCAAATTGAGATCGTAGTCTGGCGTGATCTCGAACAGTTCGAGTACTTGGTCTAGCATTTCTCTGTGCTGAGCGGTTACGCAGCATTTTGCTTCAAAGCGTTCATCTGCGGCTAACGCGTGAACAAGCGGGGCCATTTTTATAGCTTCTGGGCGAGTGCCAAAAACTGTAAGGATTCTCTTTTTAGTCATTAATATTTCCTAGACAACCTAACGCCCCTAGACGTAAGGGACATATAATATATTTACATTTACCAACACGAGACACACGCACAGAAAACTTACTGGCGTTATCAAACTCAACGTTTGTAGCCAGCGTTTTTCTTACTGATTTTTGTTGTCTGTGTTTATTGCCGCATGCCCATTGTGTTAAATAGAAGCGGCTTTTAGAGAAGTGTCTGAAGAATTCTTCATTTTTAATCGTGAATTTTTTCTACATTTCATCTCAGACTTCGGATGAGATTGAGATGGCTTTTATTCATTTTGAGACAGTCAGCTTTCACTAACTCTTTGGAATTGCTTGATTTGGCCTATTTTGGCCCCCCTGCCCCAATAGGCCTTTTTTATTAACTTCTACTTGGACGTAAACTGCAGTGCTAAAGTATCAAGTATCTTATTAAACCAAGAAGAAATACGCCAAATATAACTAATCACAGCAAAGTAACATGCAAATAAGATCAAGAAAGCAACAAACATTATTGATTCACTAATACCAACAAAATCAGCCCATAAGCCTACCGCAGCACAAATTGATGCCATCGAACAGATGAAAATTAACGTTGCGCCCGGAGAAAGCCCAATACGCTGACAAATATGGTGTAGATGTTCTCTGTCTGGTTGGAATGGTGACTGACCTTTACGAATACGACGGATCATAATGGTTGCCATGTCCATCAAGGGTAAAGCTATCAACCACAGTGCTGTGACTGGCTTGAAGGCTACCGCTCCTGGTTCTTGCGTGCCGCGAATCAGCATCCAGACCACGCTAAAGCCAATAAACATGCTGCCAGCATCACCCATAAAGATTTTAAAGCGACGACCAAGTGGAAAACCTAAGTTCAGGAAGATGTAAGGAAGCATCGCAGTTACGATCAATAAACAGATCGTAGCTAAATATTCGTTTCCGTTGTAGACAAATACAATACCTAATGCTGTAAAGGTGACAGAGGCTAATCCACCCAGCAAGCCGTCTATGCCATCAACCATATTAAATGCGTTAATTGCGCCTATTACCGCAATAACGGTGATCACTGCGCCAGCAACTTCATTAAGGGCAATGGTTTCGCTCCCCATTAAGTAGCCTAAATCGTGTAAGCTGTGGCCTCCGATGTAAATCATCGCAAGGGATATTCCGGCTTGGATAATAAGACGAATTTTGAAACTTACATCGTAGTAGTCATCTAATGCGCCGAGCACTATAAGCACAGCCGAACAAGATAAGTAGAGTGATAGGTTGTCATTCATTGGTAGGAACAGAAGGAACCCGACCAGTATAGTAGAGAAAATGGAGATGCCTCCTACAAGGGGTACTACTCCTTGGTGGAGCTTTCTTGCATTGGGTTTATCTACTAGACCTACGCGCTTAGCAACTTTGCGCATAACAAAAAGTAGAACGAACGACAAAATAAATACAAATAAATATGCATTATTCATGGTAGCCAACTGTGTTATTAAATAAGTTTGAGGTAAATCTATAACGCATCCGACTGATTCCCTTTACGGATTCCATTGCATCACAGGTCCGATACTGCTGATTCTTGCTTCGCTCGTATCTAGACACGCCGAACTCTAAGAATGAGCAGGTGATTTTTTGGCGTGACAAAACCACATTAGCCAACGTGGGTTGTAACGCATTGCAAACGCTAATTTCTAATATTGAATATGTAAGTAACTGAGCTCCACCGACACTAGCTCGTGACGGTCATCGGTTCTCAGCCTTTTATAGGCAGGCCAAATACAAAGCTGAATACACTAACTAACGGTTTGGGCCGGTAGTTATGTACTTCTATAAACCTAGTATTTGGTTTTGATAGGTATGAGAAATGGAGATTTAAATTGTAACCTATGCCTAACCAACATTTGCTCGCCACTTTGTTAGCTTTGAGCGTCCCTCTGACAAAAGGGAATTACATAAATTTGTAATAGTTCTCGTTTTTTATAAATCAATCTTGCCAGAAATGCACTTAGGTGCTTATTATTATTAAAAATTATCTTGCTTGGTTTCTTTTCTAGTAGGAAAGAGGCCAACAGATGATTTGGGCACGCTACCGCCCCTAGGTCTGGCTCCTAGAAGCAAGTTTTAGCACGTAGTGGTTAATGGTTGCGTTTCCAAACAGGAGACGAATTGTATAGTAAACACGTTGCAACTAAAAGTAGAACGTGTAAAAAGCTTGCAAAAAAATGTCCTTTTTCTGACACTTAACTCGCCATAAACGTGGCGCTTTTTTATTGGCTTACTAATTATTAAACTCCTTCCGGCATAGCTGATGTTTGTATAGCTAGCGCGTTAATCTCAGAAGCCTAAGTGAAAATAGTTGCAATAATATGAATTGCATCACAACAGGTTGCAATGCTACACAGTCAAATTTATGACGAATATCTAAGTCTCTCTAAACTTTCGGTTTTGCTGTTTTCTTACTCTCATTATACTTGCCTACAATACGCTCACTTATTCACCACTTTCTGCTTACCTTGTTCATTGCGCGATTGACTGAGCCGTCTTTACGTCGCGAGGTGTCGCTATATATAAAAGCAAATACTCGTAAGCGTGGGTTAACAAAGGAAAAGGCGTCGTTTCGTTATGAAAGTACTGCACCACGGTGGGAAAAATACGGTTACTGGCTCTTGTCACGAGCTCGTATTACAAAATGGAAGTGTGCTGATCGACTGTGGTTTGCTACAAGGTCAAGATAATGCTCAGCAGCAGAGTTTGAATATCGACTTTTCTATCTCTGATCTCAAAGCGGTTGTTCTAACCCATTCTCATATCGATCATGTTGGCCGGCTACCTTGGCTATTGGCTGCAGGTTATAAGGGGCCTATCTACTGTACAGAAGCCACCGCTGAGCTCGTACCGCTTATGTTAGAAGATGGATTAAAGCTCCAGTTAGGCATGAGGCGTCATCAAAGGGAAAACGTACTCGATTTTATTCGAACGCTTATTCGCCCTTGCTCTTACTCCCAATGGATAGAGATAGAAGAACATACCTCTCTTCGCTTTCAACCAGCAGGACACATTTTAGGGTCTGCATATGTTGAGTTTCATTTATTAAACAATGAAGTTGTTGTGTTCTCAGGGGATTTGGGACCTCGTAACACGCCTCTCCTACCTGATCCGGTATCGCCTGAAAAAGCTGACTATTTGTTTATCGAGTCAACATACGGCAATAAAGTTCACGAAGATGTTGAGTCTCGCAGTAGGCGATTGCTTTCTATTATTGAGCATGCACTTCAGGATGGTGGCGTAATTGTTATACCTGCTTTTAGCGTCGGGAGAACTCAAGAGTTACTGTTTGATATAGAACAGCTTATTCATGAGCACGCCTTGCAAGATTCTCTGCCTATTATTCTCGATTCTCCTTTGGCTAAAAAGGTAACTACTACCTATAGGCAATTTAAAAAGCTTTGGGGAGCTGAAGCGAAAGAGCGGCTCGAGCATCACCGACACCCTCTTGCGTTTGATCAATGTATTACCGTCGAAAGCCACACTGACCATTTAAAGCTCGTCAATCGACTCGCGAGCACGGCAGAAGCTGCTATCGTGGTTGCGGCCTCTGGTATGTGTGAAGGTGGACGTGTCGTCAATTATTTAGAAGCATTGCTGCCAGATAAAAGAAATGATGTGTTATTTGCAGGCTATCAAGCAGAAGGGACGTTAGGTCGGCGAATTCAGGATGGAGAAGAGAGCATCTTGATTGAAGGAAAGCGCGTTAGAGTGGAGGCTCAAGTACATACCATGTCAGGTTACTCTGCACATGCGGATAGGGACGATTTAATACAGTTTGTTTCTGGCATTCCAACTCCTCCGAAAGAAGTTCACCTTATTCATGGTGAACAAGAGTCGAAAAGATCGCTTTATCAACAACTGATAACCCTCGGATATAACTGCGTTATATAGTGAAATGAACAATCATTTAATTTCGAGGCAATATAATATATCGCAAACATAGTTTTTCGAGTTCATTGATATAATTACGTTAAGATTCAAAAACAAGTCATGAACAAGGACTCAGGTTCAAGAAAATTAACAAAGTTATGAGCATGTTCTGGATTCAGGGATATAATTTCTATACGAAATAAATTATAATCGCCGACTTGTAAGCAATTGGCTAGTCGATAACAACTTATTCCATTCCTATGACAGACAGTATGAGCGACACGCTTCAAGAACGAGAAGCTTCTGAATTAACTAAGCATAATTCTATCAGCATGACATCAGCATTGGACGAGTTATCCGCAAGTGAATCAAATGCTTGCCTTTATATCTACTGTCCAAAAGAAGACGAAGCAAAAATTGCTCAAGTACTTAAGAGGCATCCTGAGATTAACGCTCAGGTTAATAACTATTCTCTTAGAGACTTCAAGAGCAAAACGCTTTGCCACTTCAAAAGCTCGCATCTAGATCCTGAACAGCAAGCGTTTCTTGTCGCGGCGACAGAGCTAGGTGCTTGGGTTGAGCCATTAGTGAGCTATTTTGACCGTTCACTCGGATATACTGAAACTGAGCTTTTGCACAGCGGCTACTTCTTACACCAAAAAGCTTTTTCTATCCTTTCTAATCGTAAGAACAGCTGGCAAAAACGCTTCATCGATCTGTTGTTTGTTTTCATGCTGTCATGGGTTGCTATTCCTGTAGGGCTCATTACGGCACTGCTCATTAAGCTTGAATCGCCAGGTCCGGTATTCTTTAAACAGCGTCGTACTGGCCAGTATAATGAAGAGTTTGAAGTGATTAAGTTTCGCTCGATGCGAAACGATGCAGAAAAGAACGGAGCCCAATGGGCAACCAAAAATGACGCTCGCGTAACGAAAGTCGGCTGTTTTATTCGTAAAACTCGCATTGATGAGCTCCCCCAGTTAATCAACGTACTAAAGGGAGAGATGTCGATGGTTGGCCCTCGCCCAGAACGTGAAGTGTTCATCTCTGAGTTGGAAAAAGCCATTCCTTACTATCGCTTTCGTCACGCCGTTAAACCTGGGGTCACTGGCCTAGCTCAAGTAAAATATCCTTACGGCGCATCGGTAGAAGACGCTATTTGGAAGCATAAATACGATGTCTACTATATCAAACACCAAAACTGGATGATGGAAGTGAAGATTCTTTTCCTTACAGTCAAAACGGTGTTATTTGGGATGGGTAGATAAATACCTATCAGAATGTATGATCATAGGACCGTTTGTAATTTTTACTCCGAGCCAACTGTGCTGATAGTTGAGTTTTCAATACATCATAAAGCTCAACTATCTAAACTTTCGAGGCAGAGTGATTTTAACCACTTGATTAAAGCAGCCGCATAACCCAACAGGCAAACCTAAAATCCCAACACACTGGATACATTGCACTGAGAAACTTAAACACTGGCAGGAAACAAATGGTGATCCAACACCTCTCAGGATTTATCTAGAATAGCAACTCAAGTTAAGCGGCGAGAGTTAAAGAAAAATACTGCAAAGCCTGATGAGAAAAATAGGCTTTGTTCCTAATTCGAGTTCAGTTAAAACGAGTCTAATATGACGAATTATTAGGCAATCATTATCACGTCAGGCATACCTAGCTCTGTGATCTCGTTTAACGGTTTTATCATGGCGTAAGGCATTGTACTCTCTTAAACTTCTTTACACAGAACATCACCGTCTCTGAGAGAGAACGTTTGTGGTAACCGTACTTCTTTTTCAATACTTAGTTGAACCGTATAGCTTCTGACAACCGACCACTAGATTGCGGGGATGACCTTACTCCCAGAAGGTTACCCCTTCCCTTGGTGGAATAATCGGAATAGCTTGCTTGTGATGAATCGCTTCGTAACATAACCTTGTGCCATAAGCTCCATCGCCAGATATCTCAATGATTCTTCGGTGAGCCTGTCTCAGAAAATTTGGAAGCGCTTCACCGTCGATCACATTCGATAAACTTAGCTAAGCTGCAACCGTTTTCGCTCGCTTACTAATGCATGAGTAATAAGGGCATAACAACGGCAGTTGGGCAAGCTTGAAAATCGTCCCCTCAACGGCATTGAAAATACTCGTTTGACCATAAGAGCAGTCGTAATGGCTACGTCACTAAACAAACGAAGTCTTCCACGGTTACCTTGCTTGAGCTGTTTCCAGTGTTAGATTGCATATTCATCAATCCAAAATGTCAGCGAACCACGATTGATCAAAGCTTGGTTTAGTTGTTTTGTAGCGAGGCTTGGCCATTAGTCTAAGTATTTGAGTGAACTTAGCTGATCAGATCGTAGAATGGTGATTTAGTTCCCTGATTTAGGAGACAAAGCCTCGAGTAGCTTATGCGTCTAAATTTTTGATTGCTCTTAATTAAATTATCTACAAGACAAACACAGACCTGAAATACATTTTTGGCTAAATCAATTCCACCAAATTTTATATCCATAATGTCAATCCTTTAGGTTTACTATCAGCATCAAGTTTGGCAGATACCGCGAAAATTGAGTACCGAGGCGTCCGTCACATCACTACAAGAAAATCAATTTCTTTACTTCATCAATAGCTATCAAAAGATAAAACTTCCAACCCTTTATTAAAATCAATTCGTTGCTTTGATTAAATTTCTCTTCACTACATTAAATACATAATGAATAAAATAATAGCTGCTGATAATCATATCCATACCTAACTCTTTTCTGTATATTTCCCATTGCCATTTTGCGGCTTTAACTTTATCAGAAGAAACTGAGTTTGGTGCAACCCGATAACGAGCTAGTGGCTTCTGTATACAGTGAACCTTTCCAACTTTTTTAACTAACTCTAGCCACATGATATAATCTTCGTGCCCATGCTCTTTCTGAAAAACTATCCCAAGCTTTTCTCGATTATAGATTCCCGTAAGATTTCCTATACAGTTTCTTTGTAACATGTTGCGAAAAGTAAACTCTTCAGGAAAGCTTCGTTGCGAGATCACGTTATCGGCTTGCTCATCAAGAAAAACAAAATAGTTAGAGCAGACAATATCGTAGCCACTTTCAAGAGCTTTAACTTGAAGCTCTAATTTTTCGGCCTCCCAAAGATCGTCAGCATCTAAAAAAGATACGTATTTTCCCTTACATTTTTCGAGAGCGAAGTTTCGTGGTCCAGTTGGACTTCCTGAGTTAATTTCGAGTTGGTAAAAATGAATTCGAGGATCAACAATATCAAGAACGATTTTTTTTGAACCATCACTTGAACAGTCGTCAACAATAACCAACTCCCAATTTACATAAGTTTGATCTAACACACTTTGTATAGACTGACCAATAGATTGAGCAGCGTTGTAACATGGCATTACTATTGATATAAGTGGACCTTCTGAATCCATATTATGAGTCTTCATTTTATTGACACCCAACTAGTTTCTTGCTCTTCATCAACAAAAATTGATAAATCACTAGAACTGTAAGTATAGAATTGATAGTAAGAATATTTTCAAAAAAGCATATAAAAAGTAAACTACAAATTAAGCAATAAAGTACATTATCATTTCTTGCTTTTTTCAATAAATAATAGATAAAAAATACTATTATCATATATCCAACCACACCAAACCCTAAGATCAAGTTAAAGTAGACTACATCAACCTTATCAAAACTTCCAAGGCCGAAAAGAAAGTTAAATAAGCTTAACTTTTCAAGTTGCTCATAAAAACCATAGATTCTACCATTTAGAAACACATCAAGCATTAATGTAAAGCTTGAGTTCATATTAAAAAACAACGATACAGAAATTAATAATGGAATCATCAAAACTAAACCAGAAAGGAAGTCTATCTTTTTTATTTTGTTTTTAAACACAACAATAAACATTGAAAAAAACAAAGCTAGTATATATGTCCTAGAGCCAAGTAATATTGAAGAAATAGAAAAAACAACAAAGTACAGTAAGAATAAAAGGTATCTTTGGTAGATCAAAAGAACAATCGTAAACGTACAAATCAACATTGATACCACATTAGGGTTAACAAAACCTAATGATGACTTCAGAGTGAATAAGTGTGTACTTGGTTGCTTTAAAACTTCATTATCAAGGTCACCTATTAATGTAAAGAAGACAAAACAACCAAAGAATAGAATTAATAAAGTAGATACAATTCCTAAGTAGTGATGTAAGGAGCCTCTAGAAACTATAAATAGTGAAACAGAAAAAAGTATTAAAATTGAGATATCTAAGTACAATGTGTTTTTGGTGACAACAACTAAACCAAAAAGAATGAAGCTAATGATAAATAGCTTCTTGTATTGATATATATTTTTTAAATCTGTAAATGCAAAAATAATAAAAACAAGCGTTACTATATATCGTAAAGAAACAAATATCGGCTTGTATTCTTCAAAACTTAAAACATAACTAATCAAATTAGATACGTATAGGAATATGATAAGAAGTAACGATACAACCACATTAAATCTTATTTCAATACTTTTTCCAGCCATAAACTTTTTATACTGTCTTTACCATATTTTAATGAGGTTAATTTTCCACGACTTGAATAGTCTTTAATCTTACTAGGTGTTGAAATTAGGCTATAAATTGCCTCAGAAAGATTATCTACTGACTCAGCTTCGACAAGTTCTCCATTAAAACCATGTTCTATTATTTCAGAAGGCCCCGTTGGACAGTCAAAGGAAATTACCGCATTTCCAGCATTTTGAGCTTCAACAATAACAAGTCCAAAACCTTCAAACCGAGATGACAATACAAATACTTGAGATGATTGGTAATACGGCAATACATCTTTCACTGCACCAACAAATTCGATTCTATCACTAATGCCCAATATATTAGCTTGTTCTTTAAGTTCTGCTTCTAATGTACCACCACCAACTAATCGTAGTTTCCAATCTGGCACTCTATCCGAAATAAGTGAAAAGGCATTGATTAATAGATCAAAGCCTTTCTGTTGTTCCAACCGTCCTACACCAAGAACATACTTTGGTCTTTCCGTAACTGCCGCAGAGTCAGTGGTATTATCAGTTTTGCCTTCTAAGATGGAGACTGGATTGATAACCTTAATCGCTCGGCAATATTTATTGTATTTTTGTAAATCAGAATCAGTAAGAGCGAGCACTTTATAAGCAAATGGATACAAGGCTCGTCTTGCATATTGCCAAATTTTACTTGGTAAATCATGATGTATATGCTCGTAAGCAATAACTTTTTTATTCAAACCAAGCGTGGACAAAATGGTAAGGCAATTTGTAGAAGTCCAGTTTGTTACGATAAAGTCAGGATTAGCTTGTTTTATAATTTTCCTAGTTCTTAAAATTAGCTTTATGTTATCAAGCGTAAAATAAGATAAACCACTTAATTCATTATCATCTTTACAGAATCCAAGAGAATGGCGTTTGACAAAGCTTGGAACTTCAAAGAAGTCTTCGGTTTCACTTCTAATTGTAAGCAATTCACATTCTATATTTTTGTCATCTCCAAGAATATTTAGAAGAGAATGTACAACTCGATCAGTACCACCACAATGCATTGCATGGTTAACAAACATTATTTTCATTTATTGTTCCAATATTATATCTACTAAACCATCAATTCCTTTAGAGGTATCTTTATCTCTAAGATCGAAAGAGAAGTCGAAACATGCATTGTTATATGCCGCTACAAACTTAACATTATAATCAGAGTAGTCTTTATTTTCTTTTTCTAAGGAATCTAATAACTTGCGTATATCTTTATAAGAGTCAACCTTCTTGACTAGTGGGTGGTCTTCATAGAAGACTTCTCCAAATAATAGAACTGGAATATTAAGAAGAACTCCTTCATACCCTACCGTACTAGTCAGTGTTACTATTGCATCGCATTTCAACAGCAAGCTTTTAACGTTAACCTCTGGCCTAGTAAAGATAACATTAGGTAAATTAGCTATTTTTCTATAATAATCGTAGCTTTCAAAACCACTGGCAGAGATATGATCTTTAACTATTAAGAATTCATTTTCTCTTAAGGAAAAGGCGATATTTCTAATTACCTCTATCTCATCATAATGTTTTGCTAAAAGAGAAGTCGAAGATTCTGGGTGATAGTGTAATGGATATAAATAGTACTTACTATTAGGTTCAAATTTAACTTCGTTGCTGTATAACTTATTTATTCTTTTTTTATTGAAGACTCTAAAAACATCTCTAAGTCTGTACTTAACAGATGACTTCAAAGGTACTCCCATTTGAATCCCAACGCTATTTAGATATTTAAAATGTGTTATAAGGCTGCCGAATGACGGTTTTTTCTTGCTGAGAGTCGAACTCAAAGATATTTTAGATAAGCCATTGAACTTCATGTAGTCTGGTTGAATTGAAATTAAGTTATTTACATATTTAGAAGCGTAGTTAATATCTTCGTTGGTAAATTCATCATCTTCAATCCCTTGATTAATATGATGCTTTATTTCATTTCCGGTTATAGAAAAATAAGATTTACCAGGTAGTCGAGACGCAGTTATCCCCAAGTAACGAATGCCTAGATTTGTCGATACCTCAGCGGCAAGGTGTGCATAGCAGTTAGAAACGTTTTCATAGAAAGTGAAATCTGGATCGAAATCTTTCAAGTTATCTTCTAAGAATTTATACAAATGCTTTACTTCTTGCAGTCCTTTTTTTTGTTTAAATTCATCTTCAAATCCATAATAGCAGCCACGATCATAGTCTGGGTGCATTACCCAAGAACAGATCGAGTCTGGTAATTTAAAGCTTTGATCAATAATGTCATCATACTTACAAGTTACAACATTATTTAGCTCATCAGGTGAGAAGTATAAGTCACGAGAAAACTCATTAATGACTAAAAACCTAACATCATTTCCCTTTGCCATTAAAGCTTTACCAAGCTTGATGTAATACTTAGAAAATGCTGCTGTATTAATTAAAATAGCTATTTTTTTCATGTTAAAATTCTTTTTTAAAACCTTCTCTGACTTTCAACAACTTCATAATACCTGTAACGAGTGTTGAGACAAGTACTGCAAGGACAACCGTATTTATAGCAGATATACTATAGAAATCGCCAATTACTAAAACAACAATAAAAGATAATAAACTAAGAATGCTTATCATCATAATAGCTTTATCATAATTAAATGCGTAAATAACGTAATGAAAAATAGTTGAACTTGCCAATATAAAGTTTATAAGTAACAACCACCAAAAATATTCGATGTTATTGACATATTCATCTTTTCCAATAAATTCTATTAAGTAACCTAAAAATATATAAGAACCTAATGAAAAAACAACCAATATTGCTAAACACTGTATTAGCATCTTGATCATCTCATTCTTCATTAGTTGATTTTTACCGTCTTTATATAACTGTATTAACTTGGGGTAAGAGAATTGAAAGATTACCGAGTCACAAAAAGATAATAAAACACCGGCAAAACTTGAATAAAAGACATAAACACCTAGATCATTGAGCTGGTCAGTATATTCAAAATATGACTTATCTAAGACAAATATCGTCCTGACAGCAAGTGTACCTATAAAGAATACGGAACTGGTTTTAAAGACTTTAATCAACCAATTTTTGGTTAATTTTTCTTGCATTATATCGTTAATATTTACTTTTGTTGCCCTAAACAGAATATAACTTCCATATAATAATGAGAAAAAGCTACATAAGGCCCATAGACCAAGAACATAGATTAACTCTATCTTGGTTATGTTCAGGGCAACTACTACCGCTATGATATAACACCAAGATGAACTTCGAATAAAAAGTTGGATACCAGCTTTGAGCTGGTATTTTTTTGCAATTAACATACGACCAACTTCTTGGTTATAATGCTCAAGAAAACATAAAAGCACTATTATAGGTATATATTCAAATAAGGTATTTATTCCTTTTAATGCTACTAATGTTATCAATATTCCAGCAATTGATATTAATATTATTGCTTTTGAATGCTTAATAAATATGAGTTCATTTTCTGTTCTAATATACTCTCTCGTTGAATATGTATACAGATCACAACCGCAGAAATACATATAGTAAACTACGATTGACTGTATCAAGCCATAAATACCGAGCTCGTAAGCTTCAAGGCTTTTGGCCAAACAAATCATCAGTAAAAACTTAGATGCAAGTATAAGAACTTTGATTAACAGATTATAAATCTTATCAGTATTTAAATTCATCTAAAGACCAATTTTCAAAAATAATAGAGATTTTCCATTTATTATGTTTATTGATGTCACATAAGAATATAATACGTTAATAAATAATAAATAGAGAGGAAATAAAGATTGAATTTAAAGAGGTTCAAATATTGTGAATCTCTCAATTAATATTAAGACTAAAAAGTAAAGTTTGGATCAAGGTGTTCTTTAACTAGCGCACGTAAGCTTTCTACACCTTCCCACTCGGTGTTCGTACCTGAGTTATATTTAAAACCAAATGGTACTTTTTTCGCTGTATGATGTTTTGGATATTCTTCTTCCACGTACACAAATGATACCGAAGGTAAAATCGCATAATACTTACCAAGATCGATGGTATTTAAAGAATCTGTGTCTGTAATCATCTCTTCGTGCAGCTTTTCACCAGGGCAAATCCCAACGACCTTAGGCTTAATTCAGGAGCAACAGCTTCCGCAATATTTAGGATTTTGTAAGATGGAATTTTTGGAACGAAGATTTCCCCACCCAAGTGATTTTCTAAAGCGTACATAACCATATTTACGTCATCTTGTAATGAGATATTAAAGCGTGTCATATCTTCGTGGGTTATTGGCAAGATACCCTCTTCTCGTTTATTTAAGAAAAACGGGATTACTGAACCACGAGAGCCCATTACGTTGCCATATCGTACAACACGAAAGCGGATATCTTTAGAGCCTTTAATGTTGTTTGCAGCTGTAAACAACTTATCTGATGCCAGCTTCGTTGCACCATAAAGGTTAATAGATGCGCATGCTTTATCTGTGGAAAGTGTCACGACATCTTTTACACCGCACTTAAGTGCTGCATGAATAATCACATCCACACCTTCACAACCTTGGACATACGATTTTGGTCACGGACAGCGCCAATAAGAAGCGGAGCTGCGAAAACTCTTTTGTCGGATACTTTTTCTTCAGCTCAAACTGCTTCAATTCATCACGAGAAAAAGATAATAATTTTTTTAACTTCTGGATAACGCTCAAGAATAGTTTAAAAGTAACAGACCTAGCTAGAACGACTTCACTAGAAGTTTGCTATTTTCTGATCGCAAATCTAATTAGGACTAAACTAACACCTAATAAACCACCAAATAGGGCGCCTAATACACAAATCAGCGCTCGTTTAGGATCCGATTTAACCTCTGGGACTACTGCTGGGTCTACGACCTTAAAAACAAATTCCTCTTGAACTTCTGCTAACATGAGGCTTTTTGTTTGTTCTTCGATAAGCTTGTAAAAAGTACTTTGCATATCTGCTACCGCAGTTTTTTGTAACTGCTCATTAAGGTAAGCAAGGTTTTGAGAAGTTTCAGAGATTGTACGATCTCGCATCACATTGTTGATGTCAGTAATTAACCAATTTACCCATTGCTTTGCTATAAAAGGAGAGTAGTGTTTAACGGATACTGTATACAACCCTGTCTCTTTATCTTGATTAACACTAAATATATCTTCTCTAAATACATCATACGCTTCTTGCGCCGATGGCTTAGGACCTCTTAAACCATCAGGTTCACGAAGCCACTTTTTATTTGTCTCGTCATATATTTCATCATCCAGAATAAGCTCGTCATTACCTAAGTTCCAATCTTTTGCCGCCATCAAAGGTACCAGCAAGTCGTGATTTTTAACAAAGGAGTCAATAAATTTACGAGATCTCATCACCTGAACGGCGAGCTCCGTTTGTGATGAGTCACTGCTACCTAGATTTACACCCGCTAATGAAGCTAGACCACCAAACTGCCCAGCTAATTTTGACAGCCCCCCACCATTTGAACTCTCTGCAGGAGATAGTAGAGCATCCGCTCGATATATATTTGGTAAACTAAGTGAATACACCACTGCACCAATAGAGAACACAAAAGTTATGGCGATAATAATCCACTTACCTTTCCAGATAGCATGAAGCATTTCTTTGAGATCTGCTTCTCCTGCATTTACTTCGTATGGGAAATCATCTTGATATTTGTCGGGATATTTTTTTTGATTCATATGTATTGTGTTATGAATTAAGAGTTTACCTTCTACAAAAACATATTTTTCGTCTTAGTCAAAAGGAATAAGGAGAAGAAAGTATTAAAACAAAGTGGCCCCTCATCAAGAAGAGCCAACTTTACTTTAGTGTTTAGAAAGACTTAGGCCAAGCTTTGGTCTTATTGAGTTTCTATTTTAGAGCATTAATCGCCACACCAGTTTGATAAAGTATCTGCGTTGCAGCTGTCCATGTACTTAACGCATCGCGGTAGTCAGTGTCAATTGGTACGACAATTGTGTCACCAGCCTTTAGCTCTTCTTTATTATTTCCAAACCAGTAGCCAGATGAAGGCTTATAAACAGAACCATCTGCACGTACTACAAAAATACGGTCTTCGTCCGCTTGCTTTTTCGCACCACCAGCTTTATTCAGATAATCATCAACATCGAGTTTGTTATCCAACAAGTAGGTAATTGGAACCTGAACTTCTCCCATGATTGAGACTGTGTTGCGGAAGGTCGGCACAAAGAGGAAGTCTCCATCTTCTAGCATAAAGTCTGCTGAACGCTCGCCTTTTAAAATACGGTTTAGCTGTACCACCATACGACCAAGTGCTTTACTGCGACTTGCTTCCTCTACAAACGCTAACGTTTTCTCTGGGTCAGAAATTACAGAACCTATATTGCTATCTGCTCGGAACGTCTTCTTCGCTGTTTCTTTTCGCATATCTGCGGCGTATTGATTTAAGAGCTTCTGCTCTTGTAAGCGTAATGCTTCACGCGTAAATATTGCTCCTTGAGGGTGAGCAAACTCGGTTAGACCGCCCGCTCGCTCCAATAACTCGTTCAGAGTTTCACCTTGACGCACGGTATAGGTTCCAGGGAAACGAACTTCACCCTGTAAAGTGACTGTACTTTGTAGCTTCACATTTGGCTTTTCTAGGATGTTCAAACGATCTCGGCCTACGATAATTGCATCGTCCGAAGCACTGCCTTGGATTGCTTTACGCAAATCAATACGTTCAACATCAATATACGCACGCTCATCCGCACTATTAATAGCGGTTCGCGCTAGTTCTGCATTAATTGTGAATGCGTTGTAAGTCAAACCACCAGCAGCTTCAATAAGCGTTGATACCGTCATTCTTGGAGTGATCGGGTAGCGTCCTGGGTGCTTCACTTCACCAAAGACTTCAGCAATTTGAGGGGCTAGCCCCAAACGAGACTGTTGCTGAAGTTGTAACAACACTGGGGCAAGTAAAGTGCGACGAGTATTTTGCTTCAGCTTTTCAAAGTCTTCCTCTGTAATCTCTTTACCACGGAAAATGATTTTAACTGGTTTATCCAGCTGAGTTGTGTTCTGGTTGACGACCATACCGTCTGCAGAATGCGAAACGGCAACAGAAGAGCTCATCACTTCTTGTTCTTTCTGTTGTTCTAGCTCAGCTTGCTCTTGCGCTTGTTCTAGCGTTTTTGCTTTTGAAACAGACTCTTGCGTTGCTAATGTATCCAAGTCTTCGTTATTAAAGCGGTTGAAAACCAATATACGGTCTCGTGAGTGTAACTTAATGTTGTCTTGGCTACCTGGTGATAGAATCGCGTTAGCTAAGCTTAGTTGGAACACTTCAATATCACGCTGTGGATTAATCTCTCTTACCACAACCGCATAGTTAACATCAGCTGTAGAATTAAAAGCTGAGTCAACAGATTTGAAAAGATCGGCAACACGAAGGCCATTGCGCCATTCCACATAGCCAGGATGACGAACATCCCCCTCTATCTGCACGTAACGAGTAAGCTCTTCGCTTTTTTTCAAGATCTTGATGGCGTCGCCATTTTTAACTTTACTCTGTCGATCTTGCGTTTTATTGAAATCAAGCGTCAGAGCCTCACGAGTGCCATGTGAAGCATAGCGTTTTATCTCCAATTGCTCGGCATGGGCATTCGCAGTAAAACCACCAGCCATCTGAATAAGTTGCTGGTATGTTTCACCTTGCTTGACTTCATAAATTGCAGGACGGTTGATCTCGCCTTCTATAGACACTGTATCGTTAACAGAACCAATTAAAACAACATCATCCGGTAGTAAGCGCACATCATTACTTGCATCACCTTTTAGTAACAGGTCATACATATCCAACTTACGAATGATTTTCCCATCACGCTTTAGCTGAATATCTCGCAGCGCTCCACTTTCACCAAAGCCGCCGCTGTAATAGATAGCTTGTGAAATTGTCGTCAATGCGCTAACCGTGTAGGCTCCTGGTTTATATGCATCCCCCATGACAAACACTTGCATGGTACGCAGTTCGCCCAATGAGATATCACTGCGCACACCAATCATTTGTTCTTTTACTCGTTGAGTCAGGGAGTCACGTACATCGGAAAAGTGCATGCCAGCAACATTTACTGGCCCAAGTGAAGGGAAGTTGATTGTGCCCGCACGATTTACGCGTAAACGATGCGTTTCATTCTCCTTACCAAACAACTGCACAATGATTTCATCGCCAGCCCCCACGGTGTAATTTGCTGGCACAGGAACATCACTGATCGGAGCAAAAGTGCTTGGAGAACCAGCAAAAAGATCTAAACCAAAGCGTTTAAGCTCTTCCTTCTCGTCTTTTTTGAGCCATTGTTCCTCTATATTAGAAGATACAGCGCCACTAGATTCAGCCCTAGGTTTGATTACTTGCGGGTTTTCGTAAGGAGACTTGTTTGAAGATGAACTAGAAGGACTGGAGAAACCATATTTACTCGCCAAGGCCTGTTGTTGGTCGGCGGGTAGATTTTGAAACATTTTTATTTGTTCTGGAGTGGGTGTTTGTGCCATCGAATAAGACGCAAACGTACTTGCCAATATAAAAGCGGCAATAGAGAAATATCCTTTAAACATGGTATGTCACTATAATAATTGAATAAAAGCCCCTAGCCCCAAGTTTGAGCTATAGGTATTTAAATTAGAATCGGTGCTGAAAACCCAGTGTAATCGAGTTAAGGCGAACTTGGTCTTCAGAGACGTTATCAACGAACTCAAATATCACCGCGCTTTGGTTGTTTAAAGCGTAGTGCATACCTAACCCAAAACTAAATCCTTGTTCTTTGTGAGAACCTACATTTTGTAGATCGAGCTGAACGCTTGAATACCCAGCTAAACCATAAAGTGCAACTCGCTCTGAAACTGGCATATTCAACTTAACAAAGCCGCTCAAAACGCTATCAACGGCAAGACCGCTGTCACGTTGAACTGATGTCCCATAACGCCCTTCTAAGCCGATATAGTCATTAAAGAAATAACCAGCTTGCGCACTAAGAAGAAAAGGACTCCCCTCTTTTACGGACTCAGAAGACGAGCTTTTCAATTCTGCATTTGAGTAGCTCACTAACGCACCAGCATAAAAATCGGCTGACGCTGAAAAAGAACTCAGGCTTAAGCCCAGTGCACTAAGTATTCCTAAACAATGCTGCTTTCTTATCACGTAAAAGTCCCTAGTACTGGTAATAATATGGACTGCCAAAGCAAAGTTAAGTGTGCTATGCAGGCCATTAAATACTGAAGAGTTGGCACGCTACCGCCCTGAGGCGTTGAGCGTAAGCCACTGTATCGCTTTCTATATGGTGTAAGTAAAAACGACCTATTGACTCCAAACCTCTAGTCCTGGAGGAAATAGGCCGACAAATTATGCACTCTTGATAGTTTATCAGCAAGCAAGGGAGCAAGATAACCGCACAATGTCACGCTGGTGTTAGAAATGAGATCGTAAGCCATAGCAAAATAAGAAACTATTTACATGCTAAGGCTTTTTTATCTAGAATATAATTTGGAGCATTTTTTATGCTACCAAACATCGATGTTTTTATACCGGATATACAAGGATTAATAATGAAGAATACAGCTCTAGCTATTCTTATGGCTCTAAGCGCATCAACTGCATTTGCAGCAGAAGAAGCAGGTTCAGCAGGCGCAGCTTCTGCATCTGCAACAGGCACAACAGCTGTAGCAGTAGGTGCAGCAGCAGCGGTAACTGTAGTAGCAGTTGCAGCGTCAGATAGCGACTCAACATCTACTTCAACATCTACTTCTACTTCTACTTCTACAAACTAATTTCGTTTTGTAGATAGAAGATAATCGCCCTGAATGACTCAGGGCGATTTTATTTGTAAGAGGGAATAATGAATATCTTCCGAACGTCTAAATGGATACAACCACTCCTCACTCTTCCGCTACTAAGTTTATTCTTTGGCTGCACACAGAAATTCAATGATGTTTCAGCAACCGTCCAAGAAGCGTACGGTAACTACATTGATGTAGAGATGACACCAGAAGAAATAAATGCTGTTCCATATGCCAGTGCCTACTTGAAACTTGGAAATCAAAAACAGGTGTTTGTTGTTTTAGCTTTCGCGGAACGAAACCCACTCAGTGGTAAAAAACAACTAAAATGGGTAAGCGCCGATAAAGCAATGCTCGTTACGGAAAATGGACATATTGTCAAAACGATTGGTCTACAGAGTGGGGACTTAGCGGGCGTTTACGGTGACGTTCCAGATTTTTCTTTAGATTCAACCTCTGTCAACTACGCACTCTCATACGATTGGGCGACACAATACCGTTATGGCTTTCCAGCAAATGTAACGCGCTCTTACTCAGGCCAAGAAACGTTAACAACACCTATTTCTAGCACTATAACCAACGTATATAGAGAAGTTGTTGAGTTTAGTAGCCTTTCTCGAGCGGTCGAAAACTACTATTGGGTCAATGAACAAGGTCAGGTCGTTAAAACCTTACAACACCTAGGGCCAAATATGATTCCGGTTGAGTTAACCATTTTGAAGGGATATAGCAAATCATGAGCAAGCAACTACTCACATTACTCGGTTTGGTCATGCCGCTTTTGAGCATGCCTAGCTTCGCTCAAACAGAAACCTCTGCTATGCAACCATTAAATGTTGAATTGCTAGAAGCAGGCAAACGGCTACAATTTCAAGGGCCGGCTCGTTTAGAAAGTGTGTTAGCACTTGCTAGGGAGCAAAGCGTCTCTCTGCAATACTCTCTTGGTACCACTTTGTTTGATAAATCGGAACGCGCCGAGAAAACTTCTACCGCTTTAAAGAACTCGGTGCTCAATCAAATGATTCAACACAATTTGGTCGCACATCCATTCTACAAGTTCATTCAGCAGCAAAGCTTTGCACCGCGTTTACTGTCTGCGATAGATGTTGATAAAATTCGACTAAATAAATTCGACAACCCACTGTTGCGCGGCAATTTCCTTCTCGCAAGCCCTCTACGCGAAGAAAAAGTGTATTACCTGGGAAACTTAAATAGTGTGTATTCCATTAAGGAGCAGGCAGGCATCCCTTTGCAGAGACAGTTAGAGAATTTGAAAAGTAACATTGGTACGTTATCAACACCGCCAGTGTTGATCTACCCAGATGGTCACGTAGTTAAGCCGCATCACGGAGCTTGGTTAACAACACAATATTACTTACCACCTCTGACATTGGTATATATTCCGTTTGGTGAACTTGAATACTCGGAAATGGACCAAGACATTGTCCGCCTACTCACTCAACTGATACCAAATTCCACAAAGAGACCGCAATGATGCCAATTAGAAAAAGCTTAACCCTTTATTTAATGGGCCCAGCATTGGTTTGGGCTCAAGACATGCCCTTTGAGGCTCCCACGTTACAGCCTTCTCAGTCTGACTTTGGTGGTGTTGGCTTAATGCAGATGCCAACCGGACGTATGGCCCCTGAAGGGGAATTCAACTTTTCTGTCACAGGTAGTAATGAGTACCTGTTTTATAATGCAACATTACAAATTATGCCTTGGTTAGAAGCGACTATTCGTTATACAAGAGTAGCCTCAATACCGTACGACCCAACTTTTCCTAATGTTGATAATGAGTACACTGATAAAGGTATAGATTTCAAAGTTCGATTACTCAAAGAATCTCAGTATATTCCGGAACTATCTCTCGGTGTGCGAGACTTTGCTGGTACAGGCCTTTTCGATGGGGAATACATAGCAGCCACCAAGCGTTACTCTAATCCAAGCTTAGGTACTTTTGATTTTACTCTCGGTATGGGATGGGGTTCATTAGGTACGCGTGACAATGTATCTAATCCAGTTTGTAAATTATCAGATCGATTTTGTGAACGTCCTGCTGATTTTTTAGAAACAGGTGGCACAACCAACTTTGATAGAACATTCAAAGGGCCTACGGCATTATTTGGTGGTGTGGAATATCAGACATTACACGCCCCTCTTCGTTTCAAGCTTGAGTACGATAGTAATGATTATAGCAAAGATTTACCTGTGGTAAGCGGTGGCGTAGATATGTCTCCCCACACGCCATGGAACTTTGGTGTGCTCTACCGTATCGGAATGGCCGACTTTCGTTTAAGTTATGAACGCGGCGACACGTTGGTCGCGGGCTTAACGCTAAACACTAATTTCAATGACATGCCATCATTCTGGCGAGACACACCAACACCAGAAATCGAAGATAGCCAGCCTGAAGAACTGTCTGATGTTGATTGGGAACGTGTAACAGAAGGTTTAGACAAAATTGCTGGTTACCAAAACACGCGTATTTATGTTGATGACAGTACAGTAACTGTCGTTGGTGAGCAGAAGAAATATCGTGACCGTACAGAGGCACACGAAAAAGCGGCGGCTGTACTTCACAATGAAATGCCTGACGATATTGATACCTATGCGATCAATGAACGCAGCCGAGGCTTAGTCGGCGAACAAACGATTATTTCCAAGGAGAAATATCGCGACTTTGCCCAAGTTAATTACATCAACCCCAAAATAGAAGGTGCAACCGCAAAAGCTAGCAATAAGTCAAGTGGAGAATCTGTCTATGATGGTTTTAAACGTTTTGATTGGGGCTTTGCACCTAAACTAGTTCAAACTCTCGGAAACGCTGAAGATTTCTATCTCTTTAGTGTAGGGCTAAGCGGTAATGCCTCATACTGGCTGACGGACAACCTTGAAATTGGCGGTTCGTTATACTGGGATTGGTATAACAACTACGATAAGTTTATTTATGTCACTCCACCTGATGGCACTACCGTTCCTCGTGTTCGCACCATGTTCCGCGCTTACCAAAATGAACATGCTGTAACCATGTCAAACTTACAATTGACTTGGTTCCAAGAGTATTCCGATACGATGGATCAGCAATTCTACGCGGGTTATCTGGAGAGCATGTTTGCCGGAGTTGGTACCGAGTTTCTTTACCGACCGCAAGGAGCTAACTGGGCGATTGGCGCTGACGTCAACGTAATTTCTCAACGTGATCCACAAAGTTACTTCGGTGTTTACGACGAGAAATGGCAAAACGTGCCAGAATATGGACGTCCGTTCCAAGTTATTGATAAAGGCTTCACTGGTTTTGTATCTGGTTACTACTACCCTCAATGGGAATTCCTACAAGATTTGATGATCCAAGTCGATGTTGGTCAGTTCCTAGCTGGCGATGTTGGTACACAAATCAATGTTTCTAAGCAGTTCAAGAGTGGCGTAATTGCTGGCGCCTTTGCCTCATTTACAGACTTGTCTGCGGATGAATTTGGTGAAGGTAGTTTTACCAAAGGTTTCTACTTGTCGATTCCATTTGACATCATGACCGTTAAGCCAAGCAACAATCGTGCGAACTTTAGTTGGCAGCCTCTTACTCGTGACGGAGGACAGAAACTCGGACGTAAATACAGCTTGATTGAGTTGACCGACGAGCGAAATCCTTGGTATCAAAGGCCTAACCGTTCGGATGTGGAATAATAAAGTAATCAAGGGAGCTGCGGCTCCCTTTTTCATATCTAGATACTGAGTCATAGAAGACTCAAACCTATCTTCCTGCTTCCAATAGCGCTACTTTTCGTTTCTTGCTAGAATTCCTGAGAAAATTTTAATCTATGGTGGAAGTTCTATGATCATCGTAACTGGTGGCGCTGGCATGATCGGCAGCAACATTGTTAAAGCACTAAACGAAGCTGGTATTAACGATATCCTGGTTGTCGACAACCTAAAAAATGGCAAAAAGTTTAAGAACTTAGTTGATCTGGACATCACAGATTACATGGATCGTGACGACTTTCTGACCCAAATTATGGCGGGCGATGATTTTGGTCCGATTGAGGCAATTTTCCACGAAGGTGCTTGCTCTGCAACGACTGAGTGGGATGGTAAGTACATGATGCTAAACAATTACGAGTACTCTAAAGAGCTGCTGCATTACTGTTTAGATCGCGAGATTCCATTCCTATACGCTTCTTCCGCAGCCACTTACGGCGATACAGAGACTTTCGTTGAAGAACGCGAATACGAAGGCGCACTGAATGTATACGGTTACTCGAAACAGCAGTTTGATAACTACGTTCGTCGCCTATGGCAAGATGCTGAAGAACATGGTGAGACCCTTTCTCAAATCACCGGCTTCCGCTACTTCAACGTATATGGCCCACGTGAAGACCACAAAGGTAGCATGGCATCAGTTGCATTCCACCTAAACAACCAACTTAACGCAGGTGAAAATCCTAAATTGTTCGCGGGCAGCGAATCATTCAAACGCGACTTCGTTTACGTTGGTGATGTATGTAAAGTAAACCTGTGGTTCTTAGAAAACGGCGTATCAGGCATTTTTAACTGTGGTACTGGCCGTGCTGAATCTTTTGAAGAGGTAGCAAAAGCAGTTATCAAGCATCATGGCAAAGGCCAAATTGAAACCATCCCATTCCCTGAGCACCTAAAAGGCGCTTACCAAGAATTCACACAAGCGGATCTGACCAAACTGCGCACCGCAGGTTGTGATGTTGAATTCAAGACAGTTGCAGAAGGCGTTGCCGAATACTTAACTATCCAAAACAGTTAAGCACCACAAGGTGGTAGAACCATAACCTGCCACCTTTACTCAAGTGCAATAGCCTGTATCATTCCTAACTATCTTTTTCTCATTTAAACCACTTCGCCCGTACACGAATAGGTAACTAGACACGCCATGACAATAAAACGTGATGACTTCGACCCCAAAGCATATAACCCTGAGTTTAAGCGCCACTTTCTGTCGCCTAAGTACTGGGGCACGTGGTTAGGTGTTATCTTATTTTTACCGTTATCATTAATGCCACTGGGTTTACAAAAGTGGTTGGCGAAAACCATAGCCAAAAAACTGTCTAAATCCCACAAAGGTCCAGCTCATCGAGCGAGGGTTAACTTTGAGCTGTGTTTTCCGGAAAAATCGTTCCAAGAACGTGAAGCTTTGATAGAAAAAACACTCTACACAGCGGCCATGTTCTTTTTTCGCTTCGGGTTACTAAGTTTACGCTCACCAAAATGGCTTCAGAACCGTTGCCAAATTCGCGGCCTAGACATTTTACGACAGCACATTGATAGCAACGAAAATGTAATTTTAATGGTTCCCCACTCTTGGGCTATTGATGTGCCTGCTATCTTGCTCGCTTCAATGGGAATGCCAGTTTCTGCAATGGCGAAGAAGCAAAAGAATGATGTTGCTGACTGGCTGATGCACAAGCAAAGGGTCCAATACGGTGGTCGTGTTTATGAACGCTCAGGTGGCATTAAGCCTTTTCTGAAATCCATTCGAGATGGCTATGTAGGGTATTATCTACCCGACCAAGATCACGGCCCAGAGCATAGTGTGTTTGTAGATTTTTTTGCAACACGTAAAGCAACGCTACCTGGTTTAGGCAAAATTGCGAAACTATCACGCTCAAAAGTACTGCCTCTATTTGCGTCGATGAACACTGAAGATGGTACGTTTGATATTGAGATTTTACCAGCGTTTGAGCTGGATAAAGGCGAAGAGCAAGACGCTCGTACCTGTAATGAAGCCATTGAATATTTTGTCGGTGATAAACCCGAACAATATATGTGGGTACTACAGTTGCTGCACTCTCAAGAAGGCGGCAATAACTATTACAATTTGTTTAAACCAAGATATAACAGCGACTGGAAAGTGCAGTGAAAGTATTTGTCGTAAGCTTGGCTCGATCGCTGGATCGCCGAGAACGTATTGAAGAAAAGTTAAAACAACAAGGCATTACGTTTGAATTTTTTGATGCAATAGATGGCTCTGTTGACCGTTTTCTTCATTCAGAAAAAAGTCGTCCTACCATTACTCTACGCCGCAAAGGGTATCAATTAAAAACCAGTGAAGTCGCCTGTTTTGCAAGCCATTACGAGTTGTGGGTTCGCTGTGTTGAGCTTGATGAACCGATCGTCATCTTAGAAGACAACGTCGACCCCGTCGAAGGGCTGAAGCAAGTACTCGAACATACCCTTCCATTGACTTCTAATTATGACTACATCAAGTTGTCTGCCACTCAGAAGCGTGTATTCACCCCAATCGTACCTATTGATGATAATCATATGCTAGGGGGATACTCAGCAGGCACTTGTGGTACCACCGCTTATATCGTCACACCTAAAGCAGCCTCAAAGTTTGTTATGCATGCTCAAGAGTTTATTGAACCAGTCGATGACTACATGGAAAAACCATGGAGACATGGTGTTCAAGTTTACAGCGTGTCTCCAGATCTCTTTACTAGAGCAGAGATTGCTTCGACGATTGGTGGTAAAAGAAAAGATAAATCCAAAATGACTCTTGCGAATAAAATATACGCTGAACTTTTTAGAACTTATGAGTCAATTTTGAAATTCCTATACTGGAAAAACAAAGCATGAAGATTTTAGTCATTGGCCCTGCATGGGTCGGCGATATGGTAATGTCGCAATCGTTATATATTGTATTAAAGCAACGCCATCCAGATAGCCAAATTGACGTTATCGCTCCAGGATGGTGTAAACCGATTCTTGAGCGTATGCCAGAAATCCATCAAGCGATTGAAATGCCTATCGGTCATGGTGAGTTTAACTTATTAGGCCGCAGGGAAATTGGCAAATCATTACGTGAAAAGCAATATGACCACGCCTATATCTTGCCTAAATCAGCGAAATCAGCACTGATCCCATGGTTTGCCAACATTCCTCTTCGTACTGGCTGGAAGGGAGAAATGCGCTATGGTTTATTGAATGACTTACGCCCTAACATGAAGTCTTTTCAGTATATGGTAGAGCGCTATGTAGCGTTAGCTTATCCAAAAGCAGAAATGGTGGATTCTAACTCTCTTGGCGGGCTTGAAACTTTACCTCGCCCACGCCTTGCAATCAACGAAGCAGAGCAACAAGCCACGATCAAAAAGTTCAACTTAGCCCAAGACCAACCAATTATTGGACTGTGCCCAGGAGCAGAGTTTGGTCCTGCCAAAAAATGGCCCGAAACACACTACGCTGAAGTTGCGACGCAAATGGCTCATTCTGGACATCAAATCTGGTTGTTTGGTTCTCAAAAGGACTTAGAGACTTGTAACAATATTCGCGCACTTGTTCCGACGCAATTCCATGAGCACATTCATGTTCTGGCAGGCCAAACCAGCTTAATTGAAGCAGTCGATCTCCTTGCTGCATGTAAGACTGTTGTCGCGAATGACTCAGGCTTAATGCATGTGGCAGCTGCGGTTGGTTGTAATGTTGTTGCCGTTTATGGCTCAACTTCACCGAAGTACACCCCCCCACTCGCAGAAAAAGTGGAGATTGTTCATACCGATATTGATTGTCGCCCTTGTTTCCAGCGTGAATGTCAGTACAAACACCTTAAGTGCTTGACAGAACTTTCGCCTAAGCAAGTGCTAGATAGTATCCAAAAACTTGACGCCATTACGATAAGCTCATGTTAGTTCGCATTATTTATACCTTACTACTCGCCCTAGCGTCACCGCTGCTTTTATTTGGTTTGTACAAGAGCAAACCAAATAAGCCTAAGTTCGGCTCTCGCTGGAAAGAGCACTTTGGCATAACCCCCAAGTTAAAAAGCAACGACAAACCTATTTGGATACATGCCGTATCTGTTGGTGAAAGCATAGCAGCAACACCTTTAATCAAAGCCCTTAAGGAACAAAACCCCGAACAATCTATTCTAGTTACAACAACAACAAGTACGGGAGCTGAACAGATTGCTAAGTTGGGTGATTTAATTGAACACCGCTATATGCCAATTGACTTTGGGTTCGCTATCAAAGGTTTTCTTAAAGCAGTGCAGCCAAAACAGATGTTGATCATTGAGACTGAGCTGTGGCCAAACACGCTTCACAATGTTCACAAAGCGGGTATCCCTATAACTGTCGTGAATGCGCGCCTATCTGAAAAATCGTGTCAGAACTACGCCAAAATACAGCGGCTTTTTAACCAGCTTCATCCATGCCTAACTCAAGTACTCTGCCAAACGGATTCAGATGCAGAGCGCTTCGAACGCTTAGGCGTTGAGAAAAAGAAACTATCCGTTACTGGCTCGATTAAGTTCGATATTCAAATATCAGAGCAAGTGAAACAGCAAGGACAGCAGCTTCGAGCCCAATTTGGAAACGATCGTCCGATTTGGATTGCAGCTAGCACCCACAAAGGCGAGGACGAACAGGTATTAGATGCACATAGACAAGTTTTAAAATCTCATCCAAATGCTTTACTCGTTTTGGTTCCTCGCCATCCAGAACGATTTGATGATGTATTCACGCTTTGCCAACAGCAAGGCTTTAACACTGTGCGTCGTACTTCAACGCATGCAGTAGAGACGGATACTCAAGTATATCTCGGCGATACTATGGGTGAGATGCTAACGTTGATGGGCGCAGCGGACATCTGCTTTATGGGTGGAAGCCTAATTGGAGATAAGGTTGGTGGTCATAATGTGCTAGAGCCTATTGCACTCTCTAAACCAACTATCAATGGACCAAGCTACTTCAACTTTATAGAAATAATAAATAGTCTTCGTGAATGTAAGGCGATCTACCTAATTGATGATTTTACATCCTTAGCAGAAACAATACTAATCATTCTATCATGTAACACAGCGTCAAAAAGTGTTCATAGAGCTAACTTGTGGCTAAAAGAAAATAAAGGCGCATTAAATAGAACTCTTAACAAAATATAAGTATCTAATATAAAAATTCAACCCCATTATTAATGAACAACTCTTTTCTAGTTTTTATCGTATTTGAGAGGCAAAATGACTAATAAAATCTTAGTCCAACTTCCAATTGGAGCTCATAGTCCAAACCTAGAAATAACGCTTAGCTATACTAATGAACTGATTAAGCAAGGTAATGATATTACGATATTAACTTGCTCGGGTTCCGATGATAGCTGCTTATACAATCCTCTAGGCCTTCCATCTACCTGCCGTTCTTGTAAACGTCGGACTCGAGAAGCGTTGTCTCACCTTATCGGTGGCTATAAACACGAGGAAACTTTAGGATTAAGAAGTTATAAATTTAACTACCATTCCACTGAAGAACTAAAAGCTATTAAATATAAAGGTACAAATGTGGGCTACTCAGCCTTATCTAGTTATGCATCTCTTACACGTAGTGTTGATATTGACTATAGTAATAAAAAAACTAGATTAATTATAAATAAATATCTGTCTACTGCCTGTAAGCTAACCGATTCTGTTGTGCAGTTACAACAACATTTTTCATTTGATAAGTTCGTATTATTTAACTCTCGTTTGAATACTTATCGTAGTTTTTTTGATTTAGCAAAAATAAAAAATATCCCAGTTACTGTTGTTGAGTTAAACTTTAGCAAAGACAATGCAATGATTTTTGAAAATGCAATGCCTCATGATATTGCATATAATGGATATTTAGTAGAAAGCTTGTTTAAAAATCTGGGCTATGCAAAGACTGAACAAAGAGCGATAGAATTCTTCAATAATAGAGCAAAATCACTATTTAGCAATGAAGAGTCTTATACCAAACAGCAGAATAAAGACCTCTTACCTGACAACTGGGATCCAAAAAAAAAGAAGATCGCTATATTCAATAGTTCAGAAGATGAATTTATGGCCATTGGAGGAAGCTGGGAAGAAAACAGATTATTTAAAAACCAATATGAAGGCCTTACGTTTATTTCTAATTACGCGAAGGATCATAATATTATTTTCTATCTTAGGATTCACCCAAATCTTCGTGGCACTCAAAAATCTTACCTAGAAAAACTATTGGCACTAAAAAGTGATAACTTTGTTGTAATTCCACCTGAAAGTAAAATTTCAACTTATAATCTAATGTATAATTGCGATGCAATTATAACATTTGGTAGTAGTATTGGTGTAGAGGCGACATACTGGAGCAAACCATCAATCCTATTAGGTAACTGTTTCTATCGACATTTAAATATAACTTACAACCCAACATCAACCAAAGAACTAATTACCTTAATAGAAAGCGATTTGGAGCCAATAGATAATAAATTAGGTTGCCTAAAAATGGCAAGCCATATGATAAATCCAGGATTCAAGGTTCACGGATATTCGTTTAATAACAAGAAAGGCTATATAAATGGCAAAGAAATAAAAAGGAAGAAGTCTCTACTACAAAAAATAGAGAGTAAATATACAAAATATTACTTAAAATCAATAAAATCGTAGTTCTACTTTTTAACCAAACATAAGCAATGCTCAGCTAGGTATTGCTTATGTCTAGACTAGAAAATAAAAACTCATCATTAAAGCACTTAAATCCTCTTTAATCGTCTTACCTTTCAATCTATTACTACTTTCTAAAAATCACACACTACTTTTAAAGTATAGATAGGAGTGTGTGATTTTTTACTCGCTATTAGAATATAAAAAGAGGATTGAACTTAGTTATAACCGTTAGATAAGTTCAAAAGAGACTGGAGTTCCACGACTAATATTCTTTTTTACAGTTTTTCCAATCACTTCATCATAATACTTTGGTGCTAGACCAAATCCGGGACGAATACTACGAACATGTTCTGGCGTTAATATTTCGCCCTCTTTAATATCTTTCACAATGTAAAGAGAGCGACGAAACTTCACATTACCTTTTTCCGCTTCAGTTCTTTCATAATTAACCTTACCAAGAGCTTGCCACGCTGTTTTCGTATCTTTACACAATGCCTGTAACTCTAGAGGCTCCAGTGAGAAGCTATCATCAGCGCCACCACCATTGCGATCCATTGTTACATGCTTCTCAATTAAGCAAGCACCAAGGGCGATAGATGTCACTGCTGTCGCGTTATCAATAGTGTGGTCAGATAAACCTGAAAGAACATCAAAACGCTCGGCAATATCTGCAATCGTTCTTAGATTGTATTGGTCTGCAGGTGCAGGGTAACCACTGACACAATGAAGCACAACCAACTCCTGACAACCATTATCTTTTGCTGTCTTAATAGCTTCAGCAATCTCTTCTTGATTCGCCATTCCCGTTGAAATGATCATTGGCTTGCCTGTTTGGGCAACGCGTTTAATAAGAGGTAGATCAATCACTTCAAACGAAGCAATCTTATAAGCCGGAGCATCGAGTTCTTCCAAAAGCTCTACTGCGCTAAAATCGAAAGGAGAACTAAAGATAGTAATACCTAACTCTTGAGCTTTTTCGAATAACGGCTTATGCCATTCCCATGGCATATGAGCACCTTTATATAACTCATACAAAGTCTGCCCATCCCATAAACCACCATGAATTTGAAACTCTTCAGAGTCACAATCCATAGTAATAGTTTCATGAGTATAGGTTTGTAATTTTATCGCGTCTGCACCCGCCTTCTTCGCTTCTTCCATGATTTGGAAAGCACGATTAATATCCCCATTATGGTTAGCGGATAATTCTGCGATGATATAAGGAGGGAAGTCTGGCCCAACTTTACGGCCGTCAATGGTAATAAATGGTTTCATTTTTGCCTCAATCGATTGGTCGTCGAATGTAAGTTTCTTCGTCGATTTGTTGGTAGCAACATTTTTGGAAGAGTCGTTGAGATGCACTATTTGCTTTCAATACCGTAGCATGTAGAGTGACATCAGGATGAATTGCATCCACAATACTTAGAGCTTTAAACGCAATCCCTTTTCCATAGCTTTTAGGGTCAAGAAATATTGATACCAAATAATGTCCAGGTTCTGTTCTATCTAAGCGTACTGCTCCAACTTTATTGCCGTCATCCCTACTAACAATCATGTAAAAGTAGTCAGAGGCTGATTTCAGTTTTTTAAACATCCAAGCTTGGTGCTCAACCCATGTAGGGACCTCAGGAGTCAATGCGTACTTTCTCGTCTCTGGGTGACACTGCCATTCATAAATCAATGCGATATCTTCTTGCGAAGCAGGCTTGAGAGATAATCCATCAGTCGTCTCATCAAGTAACAACTCAACCTCATAAGAGACTCGTCGCGCCCCCCGCCCGTCGCAAAGGGAAAGATTAGCATCTTTGAATTGGGGCCACTGCTTCAGAACTGTCAAGAACTCACTTAGCAATCGACTAGGGATATCCTCGATATCAACTTTTAATGATGCTGAATGCTTTACTAACTGCTTACAGATTAGTTGCTGGTTCTCTGCTAAAGGAACGATTACGTTGGGTAGCCCAAGACAAGCTCTTTCCCAACTTGTGGTACCTGGAGCCCCTATAGCGATGTCATGCTCTAGCATTAAACTTGCCATATCAGAGACAAAGTCGAGATGCGAAACGTCAGCTCTAGATGCACACAACTCTTTAACTTGGTCAAAGTGAGGCGCTCTAGGCGACAACAATACAGTAAACTTGGCCTCTACTTTGCCACATAAAGATTCTAATACTTTGAAAGTTGCGTTAGGAGCATCAATCCCACCCATCGATACCAGCACTTTCAGAGGATTGTTAGAAATATCTCTAGAAAGCGCTGATTCTCGCTTGCTCGCGAAATCTGATCTCAATAAAGCAAACTCACTGCCCGCTAAGACCTTAGATTGGGATGCAGAGTAAGCAGCTTCATCACGCCCTAACGTTTGATCCAAGATCAAGTCAGCTTTATGGCATCGCCCGAGATCATCAATAGCAAGCATTCGACAATCTAATGAAGCGATAACTTGCTCTTGCCATTCAATCCCGATTGCATAGTGATCAGTGACAACAAGGTCTGCATAAGTGATTTCTGTTAGGAAATCTTGCACATCTTCAGATATGCTCTTTTGAAGCCAAGCTGCATAATCGGCATCGTGAAGCGGTTCTATAACTTCCCTTGGTTTGGCAAGAGTTGTCACCTGAAATCCACGTTCACGAATAAACGCACGCATGTCTCCTTCTAATGGAGAACAAGCAAATTCGACGTCATGTCCTTTGTGCGCAAACTCTTCAGCCAAGACGAGACAACGCATAACATGCCCACTACCAACCAACAAAGATGCATCGACTCGAAAAACAACCTTCATACTTCATCCTAAATGTTAATTGGTGAGCTTTAGCACAGAAAATAAAGATTCAGCAAGCTCCCAATCTTCGGGGGTATCAATATCTTGAACTCGATTACGAGGTAAAAGTACCGCTTTCGAATGAGGAGAAAAAATAGAGTACTTTTCTAAAAATGCTCTGGTTTTCCCCCAATAAAACTGTCCTGCATCGTGATAAGCCTCTTCGAGATCTTGAGACCTTACCTGTTCATTTTCAGGGGAAAACATCGAAACAGAGCCGTCTGAATCAAGTTTAATCGCGCGTTGAATTGGGAATGGAAATGAAGTAGCACTAAAAGCAAATTGCACACCTTCGCCTTGCAAAAGTGCATAGCCTTGTTGTAAATCCTTCGGCAATACAAATGGAGCCGTTGCATATAAACAACATACAGCGTCAATATCCCAACCTTCATCTTGACACCAATGGATAGCATGAGCCATGACATCCATTGTTGTAGCATAGTCATCGGAGATATCTGCTGGACGGAGAAATGGAACATGCGCACCATGAGCCTCGGCAACGGCTGCAATTTCTGTATCGTCGGTCGAAACGATCACTTTATCAAAGCAGCCAGAGGCAATGGCTGCTTCAATAGAGTAGGCAATCATAGGTTTACCATGAAATGCTTTGATATTTTTTCTTGGTATGCGCTTACTACCACCACGAGCTGGAATAATCGCGACTTTCATTAGCGCCCCTGCAATATTTCAGTGAGAACTTGAACGACAGTATCCTGCTGCTCTTCACTCATCGCGTGGAACATAGGAAGAGAAATAGCTTCACGGTAATAGCGTTCAGATTCTGGGAAATCACCTTCACTGAAGCCCATTTTTTCATAGTAAGGTTGAGTATGGACTGGAATGTAGTGCAGGTTGACTCCGATACCTTTGCCTCTCAGTGCGTCAAATACCTCTTTGTGTGTCAAAGAGATCTTGTCCAACCGCAAACGAATTACATAAAGGTGAAGGCCCGAGTAGGTATTCTCCAATTGATATGGCAATACCACTGGTAAAGACTTCAATAGCTGATTGTAACGATCTGCAAGGTGATGACGAGCGGTAATAAAAGCGTCTAAACGATGCATCTGAGATACACCCAGTGCCGCCTGAAGCTCGGTCATACGGTAGTTAAAACCTAAATCAACCTGTTGATAATACCAACCACCATGGCTTTCACCCTCCATTTGCTCAGGGTCACGAGTAATACCGTGACTTCGAAGCAAAGTCATCTTGTCAGACAAAGCCTTTTGGTTGGTCATTGCTGCGCCACCTTCAGCCGTCGTAACAATTTTAACGGGATGGAAGCTAAAGACAGTGATATCCGAGTATTCGCAATTCCCTATCGGCAAGCCTTGATATTTGCCGCCAATTGCATGTGAAGCATCTTCAATGACTTTGAAGTCGTACTCTTTCGCCAGTTTGGCGATCGCCACCATATCGCATGGTTGACCACATAAGTGCACCGGCACAACAACTTTCGGAAGCTGACCTTCTGCTTTCGCTTTGATTAACTTTT
Source organism: Vibrio sp. 1457 (assembly GCF_033340195.1). Taxonomy (NCBI): domain Bacteria; kingdom Pseudomonadati; phylum Pseudomonadota; class Gammaproteobacteria; order Vibrionales; family Vibrionaceae; genus Vibrio; species Vibrio sp. 1457. The sequence goes on from NZ_JAWOWA010000003.1 coordinate 158,952, forward strand.
CCTCAAGGCGTTTTGGACACATATTGTAAGTATCAGGGTCAATATCTACGAAGTCGACTTGTGCACCACAGTATAAACCGCAGTTTGCTGACGCGACGAAGGTAATAGGCGACGTCCAAAGCCAATCCCCCTCACCTAATCCCAGCGCAAGACAAGCAATGTGTAATGCTGATGTAGCGCTATTTACAGCCAGGGCATAGCTTGCACCTGTATGATCGATAAGTGCTTGCTCAAATGCAGGAACTTGGGGGCCCTGCGTCAGAAAATCCGACTTCAAAACGTCAATAACACTGTCAATGTCTTGCTGGTTAATATCTTGCTTACCGTAAGGAATCACTACTATTCTCACACTGTAAAGTTTGGATCAACGTGCTCTTTGATTAGCTCACGTAGGCCTTCAATACTTTCCCACTCTGTATTCGTACCTGAATTGTATTTGAAACCAAACGGTACTTTTTTCGCTTTGTGGTGTTCGAGGTATTCTTGCTCTGTATAGGTGAACGAAACAGAAGGAAGAATTGCGTAGTATTTGCCAAGGTCGATCGTATTTAGCGAATCAGTATCGGTGATCATCTCTTCATGGAGCTTTTCACCTGGGCGAATACCTACAACTTTAGTTTCACACTCAGGAGCAATAGCTTCAGCGATATCTAAGATTTTGTAAGATGGGATTTTCGGTACAAAAATCTCACCACCTAAGTGATTTTCCAGAGCGTACATCACCATGTTCACACCATCTTGCAATGAGATATTGAAACGCGTCATATCTTCATGAGTGATTGGTAGAATACCTTCTTCGCGTTTGCTCAAAAAGAATGGGATCACTGAACCACGAGAGCCCATGACATTACCATAACGTACAACGCTGAAACGGATATCTTTAGAGCCTTTGATGTTATTGGCAGCAGTGAACAACTTATCAGACGCCAGTTTCGTTGCACCATAAAGGTTTATGGGAGCGCACGCTTTGTCTGTGGAAAGAGCTACAACATCTTTTACACCGCAATGTAACGCCGCATTAATAACGTTCTCTGCGCCCGTAATATTAGTTCGTATACACTCAGTTGGGTTATATTCTGCAGTATCAACTTGCTTTATCGCCGCGGCATGGATGATGACATCAACGCCTTCACAAGCTTGAATCATACGATTTTGGTCACGCACATCGCCAATAAAGAAGCGAAGTTGAGGAAAGTCTTTTGCAGGATACTTTTGTTTCAGCTCAAACTGTTTTAGTTCATCACGAGAAAAAATGATGATTTTTTTAACTTCTGGATAGCGTCCAAGAATGGTTTTAATGAACTGTTTACCGAACGAACCGGTGCCACCTGTAATTAAGACTGTTTTTGAATTCAACATAATATGCTCTTTCTTGTTCAGGTTCGAAACCTGTACCTCAAATAATTTAGAATGCTAATTGCGATATTTTAGCACTTAGACAAATGTGTTGCACTAGGTATAAACTCTTAGCAATGTCCTCACTTTACATATCCTAAAAATTCACAACGGCACTTACGAGTTCATCAAAGTCCGTTTTAGACCAAATAATATTCTTACTTTTTAATTCTTTCTCAAAAGAGCGCTTTAATCTATCTAAGTTTTGTTGCTTCCAGTCACCAGAAGTTTCAAAACGACACTTATCAAAATCGATAATCCATACCTTATCTTTGTCGTCGATCAAGATATTGTGGATATTCAAATCAGTATGGTTAACGCCAACCTGATGCATCTTGGCAATTTCTTGCCCTATTTTCTGATACATTTCTACCGATAAAGACTGTTCTTGCAAGATACTAACCAGATCTCTGGCGTTTGGGATTCGCTCACTTAATAAATCAGCTTGATAGAAGAGTCCTGACTTTAAGGCTCTTGCTGCAATAGGACGAGGAACGTGCACCCCAGCCTCAATTAGCGCCAACAAAAGCTGAAACTCTTGCGCACAACGGGTGTTATCCCAGCCAGAGAACCAATAATGATCGTTAACTAACTTCCCAAACAAACCGCCACGACGGTAATGACGTAGTGCCGCTTGCATGTTCTCTAGTTGGATAAACCATGTCGTGCCTCGCCCCGTCGCACTGCCAACCACCTTGTCGGAGGACTGCCAGTATTCCGCATCAAATATCGGTTGGCTAGGGTCTGTAATGTTCTCGTCATCAAACCAGATCACTTGGTTGTTGTTTTTATACTGTTGAATCATACGCTCACCCTCTAGCCTAAATACCGGCTGGCTAATATATACAACCAAGTAAATGCAGCAAACGCCAAAGCAACCATAACGGCAGCAGAGCCTATATCTTTAGCTCGACCACTGAGTTCATGCCGTTCAATACCGATACGATCAACCACTGCCTCAATCGCTGAGTTTACAAGCTCTACAATCAAGACTAATACCACGACCCCGATCATTAAGATACGCTCAACCATGCCGACATCCACTAGCCAAGACAAAATCACAGCAATACTCAACAGAGCCAACTCTTGTCGAATGGCGGCTTCATGCTTAAAAGCCGCTTTTAATCCTTGGATCGAATAACCCGTCGCTTTAACGATGCGCTGTAGCCCGGTATTACCCGGCTTGCCAGATTCTTGCGATTGATGCGGTGTTATCTTTGACATTGCAGAACACTTATCAGTACTTAGCTATATTCGAGCCGTGTATTTTACATTTATTGTGGATGTCTGCATAATTTACCTGCTTCTATTCATCGAATCAGACAATAATTATGTTCACTTCTGCCCCATCGTCACTATGCGTCTTGCGTTTGTCCGCTATCGGAGACGTTTGCAATACTATCGCCAGCATTCAAGCTATTCAGAAACACTGGCCTTCGACCCAGATTACTTGGATAACGGGTAAACTTGAAGCCCAGTTATTAGCCGCCATCGATGGTGTAGAAGTGATTGTTTTTGATAAAAAAGCGGGACTTGATGGCTACAAATCACTTTGGCGACAGCTGAAAGGCAGAGAGTTTGATGCGCTATTGCATATGCAGTACGCGATTAGAGCGAGTGTCGCAACGTTGGGCATTAAAGCAAAATACAAACTTGGTTTCTCTTCTGATAGAAGCCAGGACTTTCAAACACTATTTACCAATATCAAAGTGCCTTCCCCGCAATCTCTGCATGTCGCAGATGGCTTAATGGCCTTTGCCCATCAAATTGGGGTACCAAAGGCAGAACTAGACTGGGTACTTTCTTATTCAGACCACGACCAAGCTTGGGCAGAGTCTCATATTTCTCGTAGTAAACCTAACCTGCTGATTGTGCCTGGTGCGAGCAAAGCTTATAAAAACTGGAACGCGGAAAGTTATGTGGATGTGATTCATCACGCCAGAGCAAAAGGCTGGAACGTGATTCTGGCAGGTAGCCCAGCTCAAGTTGAACTGGATTTGGCTGAAGCCATTCAATCTCGCTTGGAAGAACCGTGTCTAAATTTAGTTGGACAAAGCTCAATTCTGCAAATGCTTGCGTTAATAGATAAGGTTGAAATGGTCATCGCCCCCGATACCGGACCAGCACACATGGCAAATGCCATGAAAACGCCAATCATCGGGCTCTATGCACACCATAATCCGCTTCGAGTGGGACCTTACCGCTACCTAAAATACGTTGTCTCTGTTTATGAAGAAACGATCTTTGCAGAAACAGGTAAAAACAGTCACGAGTTAAACTGGCGAACTCGCGCAAAAGATGAAACGGCAATGAACCGCATTACCAGCACTCAAGTAATGAGCATGTTCGATCAAGTCTTAGAAGATTTGTATCCTCAATACCAGTAAACTTACTGTCTTGATTTGTTAAGAAGGAAATGACCTTGTCCAAACCAACCTTAGCCGTTGCCTTAATTGTAAAAAATGAAGAGAAGCACTTACAAGCTTGTCTAGACACAGTAAAAGATTGGGTCGATGAGATTGTCCTTCTAGACTCGGGCAGCACCGATCGCACCGAAGAAATCGCCCGACAATACACGGATAAGTTTTACACCAACCTAGATTGGCCAGGTTTCGGTAAACAACGCCAACTTGCGCAGCAATACGTTACGGCAGACTACGTTTTGTGGCTTGATGCGGACGAACAAGTCACTCCAGAGCTAAAAGAAAGTATCTTACACGCGGTATCAGCCAATAAGCCGAACGTTTTATACAAACTTAATCGACTAAGCTCAGCGTTTGGTAAGTTCATCTACCATTCTGGTTGGTCTCCAGACTGGATTGTGCGCTTATATCGCACCGAATATACACAATATAATGATTCGCTCGTTCATGAAAAAGTTGATGAGAAAAACTATCAAACTGAAAAACTGGATGGTCGACTGCATCACTACACTTACGAGCACCTTCATCATTACATCAATAAAACCACTGGCTACCTCAAGGCTTGGACGGATGAACGTGAAGGTAAAAAGAAATCCGGCTTAACCACTGCAATTGTTCACGCTCTTGCTAGCTTTTTGAAGATGTATGTTCTCAAACGAGGCTTCCTTGATGGCAAACATGGTTTCATTCTAGCTTGGCTAAGCATGCACTCTACTTTTGTAAAATATATCGATCTCTACTTACGTGAACAGGCAAAAAAATCATGAAAACGACTTTAATTATCACCACTTACAACTGGAAAGAAGCATTAAAAGCGGTGTTAGAAAGCGTGAAACGTCAAACCGTTTTGCCTGATGAAGTCATAGTTGCAGATGACGGTTCTCGAGACGATACCAAAGCAATGATCGACCAACTTCGTGACGGCTTTCCCGTGCCACTTATCCATAGCTGGCACGAAGATAATGGCTTTCAACTTTCGATGAGCCGCAACCGTGCTATCGCAAAAGCATCAGGTGACTACCTCATCATGATTGATGGCGACATGGTATTGTCTCAAACGTTTATTGAATCACATAAGCAAGTCGCAAAGCCAAATTGGTTTGTGCAGGGTGGACGTGTATTAACGGATGAAAACTGCAGCAAGGCCATCATGGAAAACGGCTTAGTGCCTTCCATTTTCAGCAAAGGCATTCGCAATCGTAAAAACTGCATCACCAACGCCTTGCTATCGAAATGGTTCTCTTACGAGCGGAATAACGATAAAGCCACTCGCGGTTGCAACATGGCATTTTGGCGACAAGATGTCATCGAGGTGAATGGCTTCAACCAAGATTTTGTTGGATGGGGACGCGAAGACAGCGAGTTTGTTCATCGCATGTTGAATGCGGGTAAGTCACGTCTTTACCTAAAATTCGCAGGTGTAGGCTACCACTTGTACCACGTAGAAAACTCTCGTGCGTCACTCGGACAAAATGATGAGATTTTAGAGAACACCATTAAAAACAAGCTTAAACGCTGTGAGAATGGTGTTGATCAATTTCTAGAAGCTTAAGATTATAAAAAAGGGGCGTTTCGCCCCTTTTTTATTGTTGCTGAGATAAAGCGAAGTACTTATCGGCAACCATCAATGAGATCAAACGCTCTTTACGTTTATCTTTGAACTGCTCAACCCACTGGTGCGCATTTTCAATGATCGCTAATGCTTCTTGCTCATTCGCTAGGTAATAATCCATCTTTTCGGGTAAATCAGAATAGTCATCCTTCACTTCAACATAGTGGACGCCTGCCTCTAACTTACCTTCCATAAACCAAGTCTCATATTTTGGCTTTGACATAATAACCAAGGAGTTAGACGACATAGCCCACTTAAGGTTGGTGGCCACATCATTGCCTTCTATACAGAGCAAAAACTTATACTGCAGTTGCTCTTCAATACTCATAAAGCCCTTTTCCCATGGTTTCCCTTCTACCGGGCGGGTCTGGCCAATATTGCATTGCGGATGGTTGTAAAACGCATGAATCACCTTTTTACGATGCGGCTGAAAACCCACGCCGCGCCACGCTACCATGTCCTTTTTATCTTGATAGCGAACAGGATCATCAATAAATTTAAAATGACGAACTTGATTAAGTTTCAACACCACTGAATTTTGGTTGTTACCAAAAATAGGGCGGCTTTTTATAAAGCTCGGTACATTGGGGATGTGTGTAACATCGCCGTTGATGTAGTTAAACGCAAAACTGGAAGGGAAATAGCGTACAACTTGGCGAAGATCGAAAAAATACGTCCAGCCTTTCGTTTTTTTGAATGTATCGATGGTCGAGTAACTTTGTTCTCGGCTATCAACTGAAAACGGCGTTTCACACTTATTGTAATAGTTCACCCGCTCAAGACAGCGTTGCTGCTCTGCTTCGGTCAGATTCGAAAGTAAACGCTTGGCTTGTGCTCGATATACAAAGCGAGGGATAAGTATCGAGAGAGCGTTTGAGAAATAATAAGGGAACTTACTGTCTTTCATTCAGTTTTTCCCCAATCGCGATGGCTACTGGCTTGGGAACGAATTGTTCGATACTTCCGCCATGAATCGCTACTTCTCTCACGATAGTCGACGATAAAAACGCAAACTCTTCTTCAGGAGTTAAAAATACGCTCTCGATTCCTGGTAATAGCTTTCGGTACATGTTGGTCAGTCCAAACTCGTATTCAAAGTCTACCGTTGTTCGTAAACCACGAATAAGAACCTTAGCTTTCTCATTTCTCGCGAAATCCACTAATAACCCGGAGAACCCCTTTACCGTCACACCAGGTAAATGCGCTACAACGTCCTGCATCAGTGCAACGCGCTCTTCCAATGAAAACATAGTGTTCTTCGATGGGCTTGCGGCTACGCCAATCACAACCTCATCAAACATTTCGTGAGTACGTTCTATTAGATTGAGGTGACCATTAGTCACTGGATCAAAAGTGCCCGGATAAATGACTTTCATATAATTTACTAAGTTATTCGAAACTGATTGAATTATTGAGGCTCGAACGCAAGATTACAACAACTTAAGCTCAATAATAGCTCGACTTACTTCTGACACTCACTACAAAAGAAGGTATTACGTTGGCCAATCTTTAGCTCTTGAAGTCGTTCGCCGCACTCTGGGCATGGCTCTCCGGCTTTTCCGTAAACCAATAACTCTTGTGCAAAGTAACCCGGCTTTCCATCGGCTTGCGCAAAGTCTTTCAGCGTAGTCCCACCTTGCGTAATGGCAATCTCAAGTGTCATTTTGATATTTTCAACAAGTAACCCCCACTCTTGAGAAGTCAACTTACCTGCGGGCCTTGAAGGGTGAATTCGAGACTTAAACAACGACTCATTCGCGTAGATGTTCCCAACACCAACCACGACTTTGTTGTCCATGATGAACTGCTTGACGGCGACACGCTTATTTTTAGCTTTCTCCGCTACATATTCCGCATTGAACTCTTCAGTTAAAGGCTCAGGCCCCATGTTTGCTAGCACAGCATGTGACTCGCCAGGAGCACACCACAGCCATGCCCCAAAACGACGCGGATCGTTATAACGCAGTATTTTTCCACTGCTTAGTTTGAGATCCACATGATCGTGCTTTGCTGGCGGAAAGTCAGCATCTAGGACACGTAAAGACCCAGACATGCCCAAGTGAACAATGGCTGTACCTGTGTTTGTCTCGATCAGTAAGTATTTCGCACGACGGCTAATCGCACGGATCACCTGCCCTTCCAATTTTTTAAGCTCTGTAGGAATATCCCAGCGCAATTTAGGCGTTCGAAAAGTAAACGACTGGATCGTTTGTCCAACCATGTGGGGGCTAATCCCCATACGGCTGACTTCAACTTCTGGCAACTCAGGCATTAGATTCTCCAATTCACCGGCTAATAGTTCTCGCTGCTAGCATAATCGAAAAGAAAAACGATAAATAGGGAAGCTTATTAGGGGTATAGGCGAAAAAAGGCTCTACTCTGGCATAAGGTAGTTTTCATCGACGGAGATAGCGACCCATTTGTCTTGCCAGGTTTTAAATAGCCAAAAATCAGGTAAACGAAAGAAAGTCACCCGCTGCGGCTCTTCGAGATCCTGATACCAAACTTCTACCGTTTCAGGTACCGCCAGGTTAGGTTTTAAATGATCGTACTGTTCTGAGGTGAGCTCGGTCCCTTCCAATGATTGCCAGCGTGATACAAGTTCACTGATCGGTGCATCAACTTTGATGTTGGATTGCCACCGTCCATCATGCAGCTCGAACTCCCAGCCACTATAGTACAAAGACTCCACCGTATAGTCGGAGCGAAGTACATTTGGGTAAGGGTCTGCTTGATCTGTTAATAGGTAAGTTTTGATCCACATCGGCGCATTTAAGATCACTATAAATGCGATAATGCCCAGAATAAGAATATTGTTCCATCGGCGGCGACGAGCCGGACTCACACGCATAACCATCTCTACTCTCTTATCGTTATGAGTAAATTACCAAAGAGTATTGAGCTTGACTAGAACAACGGTGTGCAAGTGTGTAGGGAGTGGTGACTAAGCGGCAGAGGCGATCAATCAAAAATTCGAGTATAGAGTCGGACCAGTAGAATAACTTCAGCAGTGCCTTATAACCCGATGACGTACTGAACCTTTTCTTCAGCACTTTTATTCACGTAATAAAAAACCCAACTCGAAAGTTGGGTTTTTCAATTCCTCAAAGAGACTGAAACCAATTATTTGATTTTTGCTTCTTTGTACATAACGTGCTGGCGAACTACTGGATCAAACTTTTTGATCTCAAATTTGCCTGGCATGTTACGCTTGTTCTTATCAGTTGTGTAGAAGTGGCCTGTACCTGCAGAAGATACTAGACGGATTTTCTCACGAACGCCTTTCTTTGCCATTGCTTATTTCCTCTTAAACGTTTTCGCCACGTGCACGCATGTCTGCAAGAACAGTATCAATACCTTTCTTGTCGATGATGCGCATACCTTTAGCAGATAGACGTAGTTTAACAAAACGTTTTTCGCTCTCTACCCAGAAACGATGAGTTTGTAGGTTCGGCAGAAAACGACGCTTAGTAGCATTTCGTGCGTGTGAACGGTTGTTACCCGTTACTGGACGCTTACCAGTTACTTGGCATACTCGTGACATGAATGTCTTCTCCAAAATCGTTTCAGCTCGATATCAACCTTGGTGGCCGAACCTCTCTATCTCTCGAAAAGAAGTTAGAGGTTAAGAACCGCTATGGAAAATCCATACAAGGCTATCAAAGGTCGCGCATTATACTAACTTGATATGCATTGCTCAAGACCCGAACAGATCCTTTTTACAGGTTTTCGTGATCTTTTTTTAGACAGCAGATTTTTTTAGCAGTCCAAGCTGAATTCAGTTAAAAATTTAGTGGCGTGGATGATAGCAGATTTTTAGCAACTAACAACCTAAAAAACGCACAGTTATATCCAGCCTCTTTCAGCAAAAGAGACACTTTCCCCATCTCCGATGACGAAATGGTCCAAAATACGAATATCCACCAATGCTAATGCGTCAATGAGACGCCTTGTAATCCTTCTGTCAGCTTGGCTCGGCTCAGCAACCCCTGAAGGATGATTGTGCGCCAAAATCAAAGCCGCCGCGTTATGATGCAGAGCACGCTTAACAACTTCTCTCGGATACACCGACGCTGCATCCAACGTTCCTTCAAATAAAATTTCATCTTTTATCACTCGGTGCTGGTTATCGAGAAAAAGAATATAAAAAGCCTCTCTTTGCCGATCCCTCAAAATAGAAGACAGATATAACTTAGTTTGGTCGGGGCTGGTTAAGGCATCACCACGCTTTAGCGTCTCCGCCAAGTAACGTTGTGTCATTTCTAGTACAGCTTGCAATTGAACATACTTGGCTTGCCCTAATCCTTTGTGACGACAAAACTCTTCTTCTGATGCTGAAAATAGTTGTCTGAGCGAACCAAAGTCTTGAATAAGGAAGTCTGCAAGCTCAATCACGTTCATTCCGCGGGTGCCTGTGCGCAAGAAGATGGCCAGTAGCTCAGCATCGGTCAAAGCTTGCGGCCCTCGTTGCAGTAGCTTCTCTCTGGGCATGGACTCATTTGGCAAAGCTTTCAGTATCATCTGATGTCTCTTTATATGGAAAGTGTCCCTATTCCACAAAACAAAAAGCGAAAGTCGAGTATGACTTTCGCTTTCTTCGTACTATCAGTGTTTTCCATGCAACTTAACAGTTCATCAGAGTTTAAAGTTGCCAACCAAGCCGTGAATTTCTGTTCCAGACTGTGATAGCTGCGTGCTGATTGACTCGGCATGCTGCAACGTCTCATTAATGTTGTTCACGATCTGTTGAATAGCCACTAAGTTTTGGTTGATGTCTTCTGCAACCGCGCTTTGTTCTTCTGCGGCAGACGCGGTTTGAATACCCATATCTCGAATTGTTCCGATAGAATGATGAACACCAGAAAGAGATTGCTGAATGAGCGCAGATTCTTCCGCCGTTTTGACACCTCGTTTTTGGCTCACCGACATCGTACTGACCGCTCTTGATACACCATTTTGTAGCTGCTTGAGCATGTCGCCAATTTCATGAGTACTATTTTGCGTACGACTGGCTAACGAGCGCACTTCATCCGCAACGACGGCAAACCCTCGACCTTGCTCACCGGCTCTAGCCGCTTCAATCGCCGCATTTAGGGCCAACAAATTCGTTTGCTCGGCTATCTCGCCAATCACATCCAGCACTTTGGTTATTTTTTCGGTCTGTAAACTCAACTCAGAAATTGCATCTGACGTGCTGTCTATCTCCGTCACGAGTTCGGTAATGCCTTCTATTGCTTGCTCGACCTCATGCTGAGCGGCGGTGACTTGACTGTTGGCATCGTCAATTGCCTGCGCGGTCGCATTAGTATTGCTGGCTACTTCTTTGGCAGTCATGCTCATTTGTGTCACCGCAGTCACGACTTTGTCCGTCTCTAAACAGTGGTCCTGCATTTGGCCGCTCGCTTGGCTGGTCTGAGTGTTCAGGCTTTGGGAAACGGTTTGTACTGTCGTCGCAGAGCGGTGGATATCCTGCATCAGTGGGTGCAGCTTATCCATAAACTCATTAAACGCCGCTGCCACTTCACCGACTTCATCCTGACTTTCGACTTTTAAACGAGCCGTTAAGTCACCGCCGCCTGCGGCAACATCTTTTAATGAAGCCGCGACATGTTGTAATGGCTGAATGCCTTTAGACACCACGATACTGGTGAGAACACTGGTAATGATCAATCCAATAGCGGAAATCAACACGGCAGATAATGTATGCTCTTTTAGCTCTTGAGTCTTTAACTCTCTGTGCATCGCAACTTGCTGGTCGATGTCATCAATATAAACGCCAGTACCTAAAACCCAGTCCCATTTCGATAGATATTCTGCATAGCCCAACTTAGGCGCTTGTGCGTCAATGGTCGGTTTGTGCCACGAGAAATAGAGGAACCCATCCCCTTTTTGAGAAGCGTCAATCAAGCCCGCAATAACTGCGACCCCATTTTCATCTTTTAAGTCGTAAAGGTTTTTACCCTCTAATGCAGGTTTGATGGCGTGCAACGTATTCACACCTTGAGAGTCGTAGGCAAAAAAGTAACCATCGCTTTCAAAGCGCATGGCTTTCAGAATTTCTTTTGCTGCCTCTTTATTACTTCCATTTACATCCGTGTCGTATAACGGTTTTATCGCCGTCACGCCCATCATCATATAGGCTTGTAACTCTTTCTTTTTCGTTTCGATGAGCTCTTGCCTGTCTCTTGCCAGCTCTGCTTCCAAACTTTTACTGCTGTTGATGTAATACACCACTGAGATCAACGTGGTGATCAACAACAGCGGAATTAGGGTTATCAGCAGCAATTTGTTTCGACTTTTCAACACCATGGTTTCCACTACCTCTTTTTCTTTTCAGACTTGCAAACTCCGCGCAACTTGTCTGTGAGGTAGGCGAGAATTTTCCCTTCCTCGGTCAGATTAATACTCTGGAGTTTGATGTGAATTATCTTCTCGTTATATATGCTCGGGCGGTCAGACTTTGAATTGTGTTAAAATCCGGTCATCAAATTGGAGATCTCACATGCAAACACTAGCAGGAAAGAAAATTCTACTCGGCATCAGTGGCGGTATTGCCGCGTATAAATGTGCGGAGCTAACCCGTCGCCTCATAGAGAGAGGAGCGCAAGTTCAAGTTGTAATGACGAAAGCCGCAAAAGAGTTCATTACCCCTTTAACCATGCAAGCCGTTTCGGGCCGTCCTGTCTCGGACAGTTTACTAGACCCAGCAGCGGAAGCCTCTATGGGCCATATTGAATTGGCCAAATGGGCAGATTTAGTGCTATTAGCGCCCGCGACCGCGGACTTAATCGCGCGCATGTCCGCAGGCATGGGGAACGATTTACTTACTACGCTCGTGCTCGCGACGGATTCCCCTGTTGCTGTTTCTCCTGCGATGAATCAACAGATGTATCGCAATATCGCAACCCAAGAGAACATCGCTACGTTAGCGCGTCGTGGTATGCACATCTGGGGCCCTGCGGCAGGAGAGCAAGCCTGTGGTGATGTAGGACCAGGTCGAATGCTGGAACCAATGCAGCTAGTACATCTATGTGAACAGTTCTTTCAACCAAAATTGCTAGAAGGTAAGTCGATACTCATTACCGCCGGACCAACTCGCGAAGCGATTGATCCAGTGCGTTACATTACAAACCATAGCTCCGGGAAAATGGGCTATGCATTGGCGAGCGCCGCAGCGCAGATGGGAGCAAAAGTCACCCTCGTGAGCGGTCCTGTCAGTTTAAATACGCCCGTAGGTGTTGAGCGCATAAATGTTTCCAGTGCACAAGAGATGCACGAAGCCGTTATGACACATGCAAACCAGCATGATGCCTTTATTAGCTGCGCTGCCGTTGCCGACTACCGCCCACAAACGATCGCGTCTCAAAAGTTGAAAAAGACAGAAGACAACGACGAAATGGTCATTAATATGGTTAAAAATCCTGATATTGTTGCATCTGTGGCAGCAATGACGGAGAAGCGTCCGTTTACCGTCGGTTTTGCGGCTGAAACCAATGATGTAGAGACCTATGCTCGAGGCAAGTTAACAAAGAAAAACCTCGATATGATCTGTGCAAACGACGTTTCGGTTGCAGGGCAAGGATTTAACAGCAACGACAACGCAATTACCCTTTACTGGCCTGAAGGTGAACTTGCGCTCGCTTTAGAATCAAAAGAAGCATTGAGCTTTAAAATTCTCGAAAAAATGCATCAATTGATGTAACTAACGTTTGAAAACCCTGCCAATTTTTTACAAAAGCTGGCATAAATTTGGTACAAAAATGACAACTAAGGGTGTTAAATCTCCCATTCCACCCTTAGTGGTCTAGTTTGAGGCGAAATAGCGTCTTATAATCCCCTCCGCTCAACTTTGTATTTTGAAAGGAAGTAACTAATGGCCGGCAGTAAAAAATCCAACCGTCGTGAAGAGATCTTACAAGCATTGGCAGAAATGCTTGAATCAACAGATGGCGCTTCACGCATTACTACGGCAAAACTGGCCAAGCAAGTCGGCGTTTCAGAAGCCGCGCTGTATCGTCATTTCCCAAGTAAAGCGCGCATGTTCGAAGGGTTGATTGAGTTCATTGAAGAAGCCTTGATGACACGTATCAACCGTATTCTAGACGACGAAAAAGATACATTAGAGCGTATTCGTATGGTGATGCACCTTATTTTGGCGTTCTCTGAACGTAACCCAGGTCTGACACGCATTTTGTCGGGTCATGCTCTAATGTTTGAAAATGAACGTCTACGTGAACGCATCAATCAACTCTTTGAGCGTATAGAAACACAATTGCGCCAAATCCTGCGTGAACGTAAGATTCGTGAAGGGAAGTCTTTCCCTGTCGAAGAGCGCATCCTAGCCGCGCAAATTCTGGGACAAGTTGAGGGGAGCCTAAACCGCTTTGTGCGTAGCGACTTTAAATACCAGCCGACTGCAAACTTTGACGAGTACTGGGCGCTTTTGAGTGCACAAATAAAGTAAAAGACTATGAGTAAAGACAAATACACGCAGCCCGAGTTTTCTCTTTCACTTCTTCACCCTCGTAACTGGGGCGTATGGCTTGGTTTTGGTCTGTTGGCCATCCTCGTCAATATTCTTCCTTATCGGCTGCTGCTTTCATTAGGTCGTTCACTCGGTAAACTTGGCATGCGCTACGGTAAAAAGCGTGTCCACGTTGCTCAGCGTAACTTAGAATTGGCCTTTCCAGACAAAACACCTGAAGAGATTCAACATATTGTTGAAGAGAACTTCAAAAATACCGGTATGGCACTGATAGAAACCGGAATCACTTGGTTCTGGCCGACTTGGCGCTTTAAAAACCTGATCGTCGAGAAAGATCTCGGCGCACTGCGTGAAAAAGCCAAAGAAGGTAAAGGCGTCCTACTTTGTTGTGTCCACGCTCTTAATCTAGAGATCACTGCGCGTGCTTTCGCCGTGTTAGGCGTGGCCGGGTACGGCGCGTTTCGTCCGCATAATAATCCTGCTTATAACTTTATCCAGTATTGGGGACGGACACATAACGGCAATAAACTGATTGATCGTAAAGATGTAAAAAAGATGATTCGTGTATTACGCAGTGGTGAGCGTCTGTTCTATTTACCGGATCACGATTACGGTCGCAAAAAATCAGTATTTGTGCCCTTCTTTGCCGTAGACGATGCGTGTACAACAACAGGCACGAGCATTCTGGCGTATACCTCAAAATGTGCGATCATCCCAGGCTCAGGGTTTCGCAATGACGAAGGAAAATACGACATCATCGCCGATAAGTGCATTGAAGCCGATTATCCACAAAAAGACGAAGTCGCCGCTGCCGCTTATATGAACAAGTATGTGGAAGAAGTCATTCTACGCGCTCCAGAGCAATGGATGTGGCTCCATAAACGCTATAAAACCATGCAAGATGAGCATGTCGAGAAAGGCATTCGCTATAAGTAAGTGGTCAAGGCGATAAATCCAAAAACAAAAAAGGGCAGATGAATATCCATCTGCCCTTTTTACTTTTTCAGAAAAAGTAACGAATTAAATGCCGTATTCTGCGCGGTACGCTTTGACTGCTTCTAGATGCTCTTTGTCTGTGCCTTTCTCTTCAAGGAAAGTCACAAGGTCAGTCAGGCTAACGATCGAGATGATTGCACAACCAAAATCACGCTCCACTTCTTGGATCGCAGACAACTCACCTTTGCCTTTTTCTTGGCGGTCAATCGCAACCAACACACCAGCAAGGTCTGCGCCATTTGCTTGAATGATTTCCATCGATTCACGAATCGCAGTACCTGCTGTGATTACGTCATCTACTAGCATGATACGGCCTTCAAGCGCAGAGCCTACAAGGTTACCGCCTTCGCCGTGATCTTTCGCTTCTTTACGGTTGAAGCAGTAAGGCGTGTCGACGTCATGATGATCCGCCAGCGCGACTGCTGTTGTCGTCGCGATTGGAATCCCTTTGTACGCAGGGCCAAACAGCACATCAAACTCAATGCCTGAATCAGCGAGCGCGGCTGCGTAAAAACGACCAAGACGCGCTAGGTCACGGCCTGTATTGAAAAGACCAGCGTTAAAGAAGTACGGGCTTTTACGGCCAGATTTCAAAGTAAACTCACCAAACTTAAGAACTTCTTTCTCAAGTGCAAACTCAATAAATTCACGCTGGTATGCTTTCATTATTTTCTCTCTATGTCCTTGGTTTCTCGTGTCTCTTCTCGACAATCATTCATTTCTCTATTGTCGAGATAAAAAAATAGCCCCCATAATGGGAGCTATCTAAATCAATTGGCTAACGCCGCCTTCTGCGCTGCGACAATTTCTGTAATGCCGACTTTCGCCGACTCGAGCAATGCCATCAGCTGTTCGTGACTGAACGGTTCACCTTCTGCGGTGCCCTGAATTTCAATCATCTTGCCTTCTTCGGTCATTACCACGTTCATGTCTGTGTCTGCCGCTGAATCTTCAACGTATTCAAGATCACACAATACTTCGTCGCCTAGTAAGCCGACAGAAACTGCCGCTACGTGGCCTTTCATTGGATTCGCTTTTAGCTTGCCGCTATCCACTAGGTGTTGGAATGCATCGGCCATTGCAACACTTGCGCCGCTGATAGATGCAGTGCGAGTGCCGCCGTCTGCTTGGATAACGTCACAGTCAACGGTGATCATGAACTCACCCATGGCTTTTAGGTCGACAACAGCGCGTAGGCTTCGCGCGATAAGACGCTGAATTTCCATCGTACGGCCGCCTTGTTTGCCACTTGCCGCTTCACGACGAGTACGCGAATGTGTTGCTCGAGGTAGCATGCCGTATTCAGCTGTAACCCAGCCTTTACCTTGACCTTTTAGCCAACGTGGCACAGATTCTTCGACGGTCGCATTACACAACACTTTGGTGTTACCGAACTCAACTAGCACTGACCCTTCAGCGTAAGCTGTGTAGTTACGAGTAATTTTGATAGGGCGAACTTGATCCGCCTTGCGATCGTTTGGACGCATGGGCATCTACCTTAAATATGAGGAGAAGACGATTTGGTTGGGCGAAGATTATAACGGAATCGATTCCGGATTCATAGGTTACGCCGCTGGCACAACATAAACAATCCATACATCCCGCGCACCTATCGACGCAGCATGATACACTCTTGAAGTAATTTTCAAAAAATGAAGACAGGAAAATTCGATGATTTACAGTATGACAGCGTATGCACGCAAAGAAGTAAAAGGCGATTGGGGCTCTGCGGTATGGGAAATCCGCAGCGTGAACCAGCGTTATTTAGAAACATACTTCCGCATGCCAGAGCAATTTCGCGGGTTAGAGCCCGTTTTACGTGAGCGCTTTCGTAAGCGCTTAGCGCGAGGCAAAGTAGAATGTAATCTGCGTTTTGAAGCAAACCCTGCCGCAAAAGGTGAGCTTAGCATCAATGAAGCGCTTGCTAGCCAGGTAATTAAAGCCGCTGAACAAGTCATGCACATGACTGGTGAACTGAGCCGAATCAATCCATTTCAAGTCATGCAATGGCCGGGGGTAATGGAAACGCCAGAGCAAGACATGGATGCGGTAAATAAAGTGCTACTAGAAGCATTTGATGGCGCAATGGATGAATTTATTGAAGCGCGCGCTCGTGAAGGCGAGAACATGAAGGCGCTGATTGAGCAACGCCTAGAAGCGATCACATCAGAAGTTGTGAAGGTGCGCGCACGCATGCCAGAAATACTAGAGTGGCAACGTGAGCGTCTGTTCTCTAAATTTGAAGATGCGAAAGTAGAGCTAGACCCATCTCGCGTTGAGCAAGAGCTAATCCTTCTGGCACAGAAATCAGACGTAGCAGAAGAGCTAGACCGTCTTGATTCTCACGTAAAAGAAACCACAAACATTCTGAAAAAAGGTGGCGCAGTCGGTCGTCGTCTGGACTTCATGATGCAAGAGTTCAACCGTGAATCGAACACGCTAGCGTCGAAATCCATCAGCACCGACATCACCGCATCGGGCGTTGAACTGAAAGTTCTAATTGAACAGATGCGTGAGCAGATCCAAAACATCGAATAGTTTTTTTACCCGTCCAAGAATGTCTTAAAAGCCCTGCTATTTGCTTGTAAATACAGGGCTTTTTTATTTTCCCCGTCCAAATCGGTTTGCAGATGTCCGTTACCAGTTGCTGTTTAAGTGGTGGGCAAAATGGTGGGCAAGACCTGTTTTTTTGACTCAATAAGCAAAAAGTCAAGGTATCTGGTGAGCAGATTTTTGCATCTATCTCACCACCGCCTTATGCCATCTCCACTTATCGTGCTGCTTGCAGATTGTTCAATCACTCAACTATCGAACCAATCGATAAACAAACAGTGGTGGGCAATGGTGAGCAAATTTTAACGATTTCTTAGGAATATAGAGTAACAAACGATGGCAAAACTAACCGCAACTCAGGTGCAGTCTTATGCTCGCACCGCAACAGCAAACAAAAAATACAGTGATGGGAATGGCCTATATTTTTGCGTAAGAAAATCTGGCATGCCGTATTGGATGCTAAGGTATACCAGCCTAAACGGACGACGAGAAGCCACGCTCGGTCAATATCCAAGCATGACCTTAGCAGAGGCTCGACTTGAATCGTCTAAAATGCAGCTACAACTTCAGCAAGGTGAAGACCCATTAGCAATCCGTGCTATTGAAACCATCCCAGAGATCCAAAATGTCAGTCAGCTGTTTCAAGACTGGTATGCCAAAGACTTAAGTCGCCGATTAAAGCACCCGAATATACCCAAACGTGTTTTTACCAAAGAAATTGCACCCGTGATTGGCCAACTTCCTATCCAAGCCGTGCGGCCAACACATGTACGTGAAGTATTAGAACGCATTCGAGAAAGTAACCGCCCTACCATTGCCAACGACACATTAATGTACATGAAGCAGTTGTTTCGACATGCGATAAAGCTCGACTTAACGCTGAACAACCCAGCCGCAGCCTTTACCGTGGACGATGCAGGTGGCGTGGAGTCCAGTAAAGACAGGATGCTCAGCAAAGATGAAATTCACTACGCCTTTAGCGTGTTTCATACCCATATCAATAGCTTTGGCCGCGACAATTACCTCGCTTGCTGCCTGTTTTTGGTGTTGGGCGTACGTAAAAGCGAACTATGTGAAGCCATGTGGCGTGAAATGGACTTAACCACGGGCGTATGGGATCTTCCCAAAGAACGAAGTAAAACAGGCGTGCCAATCAGCATCCCCTTACCGCGCCAAGCCATTACCTGGTTTAACGAGCTGCAAATCCGTGCTTGTGGATCGCCTTATGTTTTCCCAGCCAGACGAGCAAGCCATCGTCCACATATGGGGCCAGATACACTGAACCGTGCCATTTCTAAGCTGTTTGGTCGCGAGCCTGGGCGCAAAAAGCAGCCACCCAATAAAATGGGCAAACTTGAACACTTCACCGTACACGATTTACGCCGCACCTTTCGCAGCCTTGCTGCCTCTTTAGGCATTGCAGGCAATGTGGCCGAACGCTGTCTTAACCATAAACTAAAAGGCGTTGAGGGCATCTACGACCGCCACGATTACTTTGAAGAGCGCCGAATTGCCCACCAAACCGTGGCTGATGTGATCGAACCGCTGGTGAACTTTGAGCCAGCTTCACAACACCACACAGGAGGGCGTTAACATGCGACTGATGATGCGACTCGCCCCCATTACCTTTCCAATAGCCATGCTGGCAGGGCTTGGTTGGTGTATTGGCATTGCCTTACTCGAACAAACTTATGGCATAGGCTACGCACTTACTCGATATTGCCTGACGACATTGGTGGTTCTCGCCCCGTGGCTGACGCTAAAACTCACGTTCTACGTGATTGTCGGCCTAGGACGCAAACTGGGGCTCATCCCGCCTGCACGCCCAACGTATAGCCTAGGTTATGAAGAATCCCTCTATTGGTTCAGAGTATTGGCGTTCTTCGATGGCAAACGCAGCCGTATGCCGAAAAAGCCAATCAGGAGAAACTAACAAACCACCCATTTGCTCACTTACTGTGGGCAGTTGGGACAATGGGGCAACATTTGATACCACAAGCTTTAGACTGTGAATAAGAGGGATTTGAACCGCCCCAAGGAATGGGGCAGTTGGGGATGCGGTAACAACTCCTAACCGCATCAAGAATACCAAACTTGCAAAAGTCCCAATTTGGGACTAACATCTGTTTATGAGAATTATCGCACTATCAACCTTAAAAACATTTTGGGAAGACAGCCCAGAATACATTGACGCTAAAGAGCCAACGTTAGCGTGGTATAGGCATGCATTAAACGCTGATTGGGGAGCACCGGCGGATGTGAAACAGGACTTTAGAAATGCCAGCATCCTCAAAGATGGGCGTGTCGTGTTTAACATTGCCGGTAATAAATACCGATTAGTCGTTTGGATCAATTATGCCTACAAGGTGGTTTACATAAGGTTTATAGGCAGCCATGCACAATACGATCAAATTGATGTGCAAACGATTTAAAGCCAAAAGGTAGTAACAAGAGGTAAATATAATGGACATCAGACCTATTAAAACAGATGCCGACTACCGCGCGGCATTAAACGACATCGAAAACCTAATGATGGCGGAGCCAGATACCATTGAAGGCGAAAAGCTGGACATTTTGGTTACGTTAGTCGAGGCGTACGAAGCAAAGCATTTTCCAATGGATTTGCCAGACCCTGTTGAGGCAATAAAGTTTGAGATGGAGCGCAAAGGCTTAACGGTTAAAGATCTTGAACCCATGATAGGTAAAAGCAATCGTGTTTATGAAATCCTAAACCATAAGCGATCACTCACGCTAAAAATGATTTGGAAACTTCATGAAGGGTTAGGTATTCCAGCAGAGTCGCTGATCAAGCCACCGCAAGTTCGCGCTTCATAGTGCTTCGAATCAAAATTAGTTTGTTATGAATGACGCTCGCTACCCAAACATTTCTGCTATTGATAACAGGCTAGCTGAGCTTGAAAACGAAAAGCAGCAGCTTCTCGCATTAAGAGAGGCTTTGCGTAGCGCTCAAAACGAGCGTTCAGTACAGACATTCACGCCAGCACAAAAGGTCACCCTGTTCAGACAACGATTTCGTGGACGAGAGGATATCTTTGCCAATCGTTGGCAAAACCAACAGGGCCGAAGTGGCTACTCCGTAGCCTGTGATAATGAATGGGTAAACGGGGTTTGCAACAAACCCCGCATTAAATGCCAAGACTGTTCACACCGAAAGTTTAGCGAACTAAACGAGCGCATTATTTACAGGCACCTTACCGGTCATCAAGTGGTGGGGCTGTATCCCTTACTGAAAGATAATACGTGCTATTTGTTGGCAGCCGATTTTGACAAAGGCTGTTGGCAAGAAGAAGTCAAAGCAATGTCCAAAGCGTGCCAAGCGTTTAATATTCCCCACGCGATAGAAATCTCGCGCTCTGGCAACGGGGCGCACTTATGGATATTTTTTGAAACCAATATCCCCGCTAACCAGGCTCGGGCACTGGGTTTCGCTTTGCTTGATAAAGCCATGGAAATATTTCCAAATCTTTCGTTTGACTCCTATGACAGGCTCTTTCCTAACCAAGATGTACTTCCTGAAGGCGGGTTTGGCAATCTCATTGCGCTACCACTTCAAAAGGAGGCTCGCCTTTCAGGCCGTAGTTGCTTTGTTGACAGTGATCTGAATGCCATCGATGATCAATGGCAGTACCTTGCTGGGCTTAAAACGCTCACTCAGTCGAGTATTGATCAACTCATAACAACCATTTCACCCAATACCCTATTGCTGTCCGAACAAGGGCTAACAGACAACCGCCCTCCTTGGGAAATCACGGCCAAAGCCGCACCAA
Source organism: Vibrio sp. 1457 (assembly GCF_033340195.1). Taxonomy (NCBI): domain Bacteria; kingdom Pseudomonadati; phylum Pseudomonadota; class Gammaproteobacteria; order Vibrionales; family Vibrionaceae; genus Vibrio; species Vibrio sp. 1457. The sequence goes on from NZ_JAWOWA010000003.1 coordinate 180,204, forward strand.
TAAAATTAGAGTCTTTGCCGAAAAACGTGACCATTACCTTGGCCAACCATATCTACTTTTTGATGAGCGAGTTACCTGGGCCACTACTGGCAGGACTAAAGCGATTAGCGAGTTTTTCTAATCCTGTGTTTTTTAAAACACAAGCGTTGCGCTTTTCAACCCATGGCATTCCAAGGTTTATTTCCTGTGCTCGTATTGAAAACGGTTATCTAGCACTACCGCGAGGCTGTCTTTATGACGCGATTGCTTTGCTACAAGAGCACAATATTTCGCCACTATTTGACGATAAGCGTGAAACCGGCAAACCATTATTAAAACTTACACCCGAGTTCACTTTGCGAAAGAACCAGCGAGACGCAGTGGCCGCAATATCTAAACATGACTTCGGTATTTTGCATGCGCCGACCGCATTTGGAAAAACGGTTACTGCCATTGGTATGATCGTAAAACGCAAAGTAAATACCCTAATACTGGTTCATAGCCGGCAACTGCTCGAACAATGGCAAGAGCGATTACGCACGTTCCTACCCGAAATAAACATTGGCAGTATAGGCGGGGGGAAAAGAAAGCCGAGTGGCACTATCGACATAGCCACCTACCAAAGCTTGGTCGATAAAAAAGACAACTCTATCTCCCCTCTCATCCAAGACTACGGCCACATTATTGTTGACGAATGCCACCATCTATCTGCGCCTAGGTTTGAAATGGTACTCAACGAGGTAAGAGCAAAATATGTATTGGGCCTAACAGCAACACCAGAACGACAAGATGGTCATCAAAAGATCATTTTTATGACAGCAGGGCCAATTCGCTACAAAGTGAAACAAAGCCCTGATGAGCAATTTACTCAAACCGTGATGATTCATCAGCTCTACGATGTACCAGCAGCAGAGCTAATAAAAACAGATGAGCGCCCCAAAATAAGCGATGCCTACCGCTGGCTCGTCGATAACCAACAGCGTACTTCAAAAATTGTCTCAGACGCCTCTCAGTGTGTTCAAAATGGTGGACACCCGTTAGTCCTTACAGAGCGTAGAGAGCACGCAGAGTACATACACTCACGACTTACCGAGATGGGTATAAGCACTGTCGTACTTAAAGGCGCCATGAAAGCTACCGAACGCAAGAACGCTGACAATCATCTGCAATCGGCTCAAGTTGTCGTCGCAACAGGAAAATATGTAGGCGAAGGATTTGACCTACCAAGATTGGATACGTTGTTTTTGGCCATGCCAATCGCATGGAAAGGCACATTGGCCCAATATGCCGGTCGTATTCATCGTGAATCGGAAGGAAAAACACAAGTGACCATTCACGACTATGTAGACTGCGCCCTCCCTATGCTGCAACGCATGTTTAAAAAACGCGAGAAAAGCTACAAGGCAATGGGGTATGCCCTTGAGTACATTGATGACAACAGTAACAAGCAACCTTCATTGAAGTTAGAAAACATCCCTTCACCAAATACCAAGCCAAAATAAACAGCAGCACTTCATTAAACACTTCCCCATGCCTTTATACCCATACGCCAAAACCACTATCCGTTTGGCTTTTGGATCGAAACGCCAAACAGGGAAATTTGCCCATTTACTGTTTGGCTTCTCGATTGAAATCCAACGCTGGCAGGCCTTGCCAGTACTGGCTCAAAGCAAGGTTTGGCATTTTTAACACCCTAAACCAACCTCGAACCCAAAGTGCAAACCGTTTGATTTTTTAAACCCAGAATGCAAACGATCGTTTGGCGTCTCGATTTTTTTGCACTAGTTGAATGACGCCAAACAGCGCCGTATTGGACTATGTATATCAAACATTTAGCAGCGCACAGGTCATCAGAAAAAACTGATTTGACTGGTTAGTTTGATGGCCATTTCTTTCATCTAATTCACCACCGAGTCTGCACCCGACCACTGAAAATAGACGGCATGAAAAACCAATAAGGTGATAAGTGACGTGTTATGGGCAAGTGGTAACGATTGGGATGGAGAATGGATAAAGCAGGTGGTCGATTTACTCGTTGGGCATGGCGCGTTTACCCTCTACCCAGCATTGAGCCAATGTGATAATGCCGCCGAACGTTTAACCCGATGGCTGGCCTATCAGTTACCGCGGGTTAAACAAGCGCACCCAGGCTGCCCGATTCATCAATGGCTAAACAGCATTGGTGCACAAGTGATCGTAGAAAAGTGGCAAAGCCCCGAGCAACGGCCAAACCTGTATTGGTTGCCTTTACCTGAGATTGATGGCCACGCGCAAGGCGGGCTAGTTTTGTTGCCAGCTCATTTGTTACCGGCACATTTATTACCGACAGACAGGAATGGCACAAGTCAAACCAACACATTGCAAGCAAACACACCTGCCAACGCCTGTATCTTTTGGTGCATAACGCCTTTATCTAAAACAGGAAAGCGCGCTACCTTGCACCCCAAACAGCAAAATCGCGCCTTTTGCCTGCCCAGTTCGCCGGAGCAAATAGGAAAATCATGCACAGGGTTATTACTGAGAGGTTTGAAAAAAGAAAGCCAAAAACGAAACGGCAACGTGATCAGCCACCAAATTAACCTAGCGTTGCTGCACCACCTTTGTAGGCCGGAGAATGATGTGTGGTTGAAAGCGAATTTTGGTGCCGTAACTCATTACGGTACCAAAAATTAGAAGCCTGAAAAAAGAGTAACCCCTCACAGGGCGCTGATCTGACGGGTAGCGGGAGGGGTGTTGTTGGTGCGATTTTAATATCAAAAGCGCCAAATAGCTCGATGTTTTTGGCTAGAGCGTTCTCTGTTAGGTTTTTACTCAGGCTTCACTTTGAACTATTCGGAATTTCCAGATGGTTGCGTTTTGTACAGCTCTACCAGCTTGGTTATATGACTCTTAATAATTAACTCTTTTTTATCAGAAAGATACCTGGTACCGACATAAATGTCGGCACCAGACAATAACCACTCTTCCCTCTCAATACAGCCAGGTATCCGGTCAATTCAAGCATTTCCAAACGCCACTCAAAAAAATAAATCTACAGTAACGGCGTTTTTGCAATTTAAATGGTTGACAGCTTATGAATCTCAGCTTAAGCTTATTCACAAGCTGCAGAAACGCCATTACAACGCATTTGAGGTGACAATGAAAGTTAATTTGAAAAAAATTGCCTCTGTACAGATGGGACACTCTTTTAGGTCAAAGCTTGAGCCAGACGCTAATGGAAATATCTCTGTTATCCAGATGAAGGATCTTACTGAAGATAACCGACTAAATGCCCAAGAACTAGTGCAGATTGCTATGCAGGACTTAAAGGAGCATCACAGAGTTAAACATAACGACTTAGCATTTCGCTCTAGAGGTCAAACTAATACGGCAGCGTTGATTGACCAAGAGTTGAGCGATGCTGTTATCGCTGCGCCACTGTTGCGAATTCGAGTTGAAAGTGATTCGGTTTTGCCTGCGTATTTATGCTGGTTTATCAATCAACCGACTTCACAAGCAGTATTACAAAGTAAGGCAACAGGCACGGCAGTAAGAATGATTGGCAAACCTGCACTTGAGGAGCTGGAGATAGTAGTCCCTAGTCTCGATGTGCAAAAAAAGATCATTGCGATTTACCAATTATCCACCAACGAGCAGAAGCTAATGAAAGCATTAGCAAAGAAAAAGGAGGTGTTAACTGACGCAGTACTAATGAATTTAGCAATGAATACCCAGTAATGACAGTTACTGGGTTTAGACGAGCCGAAAGTGTGACAGCACTTTTAGCAAAACTTTAATCCACGTTTCATTTCAAAAAACAGGAGCCGAAATTATGGCAAAGAATACATCATCAAGCAAGGGCAATACCCGACATGTCGTACCACATTCTGACGGATGGGCGAACAAAAAAGGCGGTGCAGAACGCGCTTCAAGCGTACACAGCACCAAAAAAGAAGCCGAAGCTGCGGCGCGCGAACAAAGCAAGCGTGAAGGCACTGAGCTGTTTATTCATGGCAAAGACGGCCAGATACAACGCAAAGATAGCCACGGTAACGACCCAAAAGGCATTAAAGGATAGGAGCCCTTATGAGTGATGAATACAAAAAGAAAATAGGTGTACCTGAATCGCATACCCTCAACATCGTAAGTAGTCAGTGGTCGCAACGAAAAGGCCAAGACACTGATACCTATGAATGTGAAGAGCTAAACGAGCAAGGTGAAGTCATTGCACGGTACACCATAAAGGACAGTACATCGATTTACCCTCCATTTGGGCGGTCGATTACCTGGACTCAATCAGCCGTACTCGATTCTTAACCTTTTAACTTACAGCTAGCGGGGCGCTACAGGTAGACAGCCTGCCCCGCTTTATGACACTGACCAAATTTGAGGAATTTATATGACTAATGATATGAACGACAAGATTCAACAAAAAGACATCAACAATGCAGCATGGGCTGCATGCGATACTTTCCGAGGCGCGGTAGACCCTGCGCAATATAAAGATTACATCCTAGTAATGCTGTTCGTAAAATACATCTCCGATGTATGGAATGACCACTACGCAGAATATAAAAAACAGTACGGTGACGACGATGTCCGTATCAGACGTAAACTTGAGCGCGAGCGTTTTGTGCTGCCAATAGTAGAACTCACAGAAGAAGTAGAAGACAAAGCAACCAAAGAGAAGAAAACCGTTGTTACCGACACATTTTTGGCCAACTACTATTCATTGTTAGAGCGTAAAAACGAACCCAACATTGGCGAGCTGATCAACATTGTTTTAGAGCATATTGAAACCGCGAACAAAGCCAAGTTAGAAGGCGTATTCCGTAACATCGACTTCAACAGCGAAGCCAATTTGGGTAAAACCAAAGACCGCAACCGCCGCCTAAAAACCTTGCTGGACGACTTCAACAAGCCCGCACTCGACATGAGCCCGTCGCGCGTGTCTGAAGATGTCATTGGTAACACTTACATCTACCTTATTGAGCGCTTTGGCTCCGATGCAGGTAAAAAAGCCGGTGAATTCTACACTCCCCATAAAGTATCTGAGCTGGTTGCGCGTCTGTCTGCACCAAAATCGGGGGCTCGTATTTGTGACCCTGCCTGTGGTTCAGCCGGGCTATTGATTGAAGCCGCACGCCAAGTGGGCGACCGCAATTACTCACTCTATGGCATGGAAGTCAACGGCAGCACTTGGGCGCTTGCGCGTATGAATATGTTCTTGCACGGCTCCGACTCTGCTCGTATCGAATGGTGTAACACCCTCACCTCACCAGCGCTGGTCGAAAATGACAGGCTGATGAAGTTTGATAACGTGGTTGCCAACCCACCGTTTTCACTCGACAAATGGGGTTCAGAAGACGTGGAATCCGACAGATATAACCGCTACTGGCGCGGGCTACCGCCTAAATCAAAGGCCGACTTTGCCTTTATCAGCCATATGGTTGAAGCTGCCGTTGAAAAAGAAGGCCGCATTGCCGTAGTAGTCCCTCATGGTGTGCTGTTTAGAGGCGCAGCCGAAGGCCGTATTCGTCAACAACTGATTGAAGAAAACCTATTAGATGCCGTGATCGGCTTGCCCGGCAACCTGTTCCCAAGTACCGGCATTCCCGTGGCAATTCTGATATTTGACCGCTCACGTGAAAAAGGCGGCGCCAATGAAAACCGCAAAGACGTACTGTTTGTCGATGCCAGCGGTAAAGACCATTACCAAGCAGGGAAAAACCAAAACGTCCTGCTGGATGAGCACTTAGACAAAATTGTTGCAGCGGTAACAGCCCGTCAAGAGGTAGAAAAATACGCCCATTTAGCCACTTTTGACGAGATCAAAGAGAACGACTTTAACCTGAACATCCCGCGATACGTCGATACCTTCGAAGAGGAAATTGAGGTCGATATTGTGGCGGTACAGGCTGAGATCACCACCCTTGAAAGCGAACTTGCCGAGGTTCGCGGCAAAATGGCGGCACTGTTAAAGGATCTCGTGCCTAACGAGGCGCAAAGCAACACAACGGAGGTGGCTGAATGAATATGACGAACAACAACCATTTTGTTGACGCCAAAAAAATGGTGTCTAAGTGTGAGTACGGCACTACAAACCAATTGCGTGACGTCACGAAAATGGTAGGAGGTATGCTATGAGTGACAAGCAGCTTACCCAACCAGAACACACCAGCTTTGAAAGCTTAAAGCATGAATCTGAAGGTGCCGAGTTTTGGTATGCCAGAGAGTTACAGACTGTTCTTGACTACAGTACTTGGGACAAGTTTGAGCGTGTTATCAAAAAAGCGATCACAGCTTGTGAGGGCTCCGGCCAGTCGAGTGAAGACCATTTTTCCCAGGTGGGAAAAATGGTCGATATTGGCTCGGGGGCTAAGCGAACTACCCGTGATTATCAGCTTTCCCGTTACGCCTGTTACCTCATTGTGCAAAACGGTGATGCCAGCAAGCCGGTGATCGCCAATGGCCAGACCTATTTTGCCATTCAGACTCGTCGCCAAGAGCTACAGGATGACACTGGCTTTCAGCAACTAAATGAAGACCAAAAACGCTTAATGCTGCGCAATGAATTGGCCGACCACAACAAGCAACTGGCCGCTGCTGCTAAAGATGCAGGTGTTGAGTCTGGTTTGGACTACGCCATTTTCCAAAACCATGGCTACAAAGGCTTGTATGGTGGCTTAGACAACAAAGCCATTCACCAGCACAAGGGCTTAAAAAAGAGCCAGAAAATCCTCGACCATATGGGCAGTACCGAGCTTGCCGCTAACCTGTTCCGTGCCACGCAAACGGAAGAAAAGCTAAAGCGTGATCAGGTCAGCAATAAAGCTCATGCCAATCAAACCCATTTTGAAGTGGGTGCCAAAGTGCGCGCCACCATTGAAGAGCTGGGCGGCACTATGCCTGAGGATTTGCCAACACCGGAAAAAGGCATTCCCCAGTTAGCGCGTGCGCAGAAGAAGTTGGAGGGTGATAAATGAGTAAATTACAAACGACGCCTTCAGGTTGGGAATTAACAACTCTTGGCACCTTTATGGAGTTTAAAAATGGCGTTAATGCAGATAAAAATGCCTACGGCTCTGGTACTGAGTTCGTAAATGTAATGGACATCTTCAAAAGAAATTTCATGAAAAAGTGTAATATTCTTGGAAAGGTGGAAATTACTGAAAAACAAAAAACAGAGTACTCAGTAGAATACGGCGACATTCTATTTAACCGTACATCAGAAGTACCAGATGAAATTGCATTTTCATCCGTTTATCTTGATGAAGCAAAAATAACATTTGGCGGTTTCGTTATTCGTGGTAGACAGAAAAAGGAGCTTCTAGATCCTTTATTTGCTGGTTACTGCTTCAACAATAGCAGTATTAGGAGAGAGATGATCCGGCGTTCACAAGGTGTGGTAAGGGCAAACATAGGCCAGAAGGACCTCAATAAGGTTCCAATCCTTATACCGCCTAAAGGTGAACAGAAGAGGATCGCTAGTGCGCTAGCTCTTTGGGACAACGCTATCGAAAAAACGGAGGCGTTAATTGCGGTCAAGGAAAAGCAGTTTGAGTGGTTAACGCAATCCCTTATTAGTAAAAAATGTCCTGATTGGAATCATTATCTTGCAAGAGAACTTTTTACTGGAGTTTCTTCTAAAGGGCATCCAGACGAAGAACTTTTATCGGTAACTCAAGACCAAGGCGTCGTGCCAAGGTCAATGTTAAGTGGCCGAGTAATGTCACCTGCGGGCAGCACAGCAGGTTATAAGTTAGTGGAAAAGGGGAATTTTGTAATTAGTCTACGTTCATTCCAAGGTGGTCTCGAATATTCTGATTACCGTGGAATTGTTAGCCCAGCTTATACAGTACTTAGCTCAAGGAAAGAAATACATTCCGGCTTCTACCGACATTTTTTCAAGTCATATATTTTTATTGAAAAGTACTTGTCGGTTGCGGTTATTGGTATTCGTGACGGCAAACAAATTAGTTCTACTGATTTCGAGACCGTTAAAATCCCTTATCCTGATATGGATGAACAAGTAAAAATAGCCTCCCAACTAGACACGGCAAGACAGGAAATTGATTTACTAAAAGGACTCCTTGGAAAATACCGCAGCCAGAAACGCGGTCTGATGCAAAAACTGCTTACAGGTGAGTGGCAAGTGACCAGTGCGCAGGTTGGTGCTGAGGGTGAACTTCAGGATCGAACAAAGGAGAACGTCGCATGAGCACACCTCCAGTCAATTGCGCAGCAAACTCGGAGCCTTCGGGCTTTGAGTTTAACGAAAAGTACTTGTCGCAAATCCCTGCCCTGCAACAGTTGATCAATTTAGGTTACCAGTACCTCACCCCAGAGCAGGCCTTGGTTGAACGGGGTGGGCGCAGTGCGAATGTGATTTTGGAAGGGGTACTTCGCCAGCAGCTAAAAAAGATTAATCGCATTAATTATAAAGGTGGCGAGTATCTGTTTAGCGAGGAGAACATTCAAACCGCGATCCAAAAACTGAAAAATATTAAGTTTGATGGCCTGCAAAAAACCAATGAGTCGATTTACGATTTAATCACCTTAGGCTCAGCCATGGAGCAAACCATTGAGGGGGACTCGAAAAGTTTCACTTTAAACTTTATCGACTGGAAAACGCCGTCGAACAACAGCTTTCATGTAGTCGCTGAGTTCTCGGTTGAGCGCGCACGCAGCACCGATACCGTGCGCCCCGATATCGTCCTGTTTGTAAATGGTATTCCCTTTAGCGTGATTGAATGTAAATCACCAAAAGTGGATGTAGAGCAAGCCGTATCACAAAACATTCGTAACCAGGGTGATGACTATATTCCGCGCCTGTTTACTTATGTGCAGCAAGTATTGGCAGTGAATAAAAACGCCGCCCAATACGCCACAGCTGGCACACCTAAGAAGTTTTGGGGCGTATGGAAGGAGCAGGAAGATAAACCCGCTGATGTCGATAAAGCCGTAAATACCACTTTAGACGAAGACACTAAAGCACAGTTATTCAGTGGTGAGTTTGCCGCCGCACGGCCATTTTTTGATGCGCTAGAGGCGGAAGGTAAACGCTTGGTGACCGAACAAGACAATGCCATTCACAGCCTGTGCCGCCCGGAGCGTTTATTAGATCTGGTGTATCGCTTTACCCTGTTTGATGGTGGCATTAAAAAAGTGGCGCGCTATCAACAATATTTTGTGATTAAAGCGACCATCGCCCGAATTAAACGCCTGACCAATAAAGGCAATGGCGCTAAAGAAAACCGCCAAGGCGGTGTTATTTGGCATACCCAAGGCTCGGGTAAGTCGCTCACCATGGTGATGCTCACCCGTGCTATGGCACTAGAGCCGCAGCTTATCAATCCAAGAATCATTTTGGTTACCGACCGGGATGATCTTGATAAACAACTGGGTAATACCTTTGCGGCCTGTGGTTTAAGCCGCGAGCGTGCTACGTCTGGCCGAAACTTAGTTAAGCACCTGAAAAACAAAGTGGGCCTGATCACCACGCTTATTCATAAATTTGATAAAGGCTGGGTGGCCGAGAAGTTTGTGGATGAGTCGCACGATATTTTTGTATTGGTCGATGAAAGTCACCGCACTAACTTTGGCTCATTGGCGGCCCGAATGCGCCAAATGTTGCCCAATGCCTGTTTTCTTGGCTTTACCGGTACGCCACTACTGAAAAAAGAAAAGAATAACTTTGCCAAGTTTGGTGGCCTGATTGAGCCGCACTATACCATTAAACAAGCGGTTGCCGACGAAGCAGTATTGCCATTGCTGTACGAAGGCCGACATATTGAGATGGAGCAGAATCAGTCGGCTATCGACCTCTGGTTTGAGCGCCACACCGCCGATTTAAGCAAAGAGCAAAAGGCTGACCTTAAAAAGAAATACGCCCGCGCTGAAATGCTAAACAAAGCTGATCAAGTGATTTACATGCGCGCCTTTGATGTCAGCGAGCATTTTCGTGCGAACTGGCAAGGCACCGGCTTTAAGGCTCAGTTGGTTGCCCCAGGTAAACAGGCCGCATTAAAGTACCAAGAGTTTCTACAGGATATTGGCATCGTCTCCACTGAAGTGGTGATTTCTGGCCCTGATACCCGTGAAGGCCATGACGAAGTGGACGAAGGGCCAACCGATGAGGTAGGTAAGTTCTGGGAAAAAATGATGAAGCGCTTTGGCTCTGAAGAAGAGTACACCAAGCAAATCATCAATCAGTTTAAGCATGGTGATGACCCTGAAATACTTATTGTGGTGGATAAGCTATTAACCGGTTTTGATGCTCCGCGCAACACCGTGCTGTATCTATGCCGAACCCTGCGAGAGCACACGCTATTACAGGCTATCGCACGGGTTAACCGCCTGTACGAAGGCAAAGAGTTTGGCTATATCATCGACTATGCCAGCGTGTTGGGCGAGCTGGATAAAGCCCTAACCATGTACGAAGCTTTTGAAGGGTTTGACGAAGATGACCTAGCGGGCACGCTCACCTCTATCAACGAAGAAGTGTTTAAGCTGCCACAGCGTTACTCTGACTTATGGGATTTGTTTAAAGCCGTTAAAAACTCAAAAGACGAAGAAGCCTATGAGGTGTTGTTGGCCGATGACGAGTTGCGTGAAGAGTTTTACGAATGTTTATCGGCATACAGTAAATCTTTAGCCATCGCTTTATCGTCTGAGCAGTTCATCATGAACTCTGATGAGAAGAAGCTACAAACCTATAAAAACGATTTAAAACGTTTTCAGAACTTAAAGGCAGCGGTTAAGTTGCGTTACGCCGAGGCGATTGATTATCGCGACTACGAGCCGAAAATTAAAAAGCTGCTGGATACCCATATTCAGGCTAATGAGGTGACTCAGCTTAACGAGTCAGTGAATATTTTTGATGAAAAAATGTTTACCGCCGTGAAAGAAGAGCAAGGGGTTTATCAAACCAAAACTACCGCGTCAAAAGCGGACACCATCGCTCACGCTACAAAGCGCAGTATTTCGGAGAATATGGACGAAGACCCTGCGTTTTATGAGAAGTTTTCGAAGCTGATCCAAGCTGCTATTGATGACTTTAAGGCCAAGCGCATCTCAGACTTAGAATATCTCAACCGAGTGATTGATATTCGTAACAAAGTGGCCACGAAGCAGCATGATGATATGCCTGATTGCATTCGTGAAAACGACGAAGCGTGTGCCTACTTTGGCTTGATTAAGCCGCAGTTTCAGCAAGTGACAACCCTCAATGAGTTAGAGGATGCTCAGCTTGATGCCATTGCGGCACAAACATCGTTAGCGATACAAAAAATCATTGATGCTCATTGGAAAGTCGATTTTTGGGACGATGCCGACGTTCAAAAAACAGCGATGAATGATATTGACGATTTTCTTTATGACGAAGTCAAAGAGCAGTACGGCGTGACGCTAAGCTTAGAGCAAATGGACGAAATCATTGAGAAAACGATGCAGGTTGCGAAGCACCGGAGGCATTCTTGATATCGTCAACCATCAAGCAAACCGAGGCACCAGCGGCAAGTGCTGAAAGGCTAGCGGTCGTATACGGAGGGGGAGAAATCCCCTTCCAGCTGGCTTTTTCTAAACGCAAGTCGCTGGAAATATCAGTGCACCCTGATAAATCAGTTTTTGTGAAAGCTCCTGAAGGCACCGATCGTGAGGCCATTGAAGCCAAGGTGAAGAAGCGCGCTCGGTGGATCAAGCGTCAAATTCGCTACTTTGACCAGTTTGACCCAAGAACCCCTTCTCGCAAATACGTCAGTGGTGAAAGCCATTTGTATCTAGGCAAAAAGTATCGGCTAAAAATTGAAGTAGGCACTGACAACGGTGTAGCGCTGAAAGCGGGCTTTTTTTGTGTAACGTCAGCCAATTGTAAACCAGACCATGTGGAGTCGCTAGTCAGTGATTGGTATCGAGAAAAAGCCGATTTTCATTTAAATAAGGTGTTTTCGGATTGTTGGGACAAGTTCAAACATTCAGATGACAACAAGCCAAAAATTAAAATCATGCAACTCAAAAAACGCTGGGGCAGTCTATCAAAAAGCGGAACGCTGACCTTAAACCGCGACTTAATTAAGGCACCGAAAGAGTGTATTGAGTACGTGATCATTCATGAACTGTGTCACCTAGAGCACCACAACCACGGCCCAGAGTTTTATCGCTTACTCGAACGATCTTTACCAGATTGGGTGAAGCGAAAACATAAACTGGAAATGGCACTGATATAGTCAATACGCTATATCGAATAGCTAAATACACAACCAGTGCACTAGCAGTCTTGTCCGCCTTAGCCTTTAATCCTCGCCCAGCCCTTATGTCGACTGTCGGTGCACTGCAAGGCGACAAGCCTACACAGGATTTATCGCCTCGTTAGTCATCCAAAATACTGCCTTTAACGCAGTACATACGTGGGCGGGTGTTGTCGGGCAGGCTGACTTTGCGCTGTGGTCGGTTGCCATCGGGGATTAGGTAGCCTGCGGCCATCAGTGCTTTGGCGGCGCGATCTGGGCTGAGGCCTTCGGTGGCTTCACGCCAGCCGGTTGGGTAAAACAGGTAGAGAGTTTGTGGGCCAGTAGTATCAAGCCAACCCGCACGCTGGCGTACTTGGCTGCTGTAACCGGTTTGCTTGGGCGTAAAACGGCTTTCGCCATGCTGTTCAATAAAACTGCGTACCTGACGAATAGCTTGTTGGTCTTCATTGGCGGCCACACCACCGCGAGCAAGTATCCATTGGTTAAGCTGGCTTAAACAGGCGGCTTCGACACTTTGAGCTGGCCAATCAAGTACTTTGGCTTGAATGGCTAACAGGCCTGCACTGGCCAGTAAGGCAAATTTTTCGGCAACTCGACGCACTTGGCCGTCTGCCTCGGGAGGCAGGCTGGCTAAAAAGCGTTGGCGTACATTTTGAAAAACGGGGCGCACCTGCGCGCTGTGCTGCGTTAAATACCGTAACCAGTCCAAGGCCAAGCTACCGTAATATTGGCGACTTTGTTGTTTTAGGTGGTCGGCTAAATCGGCGGCGTTCATGCCATGACTATGGTTGAACACGCCCATTTGCGCGCCGGCATCGGCACTGAGATCAATCACGCGCACTTGCTGCCCTGCTTTTACACGCTTGCCAATACTGGCAAGGTGGCTTTCAAGCGTCACTTCGCCAGTAGATAAAAACACCAAGCGCCAACGAGCGGGTAAGCGCATTTCACCGTATTTGCCTGCACGGGTTTTACCTTGGCCATTGGCAAGCATATAAGCGACATCGCCCGCCTCCTTGGGGTCAACTTCGCCCATTTCATCAAGCGCCAGTAAGGCATCGTTATGCGCAAGCGCTGTGCCTTCTAAACCGTTGGCCGTGGCACGCCAACTGTGACGTAGCTGATTAGGCTCTCCCCAAACCGATAATGCCGGATACAACGCCGCGGTTTTACCGGTACTGCTGGCACCGTAGAGGTGTAAACCAAAACCATCCACCCCACACAAGTACAACAAAGGCGCGGCCAGCGCAGCGCAGACACCAATGATTAATAGCGGGTTATCCAGACAATAACGGCCAACGTGCTGCCGCCAACTATCGCTACTACCTTGTTGAATAAAGCCTTCTATCGGATGCATGGTTTGCAGCACCATGCGCGGGTTGTTGCTGTGTTCGCTTGGGTAAAAGGTGAAGCGCGGATGCACATAAGCGTGGTGATGCCAGCCAATGCAGTTCACGCTAATGGCCTTTTGCGTGGCCAGTTCACCCATTTGTTGAATAAACAGGGAGAGCAACTGCCGCGCTTTGATACTGTTACTTAGCCGCATGCCTCGGCTGAGTAGGATTCGACGGTACTCGCTGCCGTCTCCGGCCAATAGTTCTGCGGGCATGGCCCAGTAGCGATGGCGATTGTCATCGTCTAACCAGTGCAATAAATAGCCGTAGTTGTCCCCTTGCGGATCGCGAGTACGGGCGGCCACTTGCAGCCAAGAGCAGATTTTAACTGGGCTATCTTGCCCTGCTGGTTGCATCACCAGCCAGTTTTGCGCGTTATAGGCAAAACCAGCCGGTAATGTTGGAGCGTTGTTATGCATCTCATTGGCAAGTAACGGGGTTGATGCTGATGGTTTATCCACGGCCATAAGCAGCACCGATACGGCGGGTTTCAATCCACTGGTCGATATCGCTTTCTAACCAGCCCACTGCACGCGCGCCAATGCGAATAGATCGCGGAAATTCACCGTGGGCCATCAAGGCATAAATGGTGCTGCGGCCAAAGCCGGTTTTGGCCTTTACCTCGGGCAAGCGCAAAATCCGCTGCTGACGCGCTGGGTGTGTTGATGTGGTGGATGATTGTGTCGTTGGGTTCATCGTTTGCTTCCTCACTGATCTGTTAAGTTCAGTTAGGAGTTTGCCAGTACTAAACGGACGCAGTAGGTAGATAAATGCCCAGATCGTGCAGCTTTCTGAGGGTGCAGGTAGCTACCTGCCCCAGAATTTACATAATGCCCCAGGTGATAAATACCCTGTGGGCAGGGTTGGCGTGTTGCTAAATAGCGTGAATTAAGGCTTTGCCCAAACTGCCCCAAAAGCCCAAGGGATGAGTGCCAAAAGCTTTCTCAAAAAGGGATAGTCTTGCTCAATTAGAACACCATAACACTTTTACGCGCATAAAAATGTAAAATATCACACTTTTATGCGCGTAAAAGTGTAGAATGAGTTATACTACAGGCAGTTAACAGTCTTAATTGGCGGGAAATGACAATGCAGCGCAACTTACTCAACGCCCTAATAGCATGGAAAAGTCAACCTGTGCGCAAGCCATTATTGATCGATGGCGCAAGACAAACAGGTAAAACCTATCTACTGCAAGAGTTGTTTGGGAATACCTTTGCCAACATCCTTCGTATCGACTTCCTTGAAAACCCAGCTTACAAAGAAGCGTTCGATGGCTCGTTGTCACCTGACGAGCTAGTAATGAACATTGAGTTGTTAACCAACCAAGCGTTCAATCCAGACACCGACTTGCTGATATTAGATGAAATTGGCGAATGTGAACGAGCCGTAACTTCGCTGAAGTATTTTGCCGAAAAAGCACCGTCCTATTTTGTCGCAGCCAGCGGTTCAAATATTGGTTTGCTCAACACCTTCCCTGTGGGCAAGGTAGAACAATACGATTTACGACCACTGACCTTCCAAGAATTTATTTACGCATCCAACGAGCAAGCACTGATCAAAGCATTTGATAGTCAAGCAAGCACACCGGCGGTGCACACTAAATTGATGGATAAACTAACCGACTATTTTTTTACCGGTGGTATGCCGGAAGCCGTTTCTGCTTGGTATCAGTTTAAGGATTCAAGCATTCTAGAGCGTGTTGAAAAAGTCACAAAAATTCATGCCGATTTAGTTGAAGGTTATCGCCGCGATTTTGGTAAGTACGCGGGCAAGGTCGACGCCACACTGATTGAATCGGTATTTAATAGCATTCCAGCCCAGCTATCACTTGTCAGCGATGAGTCGGTTAAACGCTTTAAATTTAAGCATGTGCATGAGCGTAAATCTCGTTATAGCGATTTTGAAACCGCGATCCATTGGCTTAACTGCTGCCGCTTAGCTTTGCCAAACTACCCTATTGAAGGATTGCCGAAATCTCCGTTAGCGGCCTATAAAAAAGAAAATATGGTGAAACTGTTTCTGTTTGATGTGGGCCTGCTTAATCATATGCTCGGCAGCAGTTATAAAGAAATTAAGCAACAAAACTATGAATACAAAGGTTATGTGGCTGAAAACTTTGTGCAACAAGAGCTCACTGCCATTGGCGTTGACCCAAGCTATTCATGGAATGACGCCCGCGCCGAAATCGAATTTATTTTGGCGACCGATGAAGGCGATATCGTCCCTGTGGAGGTCAAAAGTGGTAAACGTACAAGAGCAAAATCGTTGGCATCCTACGTTGAAAAATGTACTCCAAGTAAAACCTTTAAGTTAACGGGTACACAAGGCTCATCCGCATTAGAGCAAACCAATATCGTGATGCCTTTGTATTTCACGCAGTATTTACCACAGAGATGGTAAAAGCGCGTTGCTTAGACCCCGAGGTCTACACAAAGTGACTTCATAGGTAACAATTTGTAGACCTTTTGGCGGGCTTACAACCTTCAATTAACCCTCAATCAGTTTTTTGCTAACGTCATTTGGCCAGCCTCTTGCCTCATCGTTTAAAGGAAATCACTCAAGCGATTTAACAGCGCTTTACGGCTATTATTCGCCACAACAAAGCGCTTAAAACGTTGTTCAAACGCCGCTTCATCAGCTTTGAACTGATAGGCCTCACACAGCTGATGCAAATTGCGTGATGCCGCATCATAACCACTCGCACAAGTGCGATCCGCTTGCTCTTGTGATTGCTGCCAGTAGTGCTCACGCTGATTGTAGATATCCGTCAACGCTTTTTCTTTTTCCGCTTTTTCGATGGCTAATTTTTTTGCGAGTGCTGCGGCTTGCTCTTGCTGTAACAGACTTTGCGCTTGCTCAATGAAAGGAGAAATGACGGCGGGTGTTAACCAATATTGATAGATCTCGTCTGTGTTGCCTGGTTCTTTTCGCGTCAGCGCTAAGGCTTGGTGACGGGTTAACTGGCCTTGCTCAAACAGCGCGCGTAATAGCGTGTCTTTCTCGGCTTCCGAGAGGTTGTTTAGCCACTTGTCAAACTGAAACTGGGTTTGTTTGGCTTGATGACTGGGTTGTTCGGTCAGCACCATGGCGAGCGCCTTAACTAAGGCTAAGGAAATCTCATACAGCGCTGCAAAGGCCTGCAACTCTTCACTGAGGTGCTCAAAATCGAATTGAATCAACGGCATTCGCTCAACGTCATCATTAAAATCAAACGCTTTTAGCCACATGAAGTACACAAGGCGCCAATCCCCTTGCATTAAACCGCTGCGTAAAGCAGCTAAATGCTGGAAAAAGTCGTCAGCATCTTCATCGTCAAAATACTCGTAATACTCCTCAAGGGAAAATATCAGCAACTGCCACTCATCGTTTTCGTGAACATGAAGCCCATCACTTGAAAAGCCAAGTAACGCTTCAGGGAGCGTTCCTGCTGGTAGCTTGATGTAGGCATCGATTGAGCCCCAATCGGCATAGTAAAAACCGATATCAAAGTATTTTAACATCAGATTAAAAGGCTCTGCCTTTAGATCACTGTAGGTGTAATACACCTGAAAGGACGTAGCGCTGATCTCGGCACGGCTTGAAATGGCTCTGAGTGCTTGACGTGCTTTAGCATCTAAATACCCATCCAGACGCTCAAATTTATAGTATTGATATTCGCTCACGATGACCTTGCTATCTATTTTTTGTGAATTGAAAAGTGTGTTTTACTGTCATTGAAAAAGCGCTGCATTTTCCTGTTTGCGCTGAGCCAATGTCTTAGCAATCGCAGACACTGTTGTTTTACTGATCCCTTGTTGCTTGGCAAGATACGTAAATTGGCTGATGGCTTCTGCGACTTCTTCAATAACTTGCTTTGCATCATGCCAATTCGCAAAGCCAGCACTAGTAGCAAGTTTTTGCATCACCTTAAGCGGTGGCGCTTTGCCATAACCGCCGAAAGCAGTGGCGTGTTCGTTGAATGGATGCGGGCTGTAGGTAACATCGTAAAAAGGGGCAGGATCCCATTGACCGTCATCCGCTTGCAAAAACGCCCAGTTTTTACTGTGGTCGTCTTGATTAGACGACAGCAGGTTAAAAACGGCACGGCGAAATTGCAGCTGCCCAGCAGCGGGGGATTTACACAACTGACGGCTGGCTTTGATCAAGTCAATATAATCTAAACTTGGCGTTCGAAAGTCTGCATCCAGCAGCCCGCAAGCGCTGTGCATATGTAGGCGACCTGAACTGCGATTACCGCTTAAACGGGCCTGCTCCGTGACATAATCAAAACGCTTAAGCGCCAACCAGGCAGACGCACCGCTTGTAGTTGGTGCTTCAATGAGTTGCCAGACTGGTGGTTGGCACTTGGCAAGCTCGGCCATTTGCAAATAAACCGCTTCACACAACCCTTCTTCATGCCCGAGCGCGAGATTTTTCGAGGTAAACTTAATCAGCCAAGCCTCATCTCCAGGCTGAGCAAAGGTTCGACAATGCTGAGTTTCCCCTGCAGGCATATAAATCTGCGCCTTGGGCCTTGCTCCACCCGAACTACCACCGGCGACTAATGCGGCCAACACCTGTTGCGTATGCCCATCTAACTCATCATGATTATCATCCATATAATCTGACAATGAAGCATCGAACAGCGTTTGTGCTTCTAAGCCTAACGTCGCTAAATCAATATCCGCGTGCGTGGTGGCTGAAAACTCAGACACCGGAGAAAAAAGCAGCGCTCCCATGCCTTTATCACCGACAAAGGCCAGTCTATCCATCGCCGTTAATTGATTAGGTAGGATACCCTTTTGCCGGAAAATACGATCTTGTAACAACATGCCCCAGCCATCGGGCAAACAATCTCCAAATACGCCATGTACACCTTGGTGCGGCGCTTTAGGTGCGGCTTGAACTAGCGTATTCGCTTGCAAGGTAAACGGTGATAAATTGCCAAACTGCTGCAAATAGTCGTCAGTATACTGAAAAAAAACGCCTTGCCGATTCTGCGCCAAGACTCCAACAGATATCTGTTCACCTGAGCTTAACGTACGGGTTACAGTGAGTTTCTGAATGGGTTTAAAACTCATCTTTTAGCACCTCATCAATACTCGTGGGCATAGCAGCGCGTTCTTTGCTAAGTTGCGTGAGCTGATAAAGCCTATCTAGCGAATCAAGTGTCTGCCATAGCAACAGCAATTGACGAAATGAAATTTGCCCGGTCAGCTCAAATTTCTTAATGGTGGCCGCAGGTACGCAGCTTCGCTCAGCCAATGCAGCGCGCGACAGCTTTGCCTGCTTGCGTAACTCACGTAAATAGGCCGCATAAGCTTGGCTTACATCGGTATCATCAAGTAAGGTAAAATTCATCCGCAAAGACCAAATGGATACAGTTATATCCATTATAGCGAAATAAAACAGAACTTGGACACTATAATATCCATCAGTGCGTAGAGTGTTGAAAAAATTACTCGATAAAGCCCTTCAAAACTGCTATTTTTAGACCCTAACAGCAGCATAAAAACGGCACTGTTTTTCCATTGCTAACCACTAAGATTTAGTAAAAGCCATAGGCAAGTGGTGGGCAGTTTGGTGGGCAAACAGGCATTTCTGAACGGTTTCTTTTCGGTAAATCATTGAGTTTGTTAGGTTCTATACCGCTACTCAATGAGCAGATCCAAAACATTGAATGATCTAAAAGTCATCGAGTATTGAAACAAAAAAGCCCCGCTAATACGGGGCTTTCTTTTATTCGTCTTTTTCCAAGGTACTGTTATCAACGTAGGGCCAATAATGATGTCCAATTCTGATCAGCAAAGTAGCCGCAGCCAAAATAAACGCAGCCAGAGATAACCACACAACCAAAACTGCATCCAGCTCTTTCATTCCGAGAGTGATATAGCGGGCGATCGCCATCATCGCGATGTAGATAGGATAGCGTACCGGAATTTTACCGTTCATCACGAACTGCTGCACCATGGCGAGCACTTCCAGATAGATAAACATCAAAAGAATATCTGTGAGTAAGACACGCTTCTCTACAAATACGTGCACAAACTCTTGCATCATGGCGTACAACGTCGCCAAGGTAATAGAGACTAATAACACCGCCTCCAAAATATGGAAGATTTTCAGGAAAGGTCGACTAAAGGATTTCGGTAAATTCGACGGCATGGTCCATTATCCAAACAAAGAAAATAGGCCTTGAGTTTAGCATGCAACGATCTTCAATCAATCAGAATAAACATCAGTGCGAATCGACTCCAAGTCCTGGCATTTGCTTATAAAAACGCTCCGCTTAT
This sequence comes from Vibrio sp. 1457, assembly GCF_033340195.1. Lineage (NCBI taxonomy): Bacteria > Pseudomonadati > Pseudomonadota > Gammaproteobacteria > Vibrionales > Vibrionaceae > Vibrio > Vibrio sp. 1457. Next base: position 200,082 of record NZ_JAWOWA010000003.1, read on the forward strand.
TTGGCGGAGCGCTTTTGTGTTATAGGACCTGTGGCATCACTTACGCCACTTGCTGCTTTTTTTCAGCTACGCGCTTTTTCTTCCGATATTTAGGGTGAGTGATCGGAATCGCAGATAGGAGTTTTTTGGTGTATTCGTTTTGCGGGTTTGCATAAATTTCTTTAGCGCTGCCTGCTTCTACCACTTTACCAAAATACATCACGGCAACTTTGTCAGAGACATGTTTCACCACCGAGAGGTCGTGAGAGATAAATATGATCGCCAAATTCATTTCTTGTTGCAGTTGTAGCAATAGGTTCAAGATTTGCGCCTGTACCGACACATCTAACGCAGATACCGATTCATCACAAATCAGTAGTTTAGGCTTCAATGCAATCGCGCGAGCAATACCGATACGCTGCCGTTGTCCGCCTGAAAATTCATGTGGATAACGGTTTACTGCCGTTTCTGGTAATCCCACTTTGATTAAAAGCTCTTTTACCCATTGTTTACGCTCTGTTGGCGTGCCAATTTTATGAATAACAAACGGTTCTTCCAGAATCATACCGATGGTATGACGCTGATTGAGTGACTCCATTGGGTCTTGAAAGACGATTTGCATGTCTTTACGCAGCGAGCGCATCTCTTTAACAGACAGTTTAGTGATGTCTTTACCTTCAAAGAAAATCTTACCTTCTGTTGGCTCGTATAACTTTAAGATCGTGCGACCAAGGGTGCTTTTACCACAACCTGACTCACCAACTAGCCCCAGTGTTTCACCTTCAGAAACAGACAGTGAAACCCCGTCTACCGCTTTGATGGTGTAGCCTTTCTTGAACAGCCCTTTACCAGAAACAAAGTGCTGCTTAAGATTTTCAATTCTTAATACTTCTTTTGCCATAACATCCTCTTTTATGACTGGTTCACTTTGCCCAGTTAACTGGCAAACATACTGGCATCAATAGGCTTGATATCGATCATCTGCTTCGGCTCATTATCTAAGCTCGGCATCAATCCCATTAAACGCTCTGTGTATGGGTGCTGCGGGTTATCAAACAACTCAAAAATTTCTGCTTTTTCGACAATACGTCCGCCATACATCACGGCAACATCATCACACACTTCTGCCACAACCCCGAGATCGTGAGTGATGAAGATCATCGCCATGCCCGTTTCTTCCTGAAGCTCGTTCATCAGTTCAAGGATAGACGCCTGAACCGTAACATCCAACGCTGTAGTCGGTTCATCACAAATCAGAATATCCGGCTTACAGGCCAATGCCATCGCGATCATGACACGCTGGCGCATACCACCAGATAGGTTATGGGGATACTCATTCAATCGCTTCTCTGGCATTGGAATTTTTACTTTTGCCAGCATTTCAATCGAGTACGCCTCCCGCTCCTTTTTGTCGAGCTCAGGTCGATGGAGCTCAAGCACTTCACATATTTGACGACCAATGGTGTGCACTGGGTTGAGCGCCGTCATCGGGTCTTGGAAGATGATCGAAATGCGATCGCCACGCATGGCGTACATCTCTTCCGCAGGCAAATCAACTAGGTTGGTGCCGCGATAATTCACTTCACCTTTGATAATGTTGCCATATGGCTTAGGTAATAGCCCCATGATCGACATTGAGGTTACGCTCTTACCACTACCTGACTCTCCTACCAGACCGAGTGTACGTCCAGCTCTCACATCAAAGTTCACACCATGCAGAACCTTCACTGGCCCATCATCGGTGGTAAATTCAACTTCGAGATCTTTAACACTTAGGATTACATCGTTTTCCATAACCAATCCTTACAGCTTATAAGTGTCATCTACGACAACAACAGGTTCAAAAGCTTTGCCTGACTTCATCGCTTGTTTCGTTTCTTTTTTGATATCACTATCAATCCAGTAAGTGCCATCGCCTATGATTGCACCACTGAACAGCGCCTCTGTCATGCGATTCATTGGTTTATCTGGAAACTTTAACCAGCGCCAGTGACCATAGCGGACATAAGGAACCATGTAGCCTGGGACGATAACGTGAGCATCAATGATGTCACGCTGAATCTCATGACCTAGCTGGATCTTTTTATCCATATCCATGCCAAAACGATACTCGATGATCTTTTCATCCAGTTCAGGCGTGCTGTAGTTTGTGAAAGAGTTAGTTTGCGGCTTGTTCGCATTGACTGAATGGAAGTACTCCCAATACGTTGGGATCTCAGACGTACCCATATCTAAGAAAGCCAAATCGTGCTTTTTCTCACGTACGTATTTGAACATGGATGAGCCATCAACTAACTTGAGCTCAATATCCAGCCCTGCTAGCTTGGCTTGCTCACGCAAAAATGCAATACGAGGAGTATGAACAGGTGTTCCGTAGGTCAGCTCGAAGCTTAAGCGCTCACCTTTATCATTAACACGAATACCATCAGAACCAATTTTGTTAAAGCCTGCGGCTTCGAATGCCTCGGCCGCTTTTGCGGGATCAAACTTCGGTGCCTTAGCATCTGGTAGGGTGTATTTACCATGACCATAACCGGTCGGGTTCGGTTTACGGGAGTAGTCGCCACGCATGACATTCTCTATCATGCCATCAAAGTCAATCGCGTAAGTAATGCCCTTGCGAATGTTTAAATCATCCAGCAAAGGCATCGCGGTGTTCATCCATACACCACCAGCCCCAACTGGGAATTGGTTGTAACCCCAGAACTTTTGAATGTATCCCTTTTGGTAAGGTTCCGTATTCGATTTATCATGCCATAAGCTTGGTAAAACAAGACCAAATGCGTCCAGCTTCCCTTTCTCAAAGTGCTTCATCGCGATATCACTGTCGCGAATCACTGTGATGCGGATTTTGTCGACATTATAACGATGTTGATAATACTTATTGCTGTAACCCCACCAGTCTTCACCGACATGTTTGAAGGTAACACTTTTACCTTTTTTAATGTCATCTAGGTAGTATGCACTGGTCGTTGGTTCACTTTTAAAATTGTAGTAGCGGACAAAGTTGTCATGTATACCGTCACCATTTTCATCTTTTGAAGGGTTAGCATAAAAATGTGCGGGACGTGGGCGCAGAGCCCCCATTCGTAACAGCAATTCTTCCGGATTGAACTCTTTCGCCGCCTTAACAGCAAACGTGTGAGTGTCGTACTTGATAACATCCGCAATCGTTTTGTTGTAGTAATCGTTGTACCAAGGTTCCAAGATATCTTTGGAACGATAAAACTTCAGCATGAACACGAAATCGTCGGCAGTCACAGGTTTGCCGTCCGACCATTTGGCTTCAGGGTTGAGTTTGAAATAGACCGTTTTGTTGTCACCTGCTAACGCCCACTCGTTAGCAAGCTCAGGGATGAACTCTAAAGTATCTGGGTGGCGGACCACCAAGCCTGGTGTTTCATCTAAGATAAAAGAACGTAGCCCTGCATTAGCGTCTGGACCAACACTACGTAACGTCTGTGGGAAACTTGACATAAAGGTGCGATAAGTCCCTCCACGTTTCGCTTCTGGCGAACCATATTGAGGCTCATCCCAGTTTGTTTGCCAGTTTAAGTCAGTCGGAAGCGTTGCTGACATTGCACCAAAACTCAGGGCGCTCAGCGTAGACGCTAAAAATAATTTCTTCATAAAACTTCCCTTTTTATGTTTTGCTCACAATGCTCGCTTAAACATAGCGTGTGAATTTTTTCGGGTCGAAAGCCGCTCGAATGGCTTCACCAATAAAGGTCACCATTACCAGAACCAGAACAATAGAAGTCACTACTGACGCAACAATCCATGGCGAATCTAAGTTTGACTTACCTTGTTGCAGTAGTTCACCCCAACTTGGCGTTGGTGGCATCAAGCCTAATCCTAGGTAATCGAGAGCAGTCAGTGCTGTGATGTTAGCTGCAATAGTGAAAGGCGCTAGGGTTACAATCATCACCATCGTATTTGGCAAGATGTGATTAAACAAGATACGTCCGGTCGATGCCCCTAAAGCACGAGCCGCCATTACATATTCTCGTGCCGCTTCTTTATAGGTCATGGTCCGCATGTACCATGTCATCCCCATCCAAGTGAAAAGCACGTTAATAGCGACAAAGAGAGCGAACGTCGGCTGAACGATTGAGACAAGAATCATAATGACGTACAAAAACGGGACCATTGACCAGATTTCGATAAGTCGCTGTACAAACAAGTCAAATTTACCGCCCCAAAAACCCATAGCACAACCGACTGCAGTACCGATCGCGTAGGAAATGGCCATCGTAAGCAACGCAAATCCCATCGCCGTTCTGAATCCGTAGACGAGTCGCGCCAAAATATCGCGACCTATCACATCTGTACCTAAATAATGCTTATTTTCGGCACTAGGCGCTGTTGGCGGGAAATCACCACTAAAATCTTGTTCGTATGGGTTCCACGGCACAAGCGGCAAAATAACAAAGTTGTCGCCCCCTTCAGCCTCAAACGCTTTTTGCAGTACACGATAATCGGCTTCACTGGATGACTCTTGGCCGAATTCGCTACCTAAACGTACGTCACTGACAACAGGAAAATAGTAGCTACCATCGTACTTGACGACTAGCGCTTTACTGTTGATCAAAAGTTCGGCGAATAGAGAAAGGATCAACATGATAGAAAGAGCAACAAACGACCAATAGCCTCGTTTGATCTCTTTAAAGTGACGAATTTTCTTTTGAGTTAATGGACTAACTTTAATCATGTTACGCTCCAAACTTCACACGTGGGTCGACTAAAGCAACACAAATATCTGAAATGATGTTACCAATGAGCAGTAACAACGCATTAATGGCGACAATACCCATAACAACAGGGTAATCACGCTCCATGATTGATTCGTAACCCAATAAGCCAATGCCATCAATATTGAAGATAACTTCAATCAGGAAGGCACCGGTCATGAAGAACAACAAAGAGTTACCAAAGTGACTCGCGATCGGAATTAAGCTGTTACGCAACGCGTGCTTACGAACTGCTTTTTTGAAAGGTAATCCTTTCGCAATTGCGGTGCGGATGTAATCTGAGGAAAGGTTTTCCATCAGGTTATTTTTCATTGTCATCGTCAGCGTGGCAAAATCACCAATGAGGTAACAGATCAAAGGCAACACCGCATGCCACATAATGTCTTTAGCGCGTTCAAAGAAGGTTTCGTAATCGTCGAAGTCATCGCCGACAAAGCCTCCCATCGGAAACCATTCCAAGTGATAACTAAATAACGTGATCAGCAATACACCCACCACATAACCTGGTAGCGCGTAGCCTACGAAAATGAGTACTGAAGAAGCGGAATCAAACACAGAACCGTGCTTGAGCGCCTTATAGTAACCAAGAGGAATCGAGATAAAATAACTAATAAAGAAGGTCATGCCGCCATAAAACAACGACACTGGCAAACGCTCTGCGATCATGTCCGAGACAGGCTCGTAGTAACGCGTCGACTCGCCAAGATCTAGCATTACCAAACGACTTAACCACTCGACGTACGCTTCCGTTACAGGTTTATCCAGGCCATAAAACGCATTCAGCTCCGCGATTTGATCGTCAGAAAGGGCCGTATTACCACCCGCAGACGTCATTGATGCGGCGCCATCTCCCTGAGACTGCATTTGTGACAACATGCGTTCAACAGGTCCGCCAGGCACGAAACGAGTGATAGCAAAGATGAGAATAGTTATCCCGAGAAACGTTGGGATAACCAACGCCAAACGGCGTAAAAAGTACGACAGCATATACAACTTGCTCCTTGTCTACTGTCCAGTTCAAACGGAGTGAAAGAGGATATTTTCCGCCCAAAATGGTGCATATTTATCTCGTAGTAACTAAAACTGTTGAAGCACACTCCCTGCGCCTCAAGAGCTAGACTTTTCTACTACTGCAATAATTTCAGCGTCATATTTATCTTGAATCCACATCAGCTTCAAGTGTTTGAAACCAAAACATGACAAACTTCCTTCGATGTCGAAAAACAGAAATGTTTTTGTAAAAAATTATAAAAAACCACAAAAATAATTCATACAGAATATCAATCTAGGCTGTTTAGAGCCAAAACCCTACATAAAAATGCACCCTACACACATAAATAGACACATAATCCAAGGTTATATTTGACCTAAAAATACGAGTGAGCCCTTTAACCGCAATGGGTATCATATTTTGATACCACCTAATAAGTTCGAGCTAACAAAGTATGGATTCGATATAAAACTCATCTCAGAACAATTCACTGGAAAAATATCTTTTTCCAGATTCAATTACCCACTAAAAAACCATAGGCAAGATAAGTCATTAAAGTTTATAAGAAACACAAAATACGGTGTTTTATTGAAATTTAATATCGATTCATAAACATTATTCGGTTTTTTATTCCGCCTTTTAAATAAAGCCTGGTTATTTACATCTTTTTTACATTTAAGCATCCCCGTTTACCACTGGTTTGACTTCCTTTTTTCATCTCGGTTATACATTGGCCGAACGTTAACGAAATATTAACGTCACATTTGGCCGCTATGCGGCCAGACATAGGAAATAATAATAATCGGAGCAACAAGGATGTATAAAAACACAACCGCTTTATCTGTTGCGATAAGCCTTGCTTTGGGGACAGCAGCAGTTGCAGCCCCAGCAACAGCACTGGCAGAAGAGCAGCAAGTTGAAAAACTTCAAAAGATGAAAGTTACTGGTTCGCGTATCTCCACGACGGATATGGAAGGTCCTTCACCAGTTACTGTTATTAATAGTAAAGACATTGAGTCTAAAGGCTTTAACAGCGCGCAAGACGTATTGAACAGTTTGACCCAAAACACAGGTGGTGTAATGGCTCAAACAGACTCTTTCTCGTTTACACCAGCAGCGCAGTCAGTCAACTTACGTGGCCTTGGCGCGTCACGCACATTGATTCTTATTGATGGCCGTCGTCTTCCTCAATACCCGCTAGCACAAGATGGTACATCTAACTTCCAAGATATAGGCCAAATCCCTGTCGCCGCTATTGAGCGTGTTGAAGTAATGACCGACTCAGGTTCTGCTATCTACGGCTCCGACGCAATCGGTGGTGTCGTAAACTTCATTTTAAAGAAAGACTTTGATGGCGTTTCTGTAAAAGTACGCGCGGGTGACGCGACGGATGGTGGTTACCAAAACGGCCGTTTAGACGTTGTGGCTGGCAAAAACTTTGACGACAAACGTATTCTCTTCGTTGGCCAATTTGCGGGCAACGAAATGCTAAAGCAATCTGACCGAGATGATTGGGCTGGCGATGACGGTTCTAGCCGTTCTCAGCTAAGTGGCTACTCTAGCTACGGTGCAAACTTTGAAGGCGCAAACGGAACACTTCTAACACCAGCTGATGCTGGTTCTTCATGTAAAGAAGTCGTTGGTGATGCCGCGATTGAACGAGCGGATGGAAAGTGTGGTGTTAACCGCTCTGCATACCGAACATTAAAACCAGAAAACAAACAAGTAGACCTACTTTTACGTGGTGAAATGGACATTAACGACAATGTCACTGCCATGGCAGAAGCCCGTTTTGGCTACAAGTCTACAGAATCTGAATTCGAACCTAACCCTTACAGCGTTGAAGTTGATGCCACTCACTTCCGCGGCGAAGGCGAATACACTCGCCGTATGGTCGAATTTGGACCACGCGAAAGTAACACTGAAGCCGATTCTTTTGGCTTAACCTTAGGCTTGAACGGCCTGCTTGCTGATACGTATGATTGGGACCTATCCGCTGGTTACTCTGAGCAAAGCGTTGAAACAAGCAACCCAGCAATCTTCCTAACTCTCGACCAAGCTGTACAAAATGGTGATGTCGATCTTCTGGGGCCTATCTCTCAAGACGTTGTAGACAAATACAGCGGCACTTCAAGCAAAGAAGCTTACTCAAAGCTTTACTCTGTTAACGGCTCACTGGCTGGTGATTTGGTTGAACTTCCTGCAGGTATGTCTGGCTTTGCTGTTTATGGTGAATGGAACCGTACTGACTACAATGAGACGATTGATGCTACAACAGCAGCTGGTGGTTTCTCTGGCCTAGGTGGAACATCAGGCGGCGGTGACCGTGATCAGATTGGTCTTGGTGTTGAAGCTCTTATTCCTATCATTGAAGATTTAGAAATGACTGTCGCTGGTCGTTACGACCACTACTTCGACGACTCGGCAACTGGTGGCGCATTCACTCCTAAAGTAGCCCTAGCATACCGTCCTACTGACACCCTATTGCTACGTGGTAGCTACGGTCTAGGCTTCCGAGCTCCAGACTTGAAGCGACTATTTGGTGATCAAACTCGAGGCTTTGGTTCTGGCTTTGACCCAGAGCTTTGTGCCAACGCTGGTGGTAGCGGCCCACAAGATAAAGATAAGTACCCAGAGTGTGATACTCAGTACTTCGATACGCTTAATGGCCCTAACTCTGAGCTGAAAGAAGAAACAAGTACAAACATTAACTTGGGCCTAGCGTGGGAGCCTGTGGATGATCTTGGTGTAACTGTTGACTGGTACCACATCAAGATGGAAGACGTCGTAACTGCACCAACTTACCAAGATGTAATTAACGATCCAGGTAAATACCCAGGTACTGAAGTCGTTCGTAACCCAGATGGCACCATCAAGTCGGTATCCTATGGTCCAGTGAACCAGTCGTATGAAGAGCGTTCTGGTATTGACCTAGCGATCAAATACGCATACGACACTAATGAGTTCGGTTCATTTAACACGCGTGTTGCTGTAACGAAGATCTTGATTGCTGAATATCAAGAAAACGACAGCGAGCCTGTAACGGATGAAAGAGATTTCATGCCTGAATACACCGCAACGTTAAATCTTGGCTGGGCATATGAAGATGTCGCTATCAACCTATTTGGTAAATACCGCGACCGTATGTGTTCAAGCTACGCAAACCGTTACTACTTTGATGACTGTGATTCTGCTAAAAAAGCGGGTTACAAAGCAGAAATCGCTAGTATGACAACGTGGAACCTAACGGCTTCTTACCAATTCAACGAGAGTGGTCGTGTAACTCTTGGTGCTATCAACATGTTTGACAAAGTACCGCCTGCAGATCCTCTAAGCGATACCTCTCCATTCTATGCAACTGGGTATGACGATCCAATCGGACGTCAGCTATACGTCGAGGCATCATACGACTTCTAAAAAATATTTGGCGCGGGTTTTCCGCGCCCTTTTCGACTGACTAAAACACTGACAAGGATGCAACCATGAAATTCAAGGAATTTGGTCTCAGTGCCATAGCTGCAGCATTGCTTACTATCAGTAGTAGCTCTATAGCGGCCAACTCTGGTGCTGTCGTTTCCACACAAGCAAAAGCAAATCAATCTTCAGAAGCTTCACAACAAAAAATCGACAATTATGCCGAAAGTACTGAAGGCATGTTGGCAGAATACAAAGGCTTACTACGTCAAATCGACAGCATGAAAGTCTACAACGAGCAAATTAACCGTATGGTTCAATCACAGCAAGGTGAATTGGACTCATTAAATAACCAAATTGCTCAGATCGATCAAACGGCAACAGAAGTAGTGCCACTAACACTTAAAATGATCGATGCACTCGATGAGTTTGTGACTCTCGATCTGCCTTTCCAGAAAAAAGAACGTAATAAACGTGTCCAAGAACTGCGTCGTCTCATGGATCGCGCCGACGTAACGACTTCTGAGAAATTCCGTAAAGTGATGGAAGCCTACCAAATTGAAGAAGGCTTCTCTCGCTCAATTGAATCTTACAAAGCTAGCCTAGATAGAAATGGGGAAATCGTGACTTACGACTTCCTACGTATTGGTCGCACGGCGCTTTTATTCCAATCTCCAGACGGTGGTGAGACAGGTATGTGGAACCAACAAACACGTCAATGGGAAACATTACCGGAAAGCTACCGCATAGCGGTACAGCAAGGCCTTCGTATCGCGAAGAAGCAAGCGCCACCAGCGCTAATCAAATTGCCTGTATATGCTGGGGAGGAATAAGAGATGAAAGGATTCAAAACTCTAGCCGCTGGCCTACTAGCGAGCTTATTTATGGTTTCTGGCGTACAAGCAGAAGCGCCTAAAAACTTATCTGAACTACTTAAAAACGTAAAATCAGAAAGCATCGTTGAGTCGAAAGAGAACAAAGCCCGTGAAGCTGAGTTCAAGAACAATCGCGATAAGCAAGCGGCATTATTGCAACAAGCTCGCGAAGAGTTAGCTGCGCAGCAAGCACTGGGCGATCAACTTAAAGCAACATTTGATGAAAACGATAAGCAGCTAACTGAACTAACAGAAACCCTACGTGTTCGCTCTGGTACTTTGGGCGAAATGTTTGGTGTGGTCCGCCAGTATGCGGGAGAGTTTAAGGGCTTATTTGCAGCCTCTCAAAACGCTGTTCAGTTCCCAGAGCGTGACGCTCTACTAACGAAACTGGCTGAAAGCAAAGAACTGCCATCAACACAAGAGCTAGAAGCATTCTGGCATACCATTCTTCAACAAGTGGTTGCCTCAGGCGAGACAGCAACAACCCAAGCAACGGTTGTTTATGGCGAAGGTAAAGAAGCGGTTCGCGATGTTACTCTTGTCGGTGAATTTAACGCGATTGCCGATGGTAAGTACGTTACTTATGTACCTCAAACAGGTAAGTTCGAAGAACTCTCTCGACAACCTCGCACCAATATTACACGTCATGTTGCAGGCTTTGAGTCAGCGTCAAACAGCTATGAGCCACTGTTTATTGACCCATCCCGTGGTGTAATTCTGTCTCTACTTGTACAAAGCCCTACCGTTCAAGAACGTATTGATCAAGGTGGCATTGTAGGTTACGTCATCCTTGGTATGGGTGCAGTTGGCGCTATCATTGCTCTAGTTTGCTTCCTACGCCTTCAAGTGATTGGCGGTAAAATGCGTAAGCAAGCGAAATCAGAAACCGTGATTCCTGGTAACCCTCTGGGTGAAGTTATCCAAGCTTACCAAGAACACAAAGGTGACAACCTTGAAGATCTTGAAGCGAAACTGGACGAAATCATCCTACGTAACGCACCGAGCATTGAACGCTTTATCAGCTCAATCAAACTGTTCGCTTCTGTAGCACCACTTCTAGGTCTACTGGGTACGGTAATGGGTATGATCGGTACGTTCCAAGCAATCACACTATTTGGTACAGGTGATCCTAAGCTAATGGCTGGCGGTATCTCTGAAGCACTTGTTACTACGATGCTTGGTCTGGTTGTCGCAATTCCTCTACTGTTCCTGTACACCATCGTACACAGTAAAGGTCGTCGTTTGGTTCAAACTCTTGAAGAACAGAGTGCAGGCTTCATCGCTCGCTATCAGGAAAAACTACATAAAGCCGAAAGCTAAGGAGGCGTTATGTGGTGGTTAGTTGGAGAACTTGAATCAATTAGGCGCTTCTTGGGAATGGGTGGCGATGTACTCGTCGCCATCTTCATCCTCAGCTTTATGCTTTGGGCAGTATTGTTAGAACGTTGGTTCTATTTTGCTGCCGTCGCTCCAAAAGCCATGAAAAAAGCCGTTGGCTCATGGCAGGGGCGATCAGAGCACCAGAGCTGGAACGCTAAGATGATCCGACAAGAAATTGTTTCTCGTCAGGACATTGAGAATAAAAAGGGCCTGCCAATCGTGAAAGTGTTGATTGCGCTTTGTCCCTTACTGGGTTTGCTCGGCACCGTTGTTGGCATGATCCAAGTATTCGACATCTTAGCGGTAACAGGAACAGGAAGCCCTCGAGCAATGGCCTCGGGGATCTCAAAGGCAACAATCCCAACTTTAGCCGGGATGGTGGCTTCTCTATCAGGACTGTTCTTTAGTTCACGTCTTGATCATTTAGCCAAAGTCACAACGCAAAAGCTGGAAGATAAGCTAAAGCATATTGCCTGAGTAAATGGAATTAGAGGTATAGGTCATGAAAAGACGCTATAGCAGTGATAGCAGTGATGAAACCGCTATCGATATGACACCGATGCTCGACATCGTATTCATCATGTTGATCTTCTTTATCGTAACAACATCGTTCGTAAAAGAAGCTGGTCTAGAAGTAAACCGCCCGACAGCAAGCTCTGCGCAAACCGTGAAAAAAGGTAACATCATGGTCGCAGTTGGTGCGGCGGGTGATGTTTGGGTTGATAAACGCCGCATCGAAGTGGACGCGGTTCGCGCGAATATTGAACGTCTTCGTGCAGAAAGCCCTGATGGCGCAGTTGTTATCCAAGCCGACACTGAAGCAAATGCTGGCGTAGTCGTGAAGGTTATGGACCAGATCAAAATGGCAGGTGTAGAAAGCATCTCCATTGCCGCAACCAATAAGGATTAAGCTTATGCGGTATCTGGCCTCAATTGCACTGGCGCTCATTGTCTCCCTCGGGTTGTTCTGGGGGATGGACAAGCTAGTAAACAAAGAGCGCCACGAGTTAGTGTCGAATGATGACCTGCGTATGGTCGAGTTTATTCGCATTAAACCAGACGAAAAAATACAGGAGAAAAAACGCGAACTTCCAAAACCACCACCGCCTAAGCGTCCGCCGCCACCGCCAGAAATGAAAGTGACAGCGACAGTAAAACCGGTGATGGAGCAGACCCCAATGGATATGCCAAAGCTTGACCTACCCGTAAATGTTACAGGTGGTTCGGTGCTTGGACATTATAGCCAGGGTGGAGGTGCGCAACTCGCGGGTAGCGGAGGTCCAACACCTCTAGCGACATTCCAACCTCAAATGCCTAGGAAGGCTGCGAAAGCAGGAATAGAAAAAGGGGTCGTCTTATTAGAGTTTACTGTCAACGCACGTGGTGCCGTAGAGGACATCAAAGTTCTTAAAGAGCAACCACGACGCTTAGGCCTCGGTCGAGCGGCAAGAAAAACAGTCTCTAAATGGACATTTAAACCAAAATTGGTTGACGGGAAACCTGTTAGCTCGCGCCTATCGCAAGAAATAGAGTTCTCAACCAATTAAGGAGTCACGATGAAAAGTTTATGGAAAAGCAAAGTGGCTTCTTTAATTCTCTTCGCAGGAGTGGCAATGGCCGCTCCTACGATGGCAAAAGAAGCTCCTCAGTTATCAGATCGGACATTTCGAACCGTTAACAAAGTGCAAGAGTTGATCGCAACTGAAAAATATTCAGCAGCGAAAGAAAAACTAGCAAGCGCTTTAGAAAGCACAAGTTCGAAAAAATACGACCGAGCAGTTTTACTTCAGCAGACTGGCTTTTTGTATTCGCTACAAGACAATTATGTGCAAGCAGCAAAATACTTTGCCGAAGCATTACAGCTCGACGCACTTCCCGTTCCTGTTGCTCAACAAGTTCGCTACAGCTTGGCTCAGCTTTACCTAGCTGAAGAAAAGTATACGTTGTCTGTAAAAACGATGAAGGAATGGTTCAAGGTTGCAGAAACAACCAAAGAGAAGCCTCAAGCTCATGCTTATATCACGTTAGCGAGCGCTTATGTTCAGTTGGAAGATTACAAAAATGCAATCCCGCCAACCAAAAAAGCCATCGCGATGAGCAAGAGCCCAAGTGAGTCTTGGTACTTAATTCTCGTTGCATCTCACTACGAGTTAGGCCAGCTGAAAAGCGTTGCCAGTGTACTCAAAACTCTGACTTCAAAGTACCCTCAGAAAAAGCGTTACTGGATGCAACTTTCTGGTGTCTACATGGAGCTAGGTCAAGAGCGCAACTCTCTAGCCACCCTAGAAATGGTTTACAAAATGGGGAAACTAGAAGGAGAGAAGGAATATTTACGCTTTGTAAACTTCTTGGCTTACCAAGGTATTCCATATAAAGCAGCCAAAACTCTTGAAAAGGAAATGGCAGCTGGAAACATTGAAAAGACGAAGGAAAACTATGACCGCCTAGCCAGTTTCTGGCAGCAAGCTAAAGAGCTAGATAAATCAATTCTCGCTTATAAAAAGTCATATAACCTCGCTCCTTCTGCTAAAACGCAAATTCAGATTGCTCGCTTAATGATACAAGACAAGCAATATTCTGAAGCAACTCGTTTTGTAGAAAGCGCGGCATCCAGTGCCTCTAAAGAGCAAAAGGCAGAACTTGAATACATTCGCGGGATGGCCTATTTCGAGCTTAAGCAGCCACAAAAGGCCTTGCAGGCGATGAAAGGCGCTGCTCAATCGCCAAAATTCAGGTCAACCGTTAGCCCTTGGATAAATTTCCTAGAGTCTCAAGGATAATTCGAAGATTAAGTGTGAGTCAGTCGCACGCCTGGGGAAGTGAAAGCTTCCCCTTTTTTCCGTCTTATCATTATTAACCCCTATTTTTAACCAGAGTCACTCACGCAAGCCAAATCGGGACTCTAAACCTAAAATCAGCACACTAAACGGTTGTAGAAATGGTTTTAATAACAGAGTGCGCGGATGGTAAGTCCTGTATCACGCTCCTTCTTCGCTGTTTAGGAACACTCTGGCGTAAGTAACTATTTCATCAAAGACGATCACAGACAGAAAGATCAACTGGTAACAAAATAGAGATCATGATACTCTTCGCCTCCATTTTTCTGGCGGGATTATCACCAATATCCACCCCTTTGGTGGTTGATTTCTCAATGCCAGTGCTATCGTTATAAGAATGTCGAACTTTCCTTCGGCACTCAATCAATCCAATCAAAAGTGGAACAGTACAATGGGCAAAGGTACTCTCTATATCGTATCTGCACCTAGCGGCGCAGGTAAATCTAGCTTGATCTCAGCGATGTTGGAACGCAACCCAACCTACGCAATGAAAGTGTCTGTGTCTCACACCACGCGCAACATGCGACCTGGTGAAGAAAATGGTGTCCACTACCATTTTGTAGCGAAAGATGAGTTTGAAGCCCTGATCGCTAAAGGTGACTTCCTAGAATACGCAGAAGTGTTTGGTAATTATTACGGCACATCTCGTGTATGGATTGAAGAAACACTAAATAAAGGTATCGACGTTTTTCTAGATATCGACTGGCAAGGCGCACGCCAAATCCGTGAACAAATGCCAGAAGCCAAAAGCATCTTCATCCTGCCACCATCAAACGGTGAGTTAGAGCGCCGCTTGAACACTCGTGGTCAAGATAGCGATGAAGTGATCGCAAAGCGTATGGCTGAAGCCAAGTCGGAAATCTCTCATTACAACGAGTACGACTACGTGATCGTAAACGACGATTTTGATACCGCTTTGATGGATTTTAAAGCTATCTTGCGTGCTGAAAGATTGAAGGAAGAAAAGCAAGCTGCTAAATATAAAGGTATGCTTGACGCGTTGTTAGCAGAGTAACTTCAAAAAAGTCACGCTGTAAAACATAAAAGAATTTCCCGTTTTTTGCCCAGTGCGAAAAACACAATAAACTACCTGAGAAAGTCCACAAACGGTGGCTTGTCTAATTGCTAGTAAATAAAGTAGTTAGGTTGTATACTTTCTCGTCATTCTAAAATTTTAGTTAACTATTTGGAGTCCTCATGGCACGCGTAACTGTTCAAGACGCTGTTGAAAAAGTTGGCAACCGTTTCGACCTAGTACTGATTGCGGCTCGCCGCGCTCGTCAAATGCAAACTGGCGGTAAAGATGCACTAGTGCCAGAAGAGAACGATAAGCCAACGGTTATCGCTCTACGCGAAATCGAAGAAGGTTTAATTACTAAAGAAGTTCTAGACGCTCGTGAACGTCAAGAACAGCAAGAGCAAGAAGCGGCAGAGCTAGCGGCAGTAAGCAGCATCGCTCACAACCGTTAATTCTGACTTTAGAATTCAACAACCTCCCGGGCCTATAATTTGTATCTATTCGATAGCCTCAAAGACGTTGCCCAAGAATACCTAACAGAGCCTCAGATTGAGGCTCTGCGTCAATCTTATGTGGTAGCGAGAGATGCCCATGAAGGGCAAACCCGCTCTAGCGGTGAACCATACATCATCCACCCTGTCGCAGTGGCTCGTATCTTGGCCGAAATGCGCCTTGATATCGAAACCCTCCAAGCTGCTTTGCTGCATGACGTCATTGAAGACTGTGATGTAACTAAAGAAGATCTCGAAGAGAAATTCGGCAACACTGTCGCAGAATTGGTTGATGGTGTATCTAAACTGGACAAACTCAAATTCCGCGATAGGAAAGAGGCTCAGGCTGAGAACTTTCGTAAGATGGTTCTGGCCATGGTGCAAGATATCCGCGTCATTCTGATCAAACTTGCTGACCGCACGCACAACATGCGTACGCTTGGCGCGCTTCGACCAGATAAAAAGCGTCGTATTGCTCGTGAAACATTAGAAATTTACGCGCCCCTCGCTCATCGTCTTGGTATTCACAATATCAAAACCGAACTCGAAGAGTTGGGCTTTGAGGCGCTATATCCCAACCGCTACCGCGTACTGAAAGAAGTGGTTAAAGCCGCACGTGGTAATCGTAAAGAGATGATCCAACGCATTCACAGCGAAATAGAAGGCCGTCTGCAAGATTTCGGCTTGAATGCTCGCGTCGTTGGTCGTGAGAAAAACCTGTTCTCTATCTATAACAAGATGAAAACCAAAGAACAGCGCTTTCACACCATCATGGATATCTATGCGTTCCGAGTCGTTGTTGATACCGCTGATACTTGTTATCGCGTTTTAGGCCAAGTACACAGCTTGTATAAGCCACGTCCTGGTCGCATGAAAGATTACATCGCGGTACCAAAGGCGAACGGCTACCAATCGCTACACACTTCCATGGTTGGTCCACACGGCGTACCTGTTGAAGTTCAGATCCGTACTGAAGATATGGATCAAATGGCGGACAAAGGTGTCGCGGCACACTGGTCTTACAAAGACAAAGGCGACAAGTCTGGCACCACTGCGCAAGTAAAAGCTCAGCGTTGGATGCAAAGCCTGTTAGAGCTACAACAAAGCGCGGGTAACTCATTCGAATTCATTGAAAACGTAAAATCCGATCTTTTCCCAGATGAGATTTACGTCTTCACACCAAAAGGTCGTATCGTTGAATTACCTTTAGGCGCAACGGCTGTCGACTTTGCCTATGCCGTACATACCGATGTAGGCAACTCTTGTGTTGGTGCTCGTGTTGATCGTAACCCTTACCCATTGAGTAAGGCATTGAAAAACGGTCAGACGGTGGAAATTATCAGTGCCCCTGGTGCGCGTCCGAATGCGGCATGGCTAAACTATGTCGTGACTTCTCGTGCCCGCACTAAGATTCGACAAGTACTGAAAACGATGCGTCGTGAAGAGTCGATTACTTTAGGTCGTCGCCTACTTAATCACGCACTTGGCCGTCACTCGATTGATTCAATTTATCCAGAAAATATCCAAGAAGTCTTGAATGATCTTCGCCTAGAAAGCATCGATGATTTATTGGCTGCTATTGGATTGGGTGAGTTGATGAGCATTGTGATCGCACGTCGTCTCCTTGGTGACACCGAAGAGCTCACAACAACAAGTTCAATCCCAACGGACTCGAAGAAGAAGCTTCCGATTCGTGGCGCAGAAGGCTTATTGCTGACGTTTGCAAATTGTTGTCATCCTATCCCAGATGATCACATCATTGCTCACGTATCGCCTGGTCGTGGTTTGGTTGTTCACCGAGAAACATGTCCGAACGTTCGTGGTTATCAGAAAGAGCCAGACCGTTATATGGCTGTCGCTTGGTCTGAAGACTACGATAAAGAGTTCATTGCTGAACTTAAAGTCGACATGCTTAACAACCAAGGTGCTCTTGCAGAACTGACCAACGTGATCTCGAAAACAGGGTCAAACATTCATGGTCTTTCAACGGAAGAACGTGATGGTCGTTTATACACTGTGACAGTGCTGTTGACGACGAAAGATCGTGTCCACCTTGCTGGTATCATGCGTAAGATTAAGGCAATGCCTCAAGCAACCCGAGTCAGACGCAGAAAGAACTAACCTCTATCGCCACCTACTCTGTTAGGTGGCGATTTTTTATACCTCAATAAATATGAACCTAGAACGTTACAACCGTATTCACCAAGTCCTAAAAACTCGCCAAACTGATCTGACACTTTGTCTCGAAGAAGTACATAAGCCAAACAACGTCTCTGCTGTGATCCGCACCGCTGACGCGACAGGCTTACACAAAGTTCACGCAATTTGGCCAGACAAAATGCGTACGCTGAGCCATACCTCAGCTGGCGCGCGTAACTGGGTTGAAGTGGATACTCACGATTCGATTGAAACTGCGATTACCGAACTCAAAGCGCAAGGTATGCAGGTTTTGGTGACCAATCTTTCGGACACCGCCGTCGATTTTCGCGAGATCGACTACACCAGACCAACGGCAATCATTTTAGGCAGTGAAAAAGTTGGCGCTTCGGAGCAAGCCAAACAGCTTGCCGATCAAGACATTATTATCCCGATGGTGGGCATGGTGCAGTCACTAAACGTATCGGTTGCCAGTGCCGTAATTTTGTATGAAGCGCAACGTCAACGTGAAGCCGCAGGCATGTACGACCGAGAAGAAAGCGCTCTGCCTAAAGAGACAATCAACCGTATTCTCTTTGAACGTGGTCACCCTGTTCTGGCAAAAGTCGCGAAACGAAAAGGGCTCGTTTACCCACCACTCGATGAAGAAGGTCAAATCATCGCCGATGACGCGTGGTGGCAAGAGATGCAAAGCAAGTAACAGACTTTCGTCATCCTGAACGGTGGCGAAGGAGCGTGGTTCAGGATCTAATTCTCAAATATACAGATGCTGATAGTGTTAACTTCAGCGACATACTTGTTGGAAATAGGCTCCTGATGTCGCTAAAGTTCCTCGGAACTATAGTTTATCAGTCAAATCATGACACTAACTAAAGCATGACTATTTTTTCCTGTACAAAAACACAGCTCCATGGTTAACATACTGCAATGTTAACCATTTTCTTGAGCCCTCTATGTCCGCCCAAATGTTATCTGCCGTCCCATTAACCTCCCTTTCTGGAGTTGGCGCGAAAGTCGCAGAAAAACTCGCCAAAGTTGGCTTACATAGCGTTCAAGATTTGCTGTTTCACCTTCCGTTACGCTACGAAGATCGTACTCGTATTTACCCTATTGCCAAACTGCATGCTGGCCTTTGGGCGGCCGTGCAAGGTAAGGTCATGACAGTCGACACTATCTTCGGTAAGCGCAAAATGCTAACGGTAAAAATCAGCGACGGTAATGGCACTATCACGCTGCGCTTTTTCAACTTTACCGCAGCCATGAAGAACAATTTCACGCAAGGTAAGTTAGTGCATGCTTACGGTGAAATTAAGCGCGGTGGCATGGGTTTGGAAATTGTTCATCCTGACTACAAGTTTTACGTCAGCGAGCAAAAGCCCGATGTAGAACAGAGCTTAACCCCTGTTTATCCCGCCACCGATGGATTGCGTCAAATCACATTACGCAACCTTACCGAACAAGCTTTAGCCCTGCTTGATAAAACCGCAGTGCAGGAATTACTTCCAGCGGGGTTGTATGACCATCAAATCACGATGTCGCAAGCGCTGCACACCATTCATCGCCCACCACCAACCATTAATTTAGATGAGTTTGACGAAGGCAAACATCCTGCCCAAATCCGCTTGATCATGGAAGAATTGCTCGCACAAAACTTATCGATGCTGGCGGTGCGTAGCAAAGGTCAGAAGGATTCAGCGCTACCTCTCGGTCCTTGTAATAAACTAAAAACGCAGCTTTTAGCCCAACTGCCTTTCTCTCCTACAAACGCTCAAACCCGAGTCGCACAAGAGATTGAAGCCGATCTAGAAAAACCGCACCCAATGATGCGATTAGTGCAAGGCGATGTTGGTTCAGGGAAAACGTTGGTTGCCGCTTTGGCCGCAGTTAGAGCCATTGAGCATGGCCATCAGGTGGCACTCATGGCGCCAACCGAACTATTGGCCGAGCAACACGCTATCAACTTCGCAAACTGGTTTGAGAGAATGGGCATTCAAGTCGGTTGGTTAGCGGGCAAACTCAAAGGTAAGGCAAAGGAAGCCGAGCTGGCTCGTATTGCCAGTGGTGAAGCGCAAATGGTAGTGGGTACTCACGCGCTATTCCAAGAGCACGTTGAATTTCATCACCTTGCTTTGGTCATCATTGATGAACAACACCGCTTCGGTGTCCATCAGCGATTAGAATTGCGTGAAAAAGGCGCAAAACAAGGCGCTTATCCTCATCAGTTGATCATGACGGCGACGCCTATTCCTCGAACCTTAGCGATGACCGCTTACGCCGATCTGGAAACTTCCGTGATTGACGAGCTACCACCGGGTCGAACGCCGATTCAAACCGTTGCCATTCCTGATACAAAACGTGACGACATCGTCGAGCGTGTCCGAAATGCCTGCTTAAACGAAGGCAAGCAGGCATATTGGGTGTGTACCCTGATTGATGAATCGGAAGTACTAGAAGCGCAAGCCGCGGCAGATACCGCAGAAGAGCTTCAACGTAAACTGCCGGACGTAAAAATTGGTCTAGTACACGGACGAATGAAGCCGGCAGAGAAACAAGCGGTGATGCAAGATTTCAAAGACAATAAACTGCATTTGCTGGTCGCAACGACAGTAATTGAAGTTGGTGTGGATGTGCCAAACTCTAGCTTGATGATCATAGAAAACCCTGAACGTCTTGGTTTGGCACAATTACACCAGTTAAGAGGTCGCGTGGGCCGAGGTTCCGTTGCTAGCCATTGTGTGCTGCTGTACCACTCTCCGCTGTCAAAAACCGCGCAAAAACGCCTCGGAGTACTACGTGAAAGTAACGATGGCTTCGTCATTGCGCAGAAAGACCTAGAAATTCGTGGCCCTGGAGAACTATTGGGTACAAAGCAGACAGGTCTTGCTGATTTCAAAATCGCAGACCTAGTTCGAGATCAACGTCTGATTCCCGAAGTTCAGCGCATTGCGCGTCATATTCATGACAATTACCCGTCTAACGCAACAGCGATTATCGATCGCTGGTTGGGTGAGCGGGATATTTACTCCAAAGCGTAATGATTGAAAGCGAGCCAAATGGCTCGTTTTTTAATGCGTCAAAAACAAAGCAAACGTTTGCTTTTTGAGTAAATCTCTCTATAATCGCGCACAAATTTTTAAGTGTGTTAGATCACACTCCACCAACCTGAGTTGACTCTGATTAACAGCAATCACAGGTAACGACGTCAACTCCACCCTGCTCTCCCATTCAGCGAGAACTAGGGACATATTTCGACTAGCGAGACAAACAATGACAACTTCAAACCGATCTTCGGAACTGGTCTATCAACTCAACGATCGACCACCTTTGCCTCAAACCATTTTTGCCGCACTTCAGCACTTATTGGCGATGTTCGTCGCGGTTATCACTCCTTCACTGATCATCTGTCAGTCTTTGGGTGTACCAGCAGACCAAACGAACACCATCATCAGCATGTCTTTGTTTGCGTCAGGCGTGTCTTCGTTTATTCAAATTCGCACCATTGGCCCAATTGGCTCTGGTTTACTCTCTGTTCAAGGTACCAGCTTTAACTTTTTAGGTCCTATTATTGGTGCAGGCCTATCGCTGAAAGCCGGTGGAGCAGACATCAGCACCATGATGGCTGCCATTTTTGGTACGATTTTAGTCGCATCATTTGCAGAAATTTTCCTATCTCGCGTATTGGAGCATGCCCGCCGAATCATCACTCCGCTCGTTTCAGGCATCGTCGTCACTCTTATCGGTCTCACACTGATTCAAGTCGGCTTAGTATCAATGGGCGGTGGCTACGCAGCATTAAATGAAGGAACCTTCGGCAGCTTAGACAAACTTGCTCTGGCTGGGACGGTACTTGGATTAATTGTGATTTTAAACCGCTCGAAAAATCCATACATCCGTGTGGCTTCAATCGTGATTGCGATGCTAGTGGGTTACATCATGGCGTATTTTATGGGGATGGTAGATACTTCTCAGCTAGGCGCAACCGAGATCGTAGCACTGCCCGTACCAATGCAATATGGCTTATCGTTTGACTGGTCTCTGTTCATTCCGCTGGTACTGATTTTCTTTATTACCGCACTAGAAGCCATCGGTGATATTACCGCAACATCTGAAGTGTCTGGTGAGCCAGTAAAAGGCCCAGTGTACATGAAACGCATTAAGGGCGGTGTGTTAGCAGACGGCTTAAACTCTGCAATCGCAGCCGTTTTCAACAGCTTCCCGAACTCAACGTTTAGCCAGAATAACGGCATCATCATGCTAACAGGAGTCGCGAGCCGCTACGTGGGTTACTTTATTTCTGGCATGTTAGTGATTCTTGGCTTGTTTCCTGGCGTCGCTAGCTTTGTTCAGCTGATTCCTGAGCCAGTACTTGGCGGCGCAACGATTGTCATGTTTGGTACGATTGCTGCCGCTGGTGTGCGTATTATCTCTCGTGTTGAGCTCGATCGCCGCGCAATTCTGATCATGGCCTTATCCTTCTCAATGGGACTTGGTATCGCACAAAAACCAGAGATCCTGCAATTTATGCCAGAATTTATTAAGAGTATTTTCTCAACTGGTGTTGCAGCAGGTGGCATCACAGCGATCATTTTAAATCTACTTCTGCCAGAGAAACTGGAAGACGAAGATGAACTTCCTCAGGAAGTGAAAGAGTCTTAAGATTATTGAGAATAAGAAAAGCCCAACCTATTTAGGTTGGGCTTTTTGTTTTAAAGGGTGCGGGCCATCGACTTACTTGGTAGGAAAGCTGATTTGAGCGATTAAACCGCCTTCACTGCGATTACGCATCACCACAGAACCTGAATGCTGGCTGATTATACGCTTCACAATCGCCAACCCGAGCCCAGTGCCTTCACTACCGCGAGCGGTGTCACCACGCGTAAAGGGTTCAAATAACCTCGCGATTTGGGAATGCTCGATACCCGGTCCGTTGTCCTCTACTGAAATCCACACTAGCTGCTTATCTGCTGTCACACCAGTGCTGATTTTGACCCAGCCATTGCCATAGCGTAGCGCATTCACAACTAAGTTACTGATCGCCCGCTTAATCGCAATCGCGCTTCCTTTGGCTGGCGGCAAGTTAAGATTAAGATCTGTTTCAATTTCAACCTCATAACCACCTTCAGAACTGGCGACGTCACTGGCAATCGTACTGATATCAACCGCTTCAAACGATTCTTGGTTCACCGGTTTGAGGTAATCCATAAACTGACTGATGATCTCATTACATTCTTCCGTATCGCTAATGATCCCCTCCGCAAGATAGCTGTCCTCAGGAGACATCATTTCTGTCGCTAGGCGAATACGCGTCAGAGGTGTTCGTAAGTCATGGCTAATCCCTGCCATTAATAAGGCTCGGTCTTCTTCTAGCTCTTGAATACCTTTCGACATTTGATTAAAGGCTCGAGTTACAGAGCGAATCTCCGATGCGCCTTTCTCTGCTAAGGGGGGCGGGATCTCACCTCGACCGACGTCTTTCGCGGCTCTCTCTAAAGCCAAAAGTGGACGGTTTTGCAAACGAATAAACAACCAACCACCTGCAATGATCAGCAGCGCCATAATCAAGCTGTTACGAAACAGCGGGGCAAAATCTTCTTCTTGCAGCTCAGATAACGGAATACGAATGATGGAGTTCGGCAACTTTTCGATGTGCATCCACAAAATGTAACTTTCATCGCCAAGCAATAAGCGCACTTCTGTGGGCGAACCCAGCTCTTGGCTCATTTCTTCAGACATCAAATCAATCGACATTGCGTGATGAAATTCAATCGCCTTATCGCTATCGAGACTATGAACCGTCACCCCTAATCTTTCTAACAATTGA
This sequence comes from Vibrio sp. 1457, assembly GCF_033340195.1. Taxonomy (NCBI): domain Bacteria; kingdom Pseudomonadati; phylum Pseudomonadota; class Gammaproteobacteria; order Vibrionales; family Vibrionaceae; genus Vibrio; species Vibrio sp. 1457. The sequence goes on from NZ_JAWOWA010000003.1 coordinate 223,799, forward strand.
CGCCTTAACGGTGCATCAGACTTTAAAGGTCCTTCATCATCAAGCACCAAATTGAGCTCATGGGCGAGAATTTTATTGAACTGCTGCAAACTCGGCATCAACGCGTAGTTAAAAACGGCGTAGTAAGAGAAAACTTGGCTCGCGAGAAGCAAAGAGATGAACAGCAGAATAGATTGTGTCAGTGAACTTCGGATGCGCATGGAACGTTCCTAGTGGTCCTAATCGCGAAATTTCAGCCTTCAAAGGGAAGGTAATGAAGGCTGAAGTTGCTATAGCCAAGTGCTGGCTATGGAGTGAAGAGGTTACACCTCTTTGCCGTCTGGGACGAAAACATAACCTAGGCCCCATACGGTTTGAATGTAGCGCGGCTTGCTCGGATCGTCTTCTAACATGCGACGTAAACGTGAGATTTGTACGTCAATAGAACGTTCCATTGCAGAATATTCACGGCCACGCGCCATGTTCATCAATTTGTCTCGTGACATTGGCTCACGTGCATTCATCACGAGCGCCTTTAGAACAGCAAACTCTCCAGAGGTGAGTGGCATTGCCTCATCACCGCGGAACATCTCGCGAGTGCCTAGATTGAGTCGGAATTCCCCGAACTCCACCACTTTTTCTTCCGTGCTTGGTGCACCCGGCAACTCTACGGTTTGGCGTCGTAATACGGCCTTGATGCGAGCCAATAATTCGCGTGGGTTAAACGGTTTTGGCAAATAATCATCCGCCCCTACCTCAAGACCTACGATGCGGTCCACTTCATCACCTTTCGCGGTGAGCATTAAGATTGGCAACATATTGTTCGCGTGGCGTAGACGACGACAAATTGACAAACCGTCTTCACCTGGCAACATTAGGTCCAGCACCATTAAGTGAAAGTTTTCGCGCGTTAGTAGGCGATCCATCTGTTCGCCATTGGCGACACTTCGTACCTGAAAACCTTGCTCAGAAAGGTAACGCTCCAATAGAGCACGTAAACGAGCATCGTCATCAACCACTAAAATTTTATGATTTTCTTGCATTGAAACATCCTTTCAGAAGCGTCTATTGTCGAAAATGTATCACTGTTTTTCCTAACGTGCTCAAGCAAATTGTTACTCTTTTTATCTTAAGCGCTTTATTCTCTCTCTAGCAGGTATTTTCAGCACCTACTATTGACCATAATTCCATTCCAGTTCACGTTTGGCCTCAAGCAGCTCTTGCTGTGCCTCAGCCAGCTTGTGACGTTTTTTCTCAATTTTGTCTGCTTTCCCTGAATGCTGAGCTTCGACTAATTCTTCCTCTCGCTCCTCAACTTCTTTAGTCTTTTCTTCCACTTCTGCTTGCAGCTCTTGGCGCAGCTCACCTTCCGAGCATTCATTCTGGATAGCGGAAAGTGCTTGCTCCAAGCCTTTAATGCGATGCTCATTACCTTGCGCTTTTGCATACTCAAGCTGCTGCTCTACCGCTAACTCTTTAGCGTCACAGCCTTTCACTTCATCTTGAGCAAAAACTGAAAGTGAGAAACCTATTGTTAGTGCAGCACTACACATGACTGCTTTGTTCATTTTACTTCTCCGAGAAAGGCACCATGCCTTTATACCAAATATTCTGACGTTGAGACCCAAGTCACTTCTAGTGAACTTCATGAGACTTGAATCGGTGATAAAGCCTCAGTCTTCTGAGGCCGGTTGAGTGTATTCAATTGAGTTGATGAACCACTCTTTTTCACCTTCTGGGGTGCGTACCGTGAACTCTTCATCCACTTGTTTTTTCAACATCGCTCGCGCCATAGGTGAATCGATAGAGATGTAGTCTTTCGCATCGCCATAAATCTCTTCAGGCCCGACAATACGAAACTTTTTCACTTCTCCTGCCTCATTTTCTATTTCCACCCATGCACCAAAAAAGACTTTGCCTTCTTGTTGCGGAGAATAGTCAACGATCGTGACTTCTGGCAGGAATTTACGAAGGAAGCGGACACGACGGTCGATCTGACGGAGTAAACGTTTATTGAAGGTGTAATCCGCATTTTCTGAGCGATCGCCCAGGCTCGCAGCCCAAGTGACGATCTTGGTGATTTCCGGGCGCTTTTCATTCCAAAGGTAATCATGCTCTTGTTTGAGTTTGTTGTAACCTTCTCGTGTAATCAGCTTAGTTTTCAAATTAACTCCTATCTCAACTAAAAAATGCTGCTCTTTGGCAGCATTAAGGAGATGATATACCCAAAGATCCAATGTTGTTCAGGCTTTGGGTATCAAGGTGATAAGGCGGCCAGAGTGTTACTTTTCGTAATCCGGTTTTTGCGTCACGATGTAATTCGTATCACTCGAAACAACCGCGCCATGTTTTAGGAAGTTTTTACCTAAAATCATGCTGTAATGGAAGCGACCTCGGTCCTGTAAGTTGACTCGGATCTTATTCTCTAATTCGCCAAGCTTAACATGCATTTCAACCACAGGGCGTACGTTCGCTTTCTCGCCTTTCTTAGCTTTAATACGCATGACATCCACAACAGGCTTGGTAAACGCCTGTTTCATGCCAAGATCGTTCTCATAGGTAAAGCTCACCATGTCTTTGCCGTCTTTCTTAAACTGCTTGATGTTCTTAGCATTGATTGAGCTTACATCTGCACCCGTGTCTAACTTCACAGGGAAAGACATCCCCTCAACTTCAGCTACTTCGATATGGCCAGCTTTGAAAAGTGGCCTTGCATCTAGTAGATGGTCTACGCGAGTGTTCAGCAACACACCACCCTTGGCTATGTCATGACCAAAGACGAAAAAGGGTTGAGTGTCACCCTCATCAAGCACATCGAGCGCAAACTTCATTGATGTGTCTTTTCTACCGAGAAGAAAGTCTCCTTCGACAACAGGGCGAACCGCGCTGCCAACCTTGAGCTTTTTCAACACTGGTTTGGTGATTTTTTCTTCTTTCCCCTCATCGTTCATTAAATAAAACGTGACGGATTCATCCTTACCTTTTTCTGTTACTTCAAACCCATTTACACGCAGTAATGGCGTTTTCACAGTAAAAGTGGGGTAAGCAGGGACGGTATAACCATCAATGGTGACCTGTTCTTCTGGTGAAACGACAAGAGGTTTTGATTTGAGTGCGCTTTTGAACGTTTTTTCTACGCCACCCAGTAGATTTTCTCTGTCCGTATCAATAACAAAGTGCTGACTCGCGACGTCCCGACCTAAGCGAATTTGCGAACTGAACTTACTGCGATCACGCAGATACACCAACCAACGTTGAGTTTCATTTTCGCCGACTTTGACGGGTAAATAGACTAAAGGGCGATCGCTTTTGGTCGTTTTCAGCATTCGTACCAAGGGTAATGTCATTGGATGACGCTTGCCATTCTCGCCCTCTAACATAAAAGAGACTTCGTTATGCTTTTTGTCTACCTTGATGTCCAGTGCATGGACGTTGGTATAACGGCTAGAAGTTGAGATGCTGATCTTATATGGCACACCTTCGACTTCAACCGTCTCTTTTTTGCCAATCATTTTTGCGCTTGGCTGTTCTTGAAGATAATCGTAACCAGCGAAGACCCATGCGTTATCATCGAGATAAGTTTTACCAATCAAGATAGGAGAAGAGAATTGCGTACGCTTGGTCAGGTTCACTTCCGTATCAACGGTGTGACCAGCGATTGTCATCGGCATTTTTATTGTCGGGCGTAGGATGGGCTTTTTGCTTGTTCGACTGCGAATCGCGCTCACTCTTTCCAGATCATCGGTAATCTGTATTTCCTTCCCTGTATAAGGGTGAGGAACCGTAAAGCTAACCTTTACTTGATATGGCTTAAAGCTGTCGGCGTCCCACTTTGCCTTCGTACCACCTAAGTCATCGACAATCGCCCAAAGTAACTCGTTATCTTTCAAATCTTGGTAATCTGGGTGTGAGCTACTGACATGGATATTCTCCGCATGCATCGATGTCGTATCTGCACCAGTATCAATCTTGCCAATAAATGGCACTGCTTTTAGTTCCGGAATGTCACTGTAGTAGACGCTCTCCACACGCCCTAGTACCAATTTGTTATCGAGCTGATAAACGGGAGCTTGTGTGGTTCCTGAGATAGACTGCGCCCAACTAAGCGGGGCGGCAAGTAAGGCACTCGTAAGCGCTAACGCCAAAGACATTTTTTTCATCATGATTATCCGTATAAGCCGAGGTACATTTAGTGATATCAACAACCGTGGAATTAGGTTAGTCGATAACTGCGGATATAAGTTCTCAATTTAATTACAGTTTTGACATAAATATGACTGATGTCCACCAGCGCCCGGTAAATTTTTGCCTCGTTAATTTAAAACATTGCAAATTCTTCGAACGACCCCAATGTTCTATACAACCAAAACTGAATTAAAAGAGAAAACACGGATGAGCCAAGCTATCTGTCGCATGATTGCTCAAGAACTGAATGTTCGCCCAGAGCAAGTCAACGCCGCTGTCACCCTAATTGATGATGGCAACACTGTCCCTTTTATTGCACGTTACCGCAAAGAGGTGACGGGGGGCCTTGATGATACCCAGCTTCGTACTTTGGACAGCCGTCTGTCTTACCTTCGTGAAATGGATGATCGCCGTCAAACCATCCTCAAATCAATCCAAGAGCAAGGCAAACTGACGCCAGAGCTAGAACAAGAGATCGCGCAGGCAGACAGCAAAACTCGTCTTGAAGACTTATACCTACCTTACAAACCCAAGCGTCGTACGAAAGGTCAGATCGCGATTGAAGCTGGTCTTGAACCACTCGCAGATCAGCTTTGGAATCATCCACAAACCGAGCCAGAAAGCGAAGCAAGCAAATACCTTGATGCAGACAAAGGCATCGCAGACACCAAAGCTGCATTGGATGGCGCTCGCGCGATCATCATGGAGCGCATCGCAGAAGACGCAAACTTACTGGAAAAAATTCGCAACCACTTAAATCGCAATGCGGAACTGGTTTCACGAGTCGTTGAAGGCAAAGAGCAAGAAGGCGAGAAGTTTAAAGATTACTTCAACCACAACGAGCCCCTAAGCAAAGTGCCATCGCACCGCGCACTGGCGATGCTACGCGGCCGTAACGAAGGCTTCCTGACATTGGCAATGAATGCTGATCCAGAACAGGAAGAAGGCGCTCGTCAGTCTTACTGCGAAACGATTATCGCCGACCATTATGGCGTGACGCTAAGCAGCGCACCGGCGGATACCTGGCGTAAGCAAGTGATCAGCTGGGCATGGCGCATCAAAGTATCGATGCACATGGAAACCGAGCTAATGGGCGCAATGAAAGAGCGCGCTGAAATCGAAGCGATTGAAGTATTCGCCACTAACCTAAAAGACTTGTTGATGGCAGCACCTGCTGGCCCTCGTGCAACACTTGGTCTCGATCCGGGTCTGCGTACAGGTTCAAAAATCGCGGTTGTCGACTCAACAGGTAAAGTGCTTGCAACCGAAACCATCTACCCTCACCCACCACAAAAACAATACGACAAGTCAGCACAAATCGTTGAGCAGTTGGTGCGTAAGTACAACGTGGATTTGATTGCGATTGGTAACGGTACGGCTTCACGTGAAACCGACAGCTTTGTCGCAGACGTCATCAAACGTGGCAACCTGAAAGTTCAGAAGATCATCGTAAGTGAAGCGGGTGCATCGGTTTACTCAGCGTCTGAGCTTGCAGCAAAAGAGTTCCCGAATATGGACGTATCACTGCGTGGTGCAGTGTCGATTGCACGTCGTTTGCAAGATCCATTGGCTGAACTCGTGAAAATTGATCCTAAATCTATTGGTGTGGGTCAATACCAGCACGATGTAAGCCAATCTATGTTGGCAAAACGCCTAGATGCGATTGTGGAAGACTGTGTAAACGCGGTTGGTGTTGATGTGAACACTGCTTCTGCGGCGCTACTGACGCGCGTAGCAGGCTTATCAAGCACCATCGCGCAGAACATTGTCGACTTCCGCGATGAGAACGGCCGCTTCGAAGCACGTACAACCTTGAAGAAAGTACCTCGTTTAGGTCCTAAGGCGTTCGAGCAGTGTGCGGGCTTCCTGCGTATTATGGATGGTAAGAACCCACTTGATGCGTCTGCGGTTCACCCAGAAGCGTACCCAGTGGTCAAAGCGATTTCTGAGAAGAACAACAAAGATATCAAAGCACTGATTGGTGATTCAAGCTTCCTTAAAGGTCTGCATGCGGTCGATTACACCGACGATAACTTCGGCGTTCCAACCATTACAGACATCATCAAAGAGTTAGACAAGCCGGGTCGTGACCCACGTCCAGAATTCAAAACGGCGACCTTTGCAGAAGGTGTAAACTCGGTATCTGACTTGGAACCGGGCATGATTCTAGAAGGCGTGGTGTCTAACGTAGCCAACTTCGGTGCCTTCGTTAATATCGGCGTTCACCAAGATGGTCTTGTGCATATTTCTGCACTGACAGATCGTTACGTGTCTGACCCACGTGAAGTGGTGAAAGCGGGCGACATCGTCAAAGTGAAAGTGATGGAAGTTGACGTGCAGCGTAAGCGTATTGGTCTATCGATGCGTATGAACGACGAACCGGGTCAAGACAACCGCAGCCAACGCTCATCAGCAGCGCCACGTCGTAATGACCAACCGCAGCGTCGTCAGCCTCGCCGTGATGATTCGTCATCGAACAGCGCGATGGGCGGTGCGTTTGCTGCAGCGTTTGCTAAAGCGAAAAAGTAACCTTACCTAGGCTTCACCGCTAACGAGCTTTCATAACTAAAAAGAAAACGCTCCAATCAGTCAACCTGCTTGGAGCGTTTTTGTTTGAGTAGGATATTGAGTCGTCATAATACTGCTATCACTTCTGACGGGGTATGGGGAGCGACTGCATGACCATAATGAAACTTGATCACCTTCCTGCGCTTTTCCATTAATCCTTCATTGATCGCAGCATCCAAAATGCGCTTTGGTAAGCGAAAGCGGATCGCGTAGCCTTTCCCCTGGTCTTCACTATACGATTTGAGCGCAAGCAAACTAAAAAGCCGTTCTAGTGTATCTTCCGGCTCTTCTTGATAACGCGTGTCGACTTCCGTTTCCATATCATAATCAGGATGCTCTGAAGGATCCCAAGAAGACTGACGTCGGCGCTTGTCATCACCTTTTACTTTTCGCTCTGCATTGGTTTTGGCCAATGCGACCGTTGGCGTTACAGGCTCTCGGACTTTATTGTCGCGAGCTGCTTGTTCCGTCTGCACATTCACGGATGGGGCGATCAGTGGCACACTTACGTTGGTCGGTGACACAATCATTGCGAACCCTCCTCAGAGTCGCCCAACTCGTCAATATGGCTTAGCTTTATTGGCTAATAAAACCTCACCAGCCTTTATATCGACCACTTTTTAAACAACTTGAGGTGTTTCCGCTCGCACTTGCTCAATCGTGAGCAAACTCTCGGATTTGAACACAAAATTCGTCATGTTCGGTGATAAAAGGCGCATGAGAGGACTGATTAAAAACAAACTGCTGGGTATGAGGCAACTGTTCACTTAAATCGTTAGCTACTTTAATTGGCACCAACCCATCTAAACGGCCATAAAGACGCAACATTGGAACAGAAAGAGACGTCAACGCATCGCGCAGATCCACATCAGCAAGGATGTTTAGCCCAACCAACAGCGATTCAGGGTTTGGCTGAGGGCGCGATAGTATCGCTTGCTTGAGCTGTTTAACGTCTTTACGCGCTGATGGGCTGCCCATCGCTTGCAACGCCATAAAGCGCTCAATGGTCAGTGAGAAATCTTCTAGCAACTGAGAGGTGAACGCACTCAGTACATTCGGTTGAATGCCGCGCCACGGTTTTTCTGCGGCAAATTTTGGTGAGCTGGCAACCGTAATCAACTTAGCCACGCGCTCGGGCATATTTAATGCCACATGCGTCGCCACTAAACCTCCGAGGGACCAACCAAGCCAAATCGCTTTCTCTGGCGCACCTTGCACCACCAAGTTAGCAATATGGTCTAAATCTTCAGCATGAGATTCGGCGCTATGTCCGTACCCCGGAAGGTCAACCACATGAACTCGGAAATAAGGTTGAAGAGACTCGACTGTCTGCTGCCATACCGCACCATTCATGCCCCACCCATGAAGTAACACCAAATCTGGTCCCTGACCAAATGACTGCCAGTGTAATTTCGTGCTCATGCTCTCAATCTCTCCCACTTATTTTATTCCCTACGGCTTCAGCCAAGAGTTAGGCTGAGTAAAATATCACCATGAATAAACGCTATGTTATCTCATCACTGGCAAAACATCATGCATCGTGTATTGAGCAGTCAATGCGGCCTGTGTCGGCTCCCTATTCAAACACCAAGCCACACAAATACTCTGCGCTGGTGCGAGCACTGTTTAAAATACCTAACTCCAGTAAAACGATGTCAACGCTGCGGTTTATCATTACAGAAAGAAGAAATGAGTACGGATAGTATTTGTGGTGAATGTCTTTCAGAGCCACCGCCATGGCAAAGGCTATACACGTTAGGCGATTACGACTTTCCCCTTTCACGGGAAGTACAACGCTTTAAAGATCACGGAGAGTCTTGGCATGTAAAAGCATTAACCGAGCAACTGGCACTGCGCATCACCACGCCAGCTCCAATCATTACCAGTGTGCCATTGCACTGGCAGCGTTACCTGCGCCGGGGTTTTAATCAAAGTGATGTTTTAGCCCGACACCTCGCCAAGCAATTGCAGACTAATTTTGATGCGAAGGTCTTTCGTCGAGTAAAGCTCGCCCAATCACAGCGTGGTAATACCAAAACAAGCCGTGAACAAAACTTAAAAGGCGCGTTTATTCTCAATAAGCGCCCTCACTCTTCCCATGTTGCCATCGTCGATGATGTAGTCACCACAGGCAGTACCGTCCGACAATTATGTCATTTACTACTTGAAGTTGGCGTAGAAAGCATCGATATTTACTGCATCTGCAGAACACCTGCTCCTCGTTCTCTCTAGATCGCTTCGCCATGCCTTAGCATCAAAAAGACTAGACCCATACGTCAACAAGAGTAGAATAGCAGCAGTAACCTACAAATTTACTCGGGTATTCGTCGTGTCAAATATTACTATTACAGAAACTGCGCAAACGCATTTCGCTAACCTTTTAGGTCAACAACCTGAAGGCACTAACATTCGTATTTTCGTTGTGAACCCAGGTACACAAAACGCTGAGTGTGGCGTGTCTTACTGCCCACCAGAAGCAGTAGAATCGACCGACACTGAACTCTCTTACAGCGGTTTTTCAGCTTACGTGGATGAGCTAAGCCTGCCATTCCTTGAAGACGCTGAAATCGATTTTGTTACCGATAAAATGGGCTCTCAGCTAACGCTAAAAGCACCTAACGCTAAAATGCGTAAAGTTGCGGACGACGCACCACTGGTTGAGCGCGTTGAGTACGTTATCCAAACTCAAGTGAACCCACAACTTGCTGGCCACGGTGGTCACGTAAACTTGGTTGAGATCACTGAAGACGGTGTTGCGATTGTTGCATTTGGTGGCGGTTGTAATGGCTGTTCTATGGTTGACGTAACACTAAAAGAAGGCATCGAGAAAGAGCTGCTAAACCAGTTCATTGGTGAACTAACCGCAGTTCGTGATGCTACAGAACATGACCGTGGTGATCACTCTTACTACTAAGAGTAAACACTGTCAGAAAATGGGAGGCTTCGGTCTCCCATTTTTGTATCGATACTGAGGTGATGCTGAGATGCTTAGCTCGACTCGTAAAATCCGCTAGAAACTCAGGCGGAGTTCTCATATATTAAGAATCTTACGCATCTCGTAAACGCCAACGACACCAAGGAGCCAGCGTCATGCCGAAACGAACCCCACCAGAGATACTCTCATGCCAGACGGTTGCAAAATCCAAACTGTTTGCTGTGGAAGCGCTCGACCTTCGTTTTTCCAATGGTGAGCACCGTACTTATGAGCGTATGAAGCCAAGTGGACGAGATGCTGTAATGGTAGTCCCTGTAACAGAACAAGGCGATTTATTACTGGTGCGTGAATACGCCGCTGGAACTGAACGTTACGAGCTAGGTTTCCCAAAAGGGCTGATTGACCCAGGAGAAACACCACACCAAGCTGCGGATCGTGAGTTAAAAGAAGAAATCGGCTTTGGCTGCAATCAGTTAACCCCGTTGAAACAAGTTATCCTCGCGCCATCTTACTTTTCGAGCAAAATGACTCTATTTTTAGGACAGGCGCTTTATCCAGAGAAGCAAGAAGGCGATGAGCCTGAACCACTGGAAATTGTGCGTTGGCCACTTGCGCAAGCCGAAGAGTTATTAACTCACATGGATTTCTGTGAAGCACGAAGCATCACAGCGCTAATGTTGGCACTGAAACACTTACCAAACACCACTCACAATCATAACCAATAACGGTCATTAGAACCGAATAACACTGTGAGTAAGGACTATCACTTATGCCAATGACAAAAGATCTATCTCACCTACTTCCTCAAGTCATCGAGATTGCCCGCAGTGCTGGGCAAATGATCCTCGAAATATATGAAAAGAAGCAATACGAGGCCTACACCAAAAGTGACGAAACTCCCGTAACAAGTGCAGATATTGCAGCTCACAAGTTCATCACTGAACGCTTGAGTGATCTGACGCCTGACATTCCCGTGTTGTCAGAAGAAGACGCAGACATAAGCTTAGAGCAACGCGCTCAGTGGGAACGTTATTGGTTAGTCGACCCTCTTGATGGTACTCAAGAATTCATCGCTCGCAGTGGTGACTTTGCCACTATTATCGCGTTGGTCGACAACAATCGACCAACCATGGGCGTCGTTTACGGTCCTGTATCTGGCGTGACTTACTACGCTTATAATGGCAAAGGCGCCTGGAAAATTCCCGACATGTCGGACAGCGTCAAAATCCATACACACAAACACGAACAGCCAGAGCAAAGCATCGCAATTGCTATTAGTCGTCGCCAAGACATCAATCGTATTACTAACCGTATGAGCAGCGCCTGGAATTACGACTTAATACCGCTCGGTTCTGCGGCATTGAAAGCATGCCTCGTCGCGGAAGGGGCGGTAGATTGCTATCTCCGACTAGGTCCAACAGGTGAGTGGGACACCGCTGCGACACAATGCATTGTTGAAGAAGCTGGCGGACGTATTCTCAGCACGCAATTAGAACCGCTGTCATATAACGAGCGGGAAACACTAGAAAACCCGAATTTTATTGTTCTTGGTGATGCGGATTTACCTTGGAATGAGATTTTACAACGCAAAGATTAAGCGCCCTATCGGTAAAATTTAGAGCACAAAATTCTAGCAATAGAAAGGCCACGAATATCTTCGTGGCCTTTTCTTTTTGACCTTCTGTACAGCACTTGGAGTATTTGGCCTACCATGTTCCAGTTACTTGCAAAGCTGAACAAAAGAAACAAATCGCTTAAAAAATCATGACTTTAAACTTTCATTCACTCCCAATCAAGATCGAATGTACAGCGAATAGAGGTTTTAGCTTACGATGATCCAAAAGCAAAAAGAGCTGCACAATAGCAGCTCTTTTAAGATATTGGATTTTGTCACGATAGGTTAGAAGCGCCCTTGGTAGTTAAACTCATATTGACCTTGAGCATTCGGCTTACCCAACCATTTCAGTTGCTCCCCCATGCTGGATGGGAACTCTGCACCAGGTTTGAACCACGCTTTGGTTGAGTACCGTTGATTAGGCATCAGTTCAGCGGAAAACGCCGCAGAGACTTGTTTGCTGCTCTGCTCACCAGTTGCCGTCAATACACTATCCTGACAGTTTATATCGGCAATCACAGGACCGAGATCTAAGCTGCCAACGGGGCTTTGAATACCACTGGCATTCCATACTAAAGTGCCTTCACCGTTCTTACACCAAGGCGCAGCATAAGTCGCATGACGAATATTCAGCTCAAGCTGCCCATCAACACCAACAGGCACAGGGAGGCGCGCTTGCTCAACAACTTTTACCGCCGGAATCGAGGCAACTAAGTTTTTGGCATAAGGGCCATCACTTAAGCTATAGCCGACAAAACCGCGCCCACGAACGTCCATTTCACTACCACGACCAAAGCGCACAGCAAACTCAGCTTTACCTGTCAGTAGACTCGACCATTGGAAATCCCAATTAACTTCTCCAAGGTTCTGGCGCTGCCAACGAATACTAGCAGCTTGACCTTGCCATACCGAACCGTTGGCTCCTTGAATGTCCAGGCCTCTCACTGTTGGTGCTTGTTGTAACACCCAAGAGACTGGTAATCCCATTAAAAGACTGACTGAAAAAAAGACGATAAAGATAACAACGTAAAGTACTGCTCGCTTCACCTTAACCTCGCTTAAACTGAAGGCGGTTTACATCGATCATGCCCGCTTGCTCTGTTCGGTCGATATCTAAAAATTCGACTTCAATACCCTGTTGCTCTTTCAAGTAACGTAACCAATCCACTAGTTGATTAAACGCGAGTGGTTTGATCCACACTTGAACGCTCTCATTACGAGGTTGTACTCGAATCAACTCAACTTTATAACGACGAGCTGAAGAAGAAACTAACTGATTCAACGGTTGACTAGAGTAGCTCACACCGCTGCTTTTTCGCAGTGCAGTGATGCCATCCGCTTTATCTTGTACCCAAGCTAGCAACTGCTTTTCACTTTGAATACGTGACTGAGCTAGCTCCGCACGTTGACTCATTGGTTGTAATAAACCCCAATAAATAATACCGATAACGGCAATAGCGCCACATCCCATGACCAAACGCTGCTCACGCTGCGAGATGCTGCTCCACCAAACCTGAGCTTGAGAAATTAAATTTTTCATCATCACCTCACAAACGCTTCAAAACAAAGCTGCCAACCACAACGTTATCGCTACGGTTCAACTGACCTTGCTCAACATTAAACTTCTCTGCCAATTTCACACGAGCCTGCTCAAAAGGTTGGAAGTCTGAACTACGAGCCTGAATACGTACTTCGCCACGTTGTCCGTCGTATTTAAAGCTAGTGATCTCCAAGTCGCTGACCTGACCAAGCGTCGCGGGTAATGCCGCCAACCATGACAACATTGCCTGCTGACCACTTCCACCAGATAAGCGGCGCTCTTCATCATCCATTTGTCGTTTGAGGTAACTAACGGTAGGAATGCGTCGTTTATTTGGGAACACCTGGCGGAAAATACGCTCACTCTCCTCACGATACGCTTGAGCTTGTGCTTCGTACTTGTGGACCACGAGCAACTGCTGCGCAACCATGACGACAATAAGCACCCCCGCAGCAATGGTGGCTTTTTGCCAGAGCTTCCAGTATTTACCCCAAGAAGATTTCGGCTTGAAGATCCCAGTCAGCAAATTGACTTTGCTTTCTGTCACCCCCTTCGCCAGTAAAGCCATCGTCATTTCTTCTGGTTGCGGCTCCCATATTTCAGGTAACGCAGATTCCGGGACCGAGCTAAAGCAATCGAGCTTCCAACCTTCATTATTTTGTAGATAAGAAGAGAGGTAAAGGTCTAACCAAGAAGCGTCGACAACCGCGCCCTCTGTCGCAGAGTGACGAATTAGCCATTGCTCGCCAATCATTGCAGCACTGCTGTGCTCTCCACGAACCGGTAATGCAAGCACATCGGGTAAAATGCGTTTAATGGCGATACCTTGGCTTGAAAAACGTTGCAGTACAGTCTGAATCCAAGCACGTTCAACTGCGCAAATCTGCGCTTTGTCCGCTTGTTTACCCAACACGCTAAAGTGCAGGCCATCAACGTCCTGAGCAACTTCGTCTTCCACTAAGTACGGTAACATCGCCTCGAATTGGCGTGTTGCACCAGGCGGTATATCCACTTGCGTCAGGACCACATCATTACTCGCCAACAGCGCCACAACTTGGCGCTGACCAGCATATGAGACCAATTCATCTAAGTGTTCCCACCCGGCGATTTCACCGCTAGCAATCACTTCCTGTTGATCTGTCGACCACACCCCCCAAGGAATGGTACTTTGTTGTTCGCTACTCAGCCGAACGGTCAGAAACTCGCTCACTGATCCCTCCAAAACGACGGCGAACTACGGTCACCGTTTCTCTATTTGTACTTTGCAAAAGGCTTCGGATACGTACACGTGATTCATCCACCAACACTTGTGCATCCAATTCAAAAAAGGCGCTATCCACACCCAAATAGCCTTTGGCGTTTTTCTTTACATCTTCACTTAAGCCAGCCATTTCTGACTCTGCTAAAAATTCATCAATGCTATCCCACCCATCAAATGGGCGTTTTTCAATTAGCTGAATCGCATCACTACTGCTTAAGTTTGGTGAGAACATTGCCACCAAAATCGGAGCTTGCTCAACATCAATCGTATTCACGTTTAAACGCCAGTCATCACTTGGTAATGCACAGACCAACGGCTCCAATTTTTGGAAAATTTCACCACTCACCTGATAGACAGCCCGTAACTCGGAAGCATCTGCCATCCAACCATTTGATGCTAAATAGGAAGGCTTCATCGCTTCATATGTGCTGTCTTCAACCCCAGTAGTCGAACGGACAGAGTCGTCAGCATCAATGTATTCCCAAGTAGAGTCTGCAATGATTTCTGCTTGATATGGCTCGACATCCAACTCTTCTAATAGGCGCTGCAATACATTCACTAAATATGGTCTTGTAATTTGCTGACCCGTTGGTTGCACACGACTCAATACATTTAGATTAAAGCACGCTTGCTTGTCTCTAATTCGTCCCGCCGCTTGACCATAATCTAACGGATAGACTTGCTCTTTTATCGCCCACGGTTGACTCATATTAATCGTGTCGGTGTCTTTATAACTTTGTTCGATACCCACTTTTGCTAGCGCCTCGACGCCAAGGCTGTACCAGTACGCTTGCTGGTAATTGATTTGATTAGCGCCTCGCTGAAACTGCAAGAACAAACGTTCCGACATGCTGGCGGCAACCGTCGCCATAATCGCCAGCAACATCAACACTATAATCAAAGCAACACCGCGCTGACGGTTAACCATTATTGCTGTCTCCTGAACTTTCCTCTTTCTGACTCAATGTGCCATCAGGAGTGAGATAAGTGCGGGTAATTTCTCCATAGTCTTTGAGAGTTAGAACAACAGAAACCGCTTTCGGCAGCGCTTTTTCTTCAGCCCACTCTTTTTTCCATTGCTTACCATCATAGAAACGCATATCAAATGACTCGACCTGCGTTAGCAATGGAGTAACAGTACCTTGTTGCCCAACCGGCGTATCAGGATAGCGCCACCATACTCGCTGCAGTGTTTCTTCTTTTAAGCGATAGCCAACCTTGGTTACTTCTCCACGAGGGAACTGCTGCTGAGGGTTGTGCCAACCTAAACGGGCAAACATCAGCCCTTTAGTATCGGAGTCCAACAGGTAATCGGACCAAAAAATTAGCCGGCTAGCAGGCTCTTCACCATTAGTACGTGTTTGACGCATCGCCATTTGACGAAAATCGTTATCCATCATCACCATGGCACGCTGAATTTCGTTTAAGCGTTGGGTTCGTTCTTGTGATAGCGCATTGCTACGCTGTACTTGCGATACCACTTGGTACGCAGCGACACTTAAACTGGCAAAGATGGCAATCGATACCAACACTTCAATAAGTGTAAAACCTTTTACCCTTTGGCGCGTGTTTGCGCGGGGATGATTATTGCGCCACATAGCTTCGTACCGTTACTACAGGGCTCGCGCTTTTCTCTACCGAGACGCTCACATCAAATGCTTTCAGCAATGGCTGCGTCGTGGCGACTGGCGTGACTTTCCAGAACCAAGTGCGTCCTGCCAGCTCTTCTGTGCCGTTTTTCGCTTTGAGTTCTCCGGTATTCAACATCACATTTGCCATCTGATTATCCACAACCATGGCTGCAAACATTTTTTCTTCTAAATAACTGATTGTATTAATATGCTGGCTCACGGAGCGAATGACACTGATGGCAGCGGTGGCGAAAATTGCCAGTGCGACCAATACTTCCAGTAAGGTCATGCCTCTCGTCCGGCGATGACTCAAATTTGGGCGAGCTTGCTTAAAATTGCGCATTCTCATCCTCTTTCACTTCTTCGCCCGGAGCTAATAACAAAATTTGTCCACTTTCTTTGCCAATGACTTGCCAACCGTCATTAAAGGTATCACCATTTTGCGGAAAAAAAGACAGGGTGAATGGCGTGACTTCAGCGCTGGAAAAGATAAACACTTGCGGTGGCTCAATTTTCTTTTCGTCCTCTTCTTCTGCGAACATGTCTTCATCAAAAAGAGAACCTGGTTTGAATAAGCGCTCATCATTATCCCAAGCACCACCTCCGAGCTCGAGTTGTAGCGCAATATCTTCTTCTAGCTTGGTTTTGCTCGGAATCTGCTTTAATTTCAGAGGCTGCCAACCTTCTGAGGTTAAACTCAGTAAAACGTAGGTCGATTTGGCATCATCCACTCGAACGCCAAAATCTTTACCGCTCAGCACCGCTTCTTCATTGAGCAACTGTAAACGCTGAAAAAAGCTTTGAGCATACTGTTTGGAAAGATCTTTTTGGCTAGTCGGTAACGTCGAGATCACGGCCACAGCCGTAAGAGATAGCAAAACCAGCACCAATAGAATTTCTATCAATGTAAAACCGTTATGTTTTCGCATTTGTTTCATTAGTGCTGGCTTAGGCTCAATTATTGGAAGTCTTGCATGTTCCAGTTGCCAATATCTGCAGCTGGACCTTCTCCACCCTCTTGGCCATCTGCGCCTAGAGTGAAGATATCGATTGTACCGTTATCACCTGGGCTTAAGTATTGGTACTGGTTGCCCCAAGGGTCATTAGGAAGACGTTTGATGTAACCACCATCACGGTAGTTGCGTGGCTCTGGGTTAGATGGCTTGCTAACCAATGCTTCTAGACCTTGGTCCGTTGTTGGGTAAACGCTGTTATCCAACTTGTACATATCTAGGGCATTTTCCAGCGCTACGATGTCCGTAATCGCTTTTTGTTGGTCAGCCTTCTCTTTGTTACCCAATAGGTTTGGAACAACGAAACTTGCCAAAATACCAAGGATAACGACAACAACCATCACTTCTAAAAGTGTAAAACCCTGTTGTTTACTACGCTTAAACTTCATTTTTTTCTCCGAAAGTTAGATTAAAGCCATGCCGTTAGTAGACACGTCTTAATTCGAAATTATCCGCTCATCAAGTTATTCATTTCTAGCATTGGCATCAAGGTCGCCATCACAATGAACAACACTAATCCAGCCATTAATGCAATCAGCGCAGGAGTAAACACACCCAGAGCAATATTGACTGTTGATTCAAAGTTTTGATCTTGGTTATCGGCTGCCCGCGTCAACATGCTCTCTAATTCACCACTTTGCTCACCACTGGCGATCATGTGTAGCATCATTGGTGGAAACAAGCGAGTTTGGTCCAACGCCTTACGCAAACTAGCGCCCTCTCGGACGTTATCCGCTGCAAGCAAGACTTGCTGCTTCACATAACGGTTAGACATAACATCTACCGCAACGCGCATACCCTCGAGAATTGGAATCGCACTGGAAGTACAGATCGAAAGTGTTCGTGCGAATCGTGCGGTATTCAAACCTCGAGAGATCTTACCTATTAGCGGTAAGCTCAAGATTTTTCTGTCCCAAGCTAAGCGAAAGTCTGGCTTTTGCAACGCCAGTTTGAGGCCATAGAAAAGCGCCACCAGCACAACGAAAATAATCAGCCCCCAATCTTGCACAAACTCACTGGCTGCCAGTAAAAATTGCGTCGATTGAGGTAACTCTTGGCCCATCTGAATGATGGGTTCAATGATTTTAGGAACCACTGTCGCCAATAAGAACGAAACGATGACAACCGCGAATACCACCAAAACTACAGGATAAATCATGGCTTGAAGCAATTTAGATCGCATCTTTTGGCGGTTTTCGACATAGTCTGCCAAACGCTCTAATACGGTATCGAGGTGACCTGATTTTTCGCCCGCCGCAACCATAGAGCGGTACAGTTCATCAAACACGTGTGGGTAATCAGCAAAACTGTCGGCGAGCGGATAACCCTCGGTTACTTTCGAGCGAACCGCAGCCAGCATAGAACGAATTCTCGGCTTTTCAGCCTGCTCAGAGACCGCGCGCAAACATTCTTCCAGAGGCATGCCTGATTGGACTAACGTGGACAATTGACGTGTGATGAGTGCCAGCTCAGATGTTGAGATGCCGCGCTTAAAGCTGACTGAGCCTGAAGACTTAGCCGATTTAGCTTTCGTCTCAACCACTTCAATCGGGATCATCCCTTGCTCTTTGAGTCGCTGGCGCACTTGTCGGGCGTTGTCCCCTTCTATCGTGCCTTTTTTATGCTTGCCTTTTGCATCTAGCGCTTTGTACTCAAATGCCGCCATTAGGTTTCCTTCGTCACTCGCATCACTTCTTCAAGTGACGTAATACCACGACGTACTTTGCTTAAACCATCACTGCGAATACTTGGCGTATGGGCGCGAACGGCTCTCTCAATTTCTTGTTCACCAGACTCTCGATGAATCAACTCTTGCACTTGCTCATCAACCATAATGAGCTCGTGGATACCTGTTCGACCTCGGTAGCCTTTTTGGTTACACGCTTCACAGCCTTTTGCTCGGTGCAGTTCTAACGGTTCATGCGCTTCCATACCAAACAGTTTTTTCTGTTCCGCATCGGCTTCATACGGCTCTTTACAGCTTGGACAAAGCGTTCGAACTAAGCGCTGCGCTAGCACCCCTAATAACGAAGAAGAAATAAGGAATGGCTCAATACCCATATCACGTAGACGCGTAATCGCACCCACTGCGGTGTTGGTGTGGAGAGTCGACATTACCAAGTGACCCGTTAAGGACGCTTGCACTGCAATTTGTGCGGTTTCTAAGTCACGGATCTCACCGACCATCACCACATCCGGGTCCTGACGCAGAATGGCACGCAAGCCGCGCGCAAACGTCATGTCGACCTTTGGGTTCACCTGAGTTTGACCGATGCCATCAATATCAAATTCGATCGGGTCTTCAACCGTTAGAATGTTGCGTTCGTTGCTATTGATCTCTTGCAAGCCAGCGTACAAGGTGGTGGATTTACCAGAACCTGTCGGGCCCGTCACCAAGATGATACCGTGAGGGCGGCCAATCAAGTGACGGAAGTTGTCATGCACTGAAGGGGTCATGCCCAAACTATGTAAATCAAGACGAGTCGCGTTTTTATCCAACAGACGCATTACCACGCGCTCCCCATGAGAGGACGGCATCGTCGATACACGCACGTCCACCGCACGACCACCGATACGCAACGAAATACGGCCATCTTGAGGCACACGCTTTTCTGCGATATCTAGTTTAGCCATAACCTTCACACGAGAAACCAGCAAAGGCGCTAGCTTACGACTTGGGGTCAGAACTTCACGCAATACGCCATCGACACGGAAACGAATCGAAAGGGTTTTCTCGAACGTCTCAATATGAATATCCGACGCACCTTCTTTGATCGCTTCGCCCAACATGGCGTTGATCAATTTGATGATTGGCGCATCGTCTTCCGATTCTAATAAGTCTTCATCATGCGGCAGTTCTTCAGCCAAAGAGAAGAAATCATCGCTATCAGCACCAATATCTTCCATCAACTGACGCGCTTCAGACGAGTCGCGTTGATATGCTTCAGTCAGCTTTTTATCAAAGGCTTCTTTATCGATAGGTTGCGGTACGAAGCTTTTCTTTAATACACGACGGACTTCAACCAGAGCCGCAGGGTTAAGCGGCTCGACATAGTAAAGAATAGGTGGACGCTCAGGATGCTCTGTCTCCAGCACCAGTTTAAAGCGGTTGGCAAAACTGAATGGCAGACGACGCATACTTGGCGCTGTGTCTAACATATCAACCATTAGTTGTTTTCCATTTGATCAATAAACGCTTGAATCTCTGTTGGGTGCTGACGCTCCTGGCCAAAGGCAGGCATAACCGGGATCTTCTCGTCAGCCATCAACTTCAAACCTTGATCCGCTTTGTAAAGCTGTTCTGCGCGAATAAAGTTGTATTTACGCTGCGTAATACCGTCGGCCGTCACACCATCGCGAATAATCGTCGGCTTGATGAACACCATCAAGTTACGTTTTTCTGTTTGCGTGCTAGTTGACTTGAACAGATGGCCAAGTACCGGAATGTCACCCAATAGCGGCACTTTAGACTCACTTTCAAGTGCGCGTTCATCGACCAAACCACCAAGAACCAACATCTGACCATCTTGGATCATGACAGAGGTGTTTAACTGTCGTTTAGCAAAGCGAACGTCAACCGCACCGTTTGCGCCTAATACGTTGGAAACTTCTTGTTCAATGTTTAACTGTACAGAGTCACCTTCGTTAATTTGTGGCACTACTTTGAGTTTGATACCGACTTCTTTACGGTCAACCGTTTGGAATGGGTTGTCGTTGTTTGAGCCAGCCGTAGAGCCCGTAATAACCGGAACCTCTTCACCCACAATAAATGATGCTTCACCATTATCCATTACAGTGATACTTGGAGAAGATAGAATGTTTGAGTTGGAGTCAGAAGCAACAGCACTAATTAGCGCTGTCCAGTCACCCATGACAATACTCATTGCCGCACCATTTACTCCGCTAAGCGCTGACGCTAGCGTAGAGTAGTCACCTGATTCAGTAACATCATATGGCGTTCGTTCGCCATTAGAGTTGGTATAGTATTCAGTGCGGGTTTGATCTTTTGCTTCTTCTAGACCAACCATCACCTGACCAATCGGGGCTCCTGAGTTACCGTACTGAATTACAGCACCCGTTTCTAATGAACCCCACTGAACACCTAGGTTAATACCATCACCTTCAGACATTTCGACAATTAACGCTTCAATAAGAACCTGAGCACGACGAATATCGAGTTGAGAAATGACGTCTTGTAATGCCATCATAATATCTGGTGGCGCTGTTAAAACTAACGAGTTAGTTGCAGCGTGAGCAGCAATGACGACCTCACCACGCGATGCACCTGATGCTTTCTGACCGGCTTGCTTTTCAGCTTGCAGGTTATCGGAAACACCTTTCAATACATCCACCAAGTCTTCAGCTTTCGCATTTTTCAGGTACACAACTCGGTTGTTACCTTTTGTCGCCATTTCAACATCAAGTTGACGAATCAAACGTTTCAAGCGGGCTCTTACTTTTGGATCACCAGAAATTAAAATCGCGTTAGTACGTTCATCGGCCACAATTTTAGGTTCAAGGAACTCTGGCGTGCTTTTCTGATTCGCACTTTTATTCAGTGCTTCGACAATGCGTACCATTTCAGCAGCAGATGCATTACGCAGCTCCACCAATTCAATTTCTTTATCACCGGCTTGGTCAACACGCTTGATGATCTCTGCTAAGCGATTCACTACTGCCGCACGACCTGTGATCAAGATAATATTCGCTGGATCATAATGAACCACGTTACCGGCACCGGCGTTATCAATCAGCTGACGAAGTAGAGGAGACAACTCTCGAACCGACACATTACGCACCGCGACAACTCGAGTGATAACACTATCGCCTTGCGCGCTGCCATCACCTAACACAGGGATTGCTGAGGTTTTTGAGTCTTTTGCTTTGATAACCTTAAGTACCCCATTGTCCATCTCTACGACTGCGTAACCGTATACTTCAAGGACATTAAGGAAAAAGCTGTAGTATTGCTCTTCGTTAAGAACGTCATAGCTGCGGACATCGATTTTACCGCGTACTGAAGGATCAACAATGATGGTCTTTTCGAGGTTACGACCCACTATGTTGATGAATTCTTGAATATCAGTGCCTTTAAAGCTCGCACTAAATTCGTTTGCCATTGCACCTGGTACGCAGAGTAAACTTCCTGCTAGTAGCCAAGCACTTTTGCTGAACCAATGTTTCACGTATGTCTCCCTGAACTTACGCCGGTTGCCTAAGTCTTACAATTGGATATAGATATCGTACTGTTGGCCGTCTCGCTCAACAGTTAAATTTAATTCTTGCGGATCGCTCATCACTTGCATCAGTTGTACTGAAGAAGACGGGTCACTTAAATC
This sequence comes from Vibrio sp. 1457, assembly GCF_033340195.1. Classification (NCBI taxonomy): domain Bacteria; kingdom Pseudomonadati; phylum Pseudomonadota; class Gammaproteobacteria; order Vibrionales; family Vibrionaceae; genus Vibrio; species Vibrio sp. 1457. The sequence continues at coordinate 245,865 of NZ_JAWOWA010000003.1, forward strand.
GATCCCGTTCAGTTGAACCGCAATATCGCCAGGTTGTAGCCCTACATCATTAAATAATGCGGCATCACGACCAGGTGATACTCGATAACCAACAATGTCTCCGTCTTTTTTGACGGGTGAAATGGTGATGTATTTAAAAACGCTTTGTGGATCTTTCGCAATTTCCTCGCGGATTTGCTCTAATTTCTCTCCAACGTCAGACGTCGCTGCTTCTGCTCGCTGAGCTTGCGCCCTAGCTACCTGCGGCGATTCAGATAGCTTCTTATATTCTATACCTTCCATCATTAAGGTCTCGTCTCGACCTTGGTTATTAATGATGACGCGATCCACCAATACCGCTTTTAGTGTCGCACGTGTCCCTTCGATTTCTTCACCCAAACCGTACGTAGCTTGCTTACCTCGGTTAGCAATAACAGCAAGGCTGGTGTTGGCATCACTACTTGCAACCGCACCGACCAGCGTAAGGTTAAGGCGCGTCTTAGGGGCGTCTTTAACAATAGGCTGTTCTACAACCGCCGCTTTTTGCTCAGTGTATTTACCGAATAGGTTGGCATTCTGAAGGGCATTAAAATCTATCGCGTCGCCTTTATTGCTCGCAGCAACGCTACTCGCCGATGGACGCCATTGCGGCACTTCCGACGATTGAGGTATGGCTAACCACACAATTTTGCCAAGTATCCATCCGGTTATCGCAATAAACAGACAGGTAAGCAACAAGCTAAGTTTGGCTTGAATGGTATAATGATTGGACTTGATCTGAGCCAGTAGCGGTCTGCTTGATAATCCTGCACTTAGCTCTAAACGTTTCACTGAATGGATTCCTTTATTCTAACGTCCGTCATTTAAGCTATAACGATAGCTATCGACTTTAAATTGCTAAATTTGCAATAAAATTATTACTCAACAAAGAGCAGTGAACTATATCACAAGTTGTCTTTCATACCTTTTTCTTATGCAGTTTTTGCCAACTCCCTTGAAAAAAATACGCCTTGACTCCATCTGTAGGTGAATAATCCATCACTCATTGCCGTATTCGGGCAGTGATTAGATAGCGTAGTGTTCTATGAGTTCCCTAAATGAAGCCGTTAGGCTAGATAAATGGCTATGGGCCGCAAGATTTTACAAAACCCGCTCCATCGCGCGTAACATGGTCGATGGCGGTAAAGTCCACTATAATGGCCAACGAAGCAAGCCGAGTAAAATCGTTGAAGTGGGCGCTGAAGTCAGACTTCGTCAAGGCAACGAAGAAAAAATCGTGATCATCGAACAAATCTCAGATCAACGCCGAGGCGCTCCCATCGCACAAACCTTATATCGCGAAACCAATGAGAGTATCGCGAAACGTGAGGAACACGCGACTCAACGTAAGCTTAATGCCCACAACCCAAGTCCGGAACGCCGCCCAGATAAAAAGCAGCGCAGAGACATCATTAAGTTCAAACACCAATAAAAGCCGGAATTACCAACGAGGAAAGCACTCCATGGCAAATAATGTTTTAAACCGCTACCTATTCGAAGATCTTTCAGTACGTGGCGAGTTGGTACAATTGGATGAAGCGTACCAACGTGTTATCTCCAGCAAGGAATATCCGGCAGCAATAGAGAAACTGCTGGGTGAGCTACTCGTTTCAACTACTCTTTTAACTGCCACTCTTAAGTTCGAAGGTTCGATCACCATCCAGCTACAAGGCGACGGTCCTGTGTCTCTTGCCGTTATCAACGGTGACCATAACCAACGTGTTCGTGGCGTAGCTCGCTGGGAAGGCGATGTTGCCGATGACGCAAACATTCACGATCTAATGGGTAAGGGCTACCTTGTGATCACCATCGAACCGAAAAACGGCGAGCGTTACCAAGGCGTCGTTGGATTAGAAGGTGACACTTTAGCAGAAGTGCTAGAAGGCTACTTTGCAAACTCAGAGCAGTTAAAAACGCGCCTATGGATCCGCACTGGTGAGCATGAAGGCAAAGCACACGCAGCAGGTATGTTGATTCAAGTGATCCCTGACGGCACTGGCTCTCCAGATGATTTCGAACATCTAGAGCAGCTCACTGATACAGTAAAAGATGAAGAATTGTTTGGTTTAGAAGCGAACGAGTTATTGTATCGACTATATAACCAAGACAAAGTACGTCTGTACGAGCCGCAACCTGTCGAGTTCCATTGTGGCTGTTCTCGTGAGCGTAGCGGTGCCGCAATCATCACCGTTGAGAAAGCTGAAATTTATGACATTTTGGCAGAAGTTGGATCAGTTTCTTTACATTGTGATTACTGTGGCACAACTTATACGTTCGACGAATCTGAAGTCACTGAACTGTATGCACAAGCTTCTACAGACAAGAAAACCCTGCATTAATTTACATAGCTTATCAAGCACGTAATTTACCCTACAAAAGGCCAGCTTAATGCTGGCCTTTTTGTGATCAACCCCTCGTAATAACTAGCCTCAAGCGTAATAAAACAACTGCTTAATTTTAAACAATTAATAATGATTTTGCCCTAGCGCAAAGGATTGCGTGCACGATAGACTATTCCCACCAATATGTGACGGGTTACCTAAAACCTTATTGAAATCATGGGTAAATTTTGAGCTATCTCCCTGTTTTCTCCCCGCCCCGTTGCTAGCATGGTGAGCAGATTAAAATTAAAACATTCTTACAAAATCCCTACAAAATCCTTATAAGGAGCACCTATGACCGTTATGGAACATACTAAGGCTGCAACACTTGATCTAACCAAGCACGGACTGCATAACGTAAAAGAGGTTATTCGCAACCCAAGCTACGAAATGTTGTTTGAGGAAGAAACGCGTGAAGACCTAACCGGTTATGAGCGCGGCGTGGTTACTGAACTAGGTGCGGTTGCCGTTGACACTGGCATCTTTACTGGTCGCTCACCAAAAGATAAATACATCGTCAAAGACGCTACGACAGAAGAACATATGTGGTGGACGTCTGATCAAGTGAAAAATGATAACAAGCCAATCACTCCTGAAGTGTGGGACGAGCTAAAAGAACTGGTCACAAACCAGCTTTCTAACAAACGCTTGTTTGTTGTTGACGGTTACTGTGGTGCAAACCCAGATACACGTTTGAGCATTCGTGTTATCACAGAAGTCGCATGGCAAGCGCACTTCGTTAAAAACATGTTTATTCGCCCGACAGAAGAAGAGTTAGCGACATTTGAACCAGACTTCGTAGTAATGAATGGCGCAAAATGCACTAATCCAAAATGGGAAGAGCAAGGCCTGAACTCAGAAAACTTCACCGTATTTAACCTAACCGAGCGCATGCAACTTATCGGTGGTACTTGGTACGGCGGTGAAATGAAGAAAGGTATGTTCGCCATGATGAACTACTTCCTTCCACTAAAAGACATCGCATCAATGCACTGTAGCGCTAACATGGGCAAAGATGGCGATGTAGCGGTATTCTTCGGTCTATCTGGTACAGGTAAAACGACCCTGTCGACTGATCCTAAACGCGCGCTAATTGGTGATGATGAGCACGGCTGGGATGATGACGGTGTCTTCAACTTCGAAGGTGGTTGTTACGCAAAAACCATCAAACTTTCGAAAGAAGCAGAGCCGGACATCTACAATGCAATTCGTCGTGATGCACTGCTAGAAAACGTAACAGTACGTGGCGATGGTTCTATCGACTTTGATGATGGTTCGAAAACAGAAAACACACGTGTTTCTTACCCTATCTACCATATCGATAATATCGTTAAGCCAGTATCAAAAGGCGGTCACGCGAATAAAGTGATCTTCCTATCAGCCGATGCATTTGGCGTACTGCCTCCAGTATCTAAATTGACACCCGAGCAAACTAAGTACCACTTCCTGTCTGGCTTTACCGCCAAACTAGCGGGAACAGAGCGCGGTATTACTGAGCCAACACCAACTTTCTCTGCTTGTTTCGGCGCGGCGTTCCTAACGCTTCACCCAACTAAATACGCAGAAGTACTGGTTAAACGCATGGAAGCAGCAGGCGCTGAGGCTTACCTAGTGAATACTGGTTGGAACGGCACTGGCAAACGTATCTCTATTCAAGATACACGCGGAATTATTGATGCCATTCTTGATGGTTCGATTGAAGAAGCACCAACTAAGCACATTCCAATCTTCAACCTTGAAGTACCAACGTCACTACCAGGTGTGGATCCTAGCATTCTAGACCCTCGCGACACGTACGTTGACCCACTTCAGTGGGAAAGCAAAGCGAAAGATTTAGCAGCGCGCTTTATCAATAACTTTGATAAGTACACAGACAACGCTGAAGGTAAATCCCTGGTTGCGGCTGGTCCTCAGATTGATTAAATCGAGTAACCGCGACGTCGCGTAAACGCAGTGAAAAGTTGGCATTAACTTATCACCTTTACGTAGGCCAAGTTACAAAAATTGCTTCAAGCCCCTCTTTTGAGGGGCTTTTTATTGAATACCACAGAATATTGATACAAGCTAAAGCCTATCTAGTTTTATTTCATAACACACGTAGGTTCTAGCAAAGATGAAAACAGCGCGTCGAGTTCTACTTCTGTTACTGGTTATCTTAGTTGCCATTCCAGCCGCTACGATTGCGCTGCTAACAACATCTTACGCGGACGCAACCTGGCGCTTGCTGTCAAACACCTTTTCTCTTCCCTTCCGGGCCGGAAGCGTGCGTTATGGCTTTCCCTATCACCTAACTTTACAACGCGTGAACACCAGCGGAGACGATGCGTCTTACATCGAGCAAGTCGATTTATGGATGAATCCCGATGTTTATCGCGATGGTAAATGGATCGTTGATAGTTTATTGATTGATGGTATGAGCTTGCAGTATGGCGCACCAAAGCTCCCACCTTTAGACAACGTTTTATTCCATCAAATCGCGCTCAAAAATATTGATTACGCCGACGAGCAGTTCTCTGCCAATGGCATTGACCTTCAAATTCAATCACCACAATGGAATGGTCAATTAATACCATATGGCGAAGTTCAACTTGCGGCCGACCAACTCTATTGGAATGGCGAAGCCTTTAATCAAGTCTTAGTCGATATAGACTACAAACCGCAAGACAGTACGCTTTATGGCACCTCTTTTAACTGGCGTAACAGTCAAATATCTGGGCAAGGGGAGCAGTATCCTCAAGGCTGGTCTTTAGTAAATGTGACCATCAACAAGCTGAAACTGAGTAATACGCAGCGCCAATCACTGCTTGCAAAACCTTGGCACGATCTACCATTTAGCATTAATCATATTAATAGCTTAGATTTGCTTAACGCCGATATTGAATGGGGCGACTGGCACTGGCAGAACTTGGATCTTTCTGTGGAAAACGCCACACTGCCACTGTCTCTCTGGAAGACAAAAGCTCAAGTGTCATTGCAGGCGGATAGCGTTCGATTCCAGCAGCAAACCGCAATAGAGCCACGTTTGAGTGCCGCTATCGAGCCAGGAGTAATCCAGCTCAACGAGCTCAGCTTAGATTGGCAGCAAGGTCGAGTGCAAGTTTCTGGATTGTTCACGCCAACACAATGGAAGCTCAAAGAAGCCTCTATTCAAGGCCTCAAGTGGGCAACACAGCCAGAAGACAACCTAAATTGGTGGCACGCCGCCACCAGCGAGTTAGAGCATGTTGCAATCGAACGACTCGACATTGAGCGCAGCCAAATTATCCAGCTATCTCACGAACCTTATTGGCAACTTTCCGGTTTAAATATCGAAGGACAACAGCTTGATATTAAACAGTCGGCTCAACGTTGGGGCCTTTGGCAAGGCGAATTGGAAGTCAGCGTTGTCAACGCCAGCTATGACCAAATACTCACGTCTCACGCAGCACTTGCCATGCAAAGCAAAGATGGCTTTTGGCAATTGACTCGCCTTTTTGCGCCACTCGAGGAAGGCTACGTAGAAGGCATCGGACAGATAGATTTGAGTACCCCAAGCCAACCTTGGGCGCTCAACGTCAATGCTGATGGTATTCCCTTATCGCTCTTCCACGATTATTTTTTACCCGACACACTGGCTATTGATGGTTTTTCCGATCTTAGCCTCGATCTACAAGGGTTATCAGGTGATCGCAACATGCTGGCCTACAGCTTATCGGGTGAAGTGGAAGCCAATCTCCGAGATACCCGCTTGAAGTCCCAAGCGGATCATTCGCTCAAAGCCATTACCTTAAGTCCACTGCGTTTAAGCGCGCAACGAGGGGAAGTTGCCATAAAGCCGGTCACCATCTCAGGAAAAGCCATAAGTGGTAAGGTTTGGGGAACATTTGATATGGCCAACAACCCGCTAAGTGGCATTACTTATCAATTGGAAGAGTCGTGCGGAAACATTGAAGGCGATCTACTAAGTGGCGAAACCCACCGTAATGAGTGCGTGAACGCATCAAAACTGGCCGAGCCTACTGATATTGAGACTCCACAGAAAAATGAACCTTCCATCGAGCAGCCAATCGTAATTGATAACATCAATTTGGAGACTCAAGAGGAAGAGCTTTACGAAGAAGTTATCGAAGAAGATGAAGTACCCGACACGAATTCCGCAGCAGAACAAACCCTCTCACCGACAGAGCAAGAAGGTGAAACAGATAAGCGCCCAGCAGATCAGTCGGCGCTTACCCCATCAGCAACTGAGTAACTGCGAGTAGTTCGGTATCAGCATATAGGTACCGACAAAATCAACAGCTGGCGTGTCACCACTATAAATCACTACGTGAATAACGATGCGTGCTTTGCGTCCCGACTCCAATCGGTCTAGGTCACCACTGATCCCATCCAACGAAGTACTCGCCACGGGGTTTTGTTCGACTGGTTGACGATAGCGAATCGAGCTGTCGGCCAACACAATATCACCGTGCAGCCCACGCTCTTTAAGCAGCAGCCACGTCATCCCCCACCCTGTCAGGGTTGCTAAGGTAAAAGCTGACCCAGCGAACATGGTGTTATGCGGATTAAGGTTAGGATTAAGCTGCGCACAGCATTCAAACTGGTAACCCGTGTACTGGTTAATCTTGATCCCCATTTTGTCGCTAATTGGGATTTGTTGCTCCCAGCGCTGTTGAAGCTCAGTACACCATTCAGGGCGACGTAACACATTGGCCATCGGATCCAGTTGCTTCACCATTTGCTGATGGCGCACAGGGCCACGCTCATCGGTCAGCTCACCTCGACGCTCAAAGCCATTTTTTTCATAAAAGGCGATGGCATCTTCACGGGCATTACACACCAAGCGTTTCGCTCCTTCCTGGCGTGCTAACGACTCTAGTGCAACCAAAACCAGCGAACCCATCCCTTTGCTACGGCGATTATTTTTAACCGCCATATAGCGGATCTGGCCATCATTGTCCGGCGTAATGTATAAACGGCCAATCGCCATAGGACGACCTCGACCATCAACAATCATGCGGTGATGACTCATTTCGTCGTATTCATCGCGCTCTGAGCCGATCGGCATACGCCATGGCTCACGAAGCAGTTGCCAGCGAAACTGATAATACTTGTTTATCTGATTATCGGTTTTGGGAGTAATGAGTTTGAACATATCAATCCTTTGAAAGCACAACACTAATCAGTGTCGGAAAAATTACTCCAAGCCAATTCCATGAGCTTGGAGTTAAAGCTTAGACTATGGCGCCTGTGTTACCAGATTAGACCTGCAACCAAAACGTCACAGGACCGTCATTCACCAAGGACACTTTCATATCGGCAGCGAAGCGGCCACGCTGTGTGGGTAAGACTTCTTCACACAAGTCAGAAAAGTAATCATACAAGCGCTCTGCATCAACAGGATGCGCACCGCGAGAAAAGCCAGCTCGCGTGCCTTTTTTTGTATCCGCAGGCAGCGTAAATTGAGAAACCACCAGCACTTTACCTTCCACCTGTTTAACGTTCAGGTTCATCTTGCCTTCGTCATCTTCGAACACACGGTAGGTTGTAACACGCTCCATTAAACGCTTTGCTTTAGCTTCATCGTCGTCCTTCTCTACGCCCAATAAGACCAGCAGACCACGATCAATTTCTCCTACGACTTCACCATCCACGCGGACGGCTGCTTCACTGACTCGTTGAATTAGCGCTATCACTACTCTCGCTTCCTTCATCTGTTAACTGAGATTCAGCGGTCGAGTGTATCATGTCTAAATCTTCACTCCAGTGCTCTCGCTCACCAAGCGCAGCCGTAACTTCCGCCCCCAATAACACGATCATCCAGCATAAATACACCCAAACAAATAAGATAGGAATCGCCGCTAACGCGCCGTAGATGAGCTGATAAGACGGAAACTGAGTGATGTAAAGCGCAAAGCCTTTTTTACTCAACTCGAACAGTATCGCGGCGACTGCTGCCCCCATGGCACCATGAGCGAGGTGTACTTTTTTATTCGGCACTAGAATATACAAGCCAAGAAAAGCAAAAAAGGACAGCAACAACGGTAGCCAACGCAGAAATAAATTAAACGCACCAGATAATGTCTCGTTCTCTAAAATTTGCAGCGAAGTCACGTACGACGTCGCCGCAATACTCGCACCGACCATGATCGGCCCTAACGTGAGTACCATCCAATACATAGAGAATGAAAAGACTAAACGGCGCTTGTCTTTAACTCGCCAAATGTAGTTTAAGTTCTTATCAATGTTGGAAATCAGCATGACCGCTGCGATGAATAAAAACCCACCGCCAACCGCGCTCATTTTGCCCGTATTCGCCACAAATTCCTGTAATGCCGTATGTACAGCTTCTCCAGAAGCTGGCACAAAATTCTCAATAATGTAGCCTTGCAGCACCTCACCAACGTTCGCAAAAACGGGAAATTTCGACAATATTGATAACAATACCGTCAGCATTGGCACGATGGATAACAAGGTAATGTAGGCAAGATAGCCCGCGTTCACATTCACACGGTCATGCGTTAATCGCTTAAGAAGATACTTAAAAAACGCGACGCAACTTGGCAGTAGATTGATTAATCTCGCCTTGTAACTCTCTGATAACTGGTTCATAGTTCATCCCATAATTAGCGCCGAGGACATAAGAATGCCTTATTTATTAGCAATTGTACTATCAATTTTCACTTTAACAGGGTGTCAATCTGCTTATTACTCAGCAATGGAGCAGGTTGGGTATCATAAACGAGATATTATGGTCGACCGCGTCGAAGATGCCAAAGAATCTCAACAAGATGCACAAGAAGAATTCACCAGTGCACTTGAAGCCTTGTCTGCGATCACCAACTTTGATGGTGGTGAGCTAGAAAATGTCTACAACAACATCAATGACAAATACGAAGATAGCGAAAAAGCGGCTCAAGACGTACGTGACCGTATTGCTGCGATTGAAGACGTATCCGGCGCACTGTTTGATGAGTGGCAAGATGAGCTAGAGCTGTACTCGAGTGCGAAACTGCGTCGTTCAAGCGAGCAAAAACTACGTGAAACCAAAGCCTCGTACAAAACCATGCTTAGCGCTATGAAGCGTGCAGAGAAAAAGATGACACCGGTACTGGACACGCTGCGTGACAACACGTTGTACTTAAAACACAACCTTAACGCCAGTGCGATTGGTTCTTTGCAAGGTGAGTTCTCTAGCTTAGAGAAGGACATTCAGTTTGCGATCAAACAAATGAACGAAGCGATTGCAGAGTCCGATAAATTCCTACAAAAGCTCAATCAAAAGTAAATGATTCAGACCTCCTCCTAGCGAGGAGGTTTTAGTCGGCGACCTTACCGAGTAAACCGATGACTCTTCGAACAAAGCCTACCCTCTCTGGCACAGTTCCCCATGGCACTTCTACCACTTCATAACCCAACTCAGTATAGACACTCACTAACGACTGATGAATCTCCAATGCTTCTTCAAAGCTGTGCGGACGCACTTCATCTTGTACGTAAATGGATGCTTCAGGTCGACAAGTAAACACCTGACTATGGTACCCAGCGCTTTCGGTTAAGAAAGCTTGGTCAACCTTACAGCCGCCCACTTGTAGGTATGCAATGATGTCGGGGATGGCGCGATCAACAAACGCAACATCATGACAACGCGCATCACTCTTTTGTTTGTCCATCAACCCAAGGCATAACTTGGCAAACTCAGGTAAATTCGTCCACGGCAAAATACCATTTTCTAACTGGCTTTGCTGCTCAATCAAGTCGCGAGACCCTTCAGGAAACGTGGCGTAACCACACGCGTCTAGCGCATTCAGCAGTGTTGTTTTTCCCGCACCAGGCCCACCGGTGATAATAATCGGGTTCATATTCAACTCCAGAAAACAAAAAGCCCCGAGCATAACTCGAGGCTTCTTCTTAATTGAATCGCTTAACGAAAATTATTTCGCGCCACGAGAAGCACGCTTACGGTCGCTTTCCGTTAGGAACTTCTTACGGATACGGATGCTTTCAGGCGTTACTTCTACTAGCTCGTCGTCATCGATGAATTCTAGTGCTTGCTCAAGAGTCATCTTGATTGGCGGAGTAAGAACCTGTGCGTCATCTGTACCTGATGCACGAACGTTGGTTAGCTGCTTACCTTTCAGTGCGTTTACCGTTAGGTCGTTGTCACGGCTGTGAATACCGATAACCATACCTTCGTAAACTTCAACACCGTGACCGATAAATAGACGACCACGCTCTTGAAGGTTGAACAGTGCGTTAGTTAGCGCTTTACCCATCGCGTTCGCGATTAGTACACCGTTTACACGTTGACCGATGTTACCGCCTTTGTGAGGGCCGTAGTGATCAAACGTATGGTAAAGAAGACCTGAACCTGAAGTCAGTGTCATGAATTCCGTTTGGAAACCGATCAGACCACGTGATGGCATAACGAAGTCCATACGCACACGACCTTTACCGTCTGGAGACATGTCTTTCAGCTCACCTTTACGTAGGCCAATGTTCTCCATGATGCCGCCTTGGTGCTCTTCCATTACGTCGATAGTTACCGTTTCGAACGGTTCCATCAACTGACCATCTTCTTCTTTGATGATTACTTCTGGACGAGATACCGCAAGCTCGAAGCCTTCACGACGCATGTTTTCGATCAGGATAGAAAGGTGAAGTTCACCACGACCTGATACGCGGAATTTATCTGGATCGTCTGTTTGCTCAACGCGTAGTGCAACGTTGTGTACCAGTTCCTTCTCAAGACGCTCAAGGATGTTACGTGACGTTACGAACTTACCTTCTTTACCCGCGAATGGAGACGTGTTTACTTGGAACGTCATTGTTACTGTTGGTTCATCAACAGACAATGGTGGTAATGCTTCTACTGCGTTTTGTGCACAGATAGTGTCAGAAATTTTCAGCTCGCCAAGACCAGTGATTGCGATGATATCACCCGCGTTAGCTTGTTCAACTTCGTGACGCTCTAGGCCAAGGTAGCCCATTACTGTACCCACTTTACCGTTGCGAGTTTTACCATCAGCACCAATAATGGTTACCTGCTGGTTTGGTTTAACGCTACCACGAGTTACGCGAGCCACGCCGATAACACCAACGTAAGAGCTGTAGTCTAGCTGAGAAACTTGCATCTGTAGTGGACCATCAAGGTCAACATTTGGCGCGTCAACAACATCAACGATAGTTTGGAATAGTGGTTCCATGTTCTCGCCAGTTTCGCCTTCTTCTAGAGAAGCCCAACCGTTAAGTGCTGATGCGTAAACTACTTTAAAGTCTAGCTGGTCATCAGTTGCACCTAGGTTGTCGAACAGGTCGAACACTTGGTCCATAACCCAATCAGGACGTGCGCCAGGGCGGTCAATCTTGTTGATTACAACGATTGGTTTTAGACCGTGAGCAAACGCTTTTTGTGTTACGAAACGCGTTTGAGGCATTGGACCATCAACTGCGTCAACGATAAGTAGTACAGAGTCTACCATCGACATGATACGCTCAACTTCACCACCGAAGTCCGCGTGTCCCGGAGTATCTACGATGTTGATACGGTAATCGTTCCAGTCGATTGCTGTGTTTTTAGCAAGAATGGTAATACCGCGCTCTTTCTCGATGTCGTTCGAGTCCATGACTCGCTCTTCAGCTTCACCGCGAGACTCAAGCGTGCCTGATTGTTGTAGCAGCTTGTCAACCAACGTGGTTTTACCGTGGTCAACGTGCGCGATGATCGCGATATTTCTTAATTTATCAATCTGTGGAGTAGCCATGGATATTGATTCACTTAGATAGATGAAATGCCCCCACGCTGAGAACGGGTGCTCTCTGGCGACATTTGCTGATTAAAAAAACGGCCATAATGTACCAGATTTTAGCAAAAATCCTAGAAATATGTGATCTACTCCCGAGCATTTCTGCGATTTTTACGCTTAATGCCCATTTTCTTCCTCAGAACGAATTGATTAAACGCAACTTTATTCTAATCGATGCATAATTCAAATTGACTCTTGCTCAAAAACTGGGCTGAATACGCAATGTACCTGTCACATTATGGTGCAACAATGATTTTTAGCACCATAATAGTGCAATCAAAGATCATTTTGGTGCAAGCAACTGCACCAAACTAGCATTCAAAAACACAATTGCTTGAAATTAATGGAATATTTTTTTTGGCACGGTTTTGGCTTTAGTTAAAACAGCATCGATTAATGAAAAGTCAAATTGATTAATCAATGCCAGGTTTCATGAATAATTCATAAATCGAGCTTTTACCGCTTATTAACACTGGAGGTTATCCAAGATGTCAGTAGAAAACGTTCTATCGCTGATCCAAGAAAACGAAGTTAAGTTTGTTGACCTACGCTTCACTGATACAAAAGGTAAAGAGCAGCACATTTCGATCCCTGCTCACCAAATCGACGCAGACTTCTTCGAAGAAGGTAAAATGTTCGATGGTTCATCAGTTGCTGGCTGGAAAGGTATCAACGAATCAGACATGGTAATGATGCCTGACGCATCTTCTGCTGTGCTTGACCCATTCACGGAAGACGCAACACTAAATATCCGTTGTGACATCTTAGAGCCTGCAACAATGCAAGGCTACGACCGTGACCCACGCTCTATCGCAAAACGCGCTGAAGACTTCATGCGTTCTACTGGTGTTGCAGATACTGTACTTATCGGTCCTGAGCCAGAATTCTTCCTATTTGATGACGTGAAGTTCTCGACAGACATGTCAGGCTCTTTCTTCAAAATCGACGACGTAGAAGCGGCATGGAACACAGGTTCTGACTACGAAGAAGGTAACAAAGGTCACCGTCCAGGCGTTAAAGGTGGTTACTTCCCAGTAGCTCCAGTAGATTCATCTCAAGACATCCGTTCTGCTATGTGTCTAGTAATGGAAGAAATGGGTCTTGTTGTTGAAGCGCACCACCACGAAGTGGCAACGGCGGGTCAAAACGAAATCGCAACTCGTTTCAACACGCTAACAACCAAAGCTGACGAAATCCAAATCTACAAGTACGTTGTACACAACGTTGCTCACGCGTTTGGTAAAACAGCGACGTTTATGCCTAAACCACTTGTTGGCGACAACGGCAGCGGTATGCACGTTCACCAGTCTCTAGCAAAAGATGGCGTAAACCTATTTGCTGGTGACAAGTACGGCGGTCTATCTGAAATGGCGCTTTACTACATCGGTGGTATCATCAAACACGCTCGTGCAATCAACGCATTCGCTAACCCATCAACCAACTCGTACAAACGTCTTGTACCAGGCTTCGAAGCACCAGTAATGCTAGCTTACTCAGCGCGTAACCGCTCTGCTTCAATCCGTATCCCAGTGGTACCAAGCCCGAAAGCACGTCGTATCGAAGTTCGTTTCGGTGACCCAGCGGCGAACCCATACCTATGTTTCGCAGCAATGCTTATGGCTGGTCTTGACGGTATCAAGAATAAGATCCACCCAGGCGAAGCGATGGATAAAGACCTTTACGATCTTCCAGCTGAAGAAGCAGCAGAAATCCCAACTGTTGCATACTCACTAAAAGACGCGCTAGCAGAGCTAGATGCTGATCGTGAGTTCTTAACAGCGGGCGGCGTATTCTCTGACGACTTCATCGATTCATACATCGACCTTAAGTCTCAGGACGTAGAGCGTGTGAACATGACAACTCACCCTGTTGAGTTCGAACTTTACTACTCTGTGTAAGGTCGACACTGTGTAAAATGTAAACACAGCAATAAAATATTAGGCTCGCCTCGCAGGCGGGCCTTTTTTGTATTCGCCAGTCAAGCTTCGACGTTTAACATGAGAGGATAATAAAAATACACTTAGAATTTTTCCTTACAGGTCAAAGAGCTAAGCCATTGAAACGTGAAATCATCGAACAAGAGAAGGTGAGCAATGAAAGTTCAGCTTATTCCATCACTGTGTGCACTCAGCGGATTGTTAATCGCCTCTATCGCCTTCGCGCAGGTCGCGTATACGTGGGTAGATGAAAATGGCGTGGTTCACTTTAGTGATACGCCAAACAAAGGAGCAAAAGCGATCGCACTGCCAAACCTTGAAGCCAGCGCACCAGCTCCTGAGGTAGAAAGTACTGAATCGCTCGCACCTCAGACTACGCCATCTACTGCATCACAAAACAAGCCAGAGAAAACAACCGATCAGCCTCTCCCATTACAACTCTCGATGCTGACTCCCAAGCACAACGAGACCATCCGCAGCAATCGAGGCATCATCAATATTCAATTAGAAACCAATCGCAAGCTTGGTATCGGTGAGCAATTGCAATTGTTACTCGATGGAAAACCTTATGGTGCACCACAAAACCATATAGTGTGGCAGTTAAACAATATTGACCGAGGCACTCACACACTTGCTGTGCACGCGAAAAGAAGCGGCAAGCTTATTGCATCTACTAGCCCTATAACGGTGCATTTACATAGAGCAAGTGTTAAGCCGACCGTAAAAGGGGCAAAATAGAATATCTGGTGAAAAAAATCACATCACAGCGATGCTTTTCACTTTTTCTTCTAAGATTTATTCGCCATACTTAACGTTCAATTGCACCATTATTGTGCATCGCACAATCTTAAAGCAAAACAAGGACGTAATGTGGATACCAGTCTTCCTAGTGCCATTCTCAACAATATGGTGACAGCAACGCTGATTCTTGATGATGGATTGGCCATCCGTTATGCCAATCCGGCTGCCGAATTGCTGTTTTCTCAAAGCGCCAAACGAATTATTGAACAATCACTTTCTCAATTGATTCAGCATGCGTCGCTGGATCTCGCGCTGCTCACTCAACCGTTGCAAAGTGGCCAAAGCATCACCGACAGTGACGTCACTTTCGTTGTTGATGGCCGCCCTTTAATGCTAGAGGTGACGGTTAGCCCTATCACTTGGCAAAAGCAGTTAATGCTTCTGGTCGAGATGCGCAAAATTGATCAGCAGCGCCGACTCTCTCAAGAACTGAACCAACACGCCCAACAACAAGCAGCGAAGCTGTTAGTCCGAGGGCTTGCACATGAGATTAAAAATCCGCTTGGCGGCTTACGCGGTGCGGCGCAATTGCTAGAAAAAATGCTGCCAGAGCCCTCTCTCACCGAATATACACACATCATCATTGAGCAAGCAGACCGTTTAAGGGCGCTCGTGGATCGATTACTAGGACCGCAAAAGCCAGGTAAGAAGACACAAGAGAATCTGCACCAAATTCTTGAAAAGGTTCGCCAACTGGTTGAATTAGAGTCACAACGCTCAATCATCATTGAACGAGATTATGACCCAAGCTTGCCAGAGATTTTGATGGATACAGACCAAATCGAACAGGCAATGCTTAATATCGTCAGCAACGCCGCACAAATTCTTAGCCATCAAAAACACGGGAAAATAACCATTCGCACCAGAACGGTGCACCAAGCCAATATTCACGGCAAACGCTGTAAACTCGCTGCTCGTGTCGAAATCACAGACAACGGCCCAGGTATTCCACCGGAACTACAAGACACGCTGTTCTATCCCATGGTCAGTGGCCGCGAGGGAGGAACTGGATTAGGGCTATCTATTTCGCAAAATTTGATCGACCAGCACAATGGAAAAATAGACGTAGAAAGCTGGCCTGGTCACACAACATTTACTATTTATCTGCCGATCTGATTGCGCTAATGGACTTCAAGTCGCGTCAGTTTTTCGGTTTGCTGCAAGGATTACTACATGAGTAAAGGATATGTTTGGGTCGTTGATGACGACAGTTCAATTCGCTGGGTAATGGAGAAAACGCTCTCCTCTGCCAACATCAAATGTGAAACCTATGCCGATGGAGAAAGCGTGTTAATGGCGCTCGAACGCGAAGTGCCGGATGTTCTAGTATCAGACATTCGCATGCCAGGTATTGATGGGTTGGAGCTACTAAAACAAGTACAGCGCGATTACCCAGACCTTCCCGTGATTATCATGACCGCGCATTCAGATTTAGATGCGGCAGTGAATGCGTACCAAAAAGGTGCTTTTGAATATTTACCAAAACCTTTTGATATTGATGAAACTTTAACTCTGGTTGAACGAGCCATTGCACACAGCCACGAAAACAAACGCGAGCAGCTCTCTCCAGAAGACATTCCAGCAGAAACGCCTGAAATTATCGGTGAAGCACCAGCGATGCAAGAGGTGTTTCGCGCCATTGGTCGTCTTTCTCGCTCCTCTATTTCAGTCTTGATTAACGGTGAATCGGGCACGGGTAAAGAACTCGTTGCTCATGCACTGCACCGTCACAGTCCACGTGCTAACAAACCTTTCATTGCGCTCAATATGGCGGCGATTCCCAAAGACTTGATTGAATCAGAACTGTTTGGCCACGAAAAAGGCGCATTTACGGGAGCAAACAATGTTCGTCAAGGACGATTCGAACAAGCCAATGGCGGCACTCTATTTTTAGACGAAATCGGCGACATGCCATTAGACATTCAAACTCGTTTACTACGCGTTCTAGCTGACGGGCAGTTTTATCGAGTGGGCGGTCACTCTCCGATCAGTGTCGATGTACGAATTGTTGCGGCAACACACCAGAACTTAGAAAAGCTGGTGCACGAAGGTGACTTCCGTGAGGACCTATTTCATCGCTTAAACGTGATTCGCGTTCAGATCCCGGCACTGCGTGAGCGTAAGCAAGACATTGAAAAGCTTACACAGCATTTTCTTATCCGTGCGGCTGATGAGCTTGGTGTGGAAACAAAAACTCTCCACCCGTCGACCGTGGAGATTCTTAACCGCCTTGATTGGCCTGGCAACGTTCGTCAATTAGAGAATATTTGCCGTTGGTTAACCGTTATGGCCAGTGGTAGCGAAGTGTTACCAAATGACTTGCCAAGCGAACTACTCGAAGAGAAAAAATCCATTTCAGACTCTGCACATGGTAGTTGGCAAGAACAATTGGCGGATTGGGCACGGCATTCACTCGCAGCAGGAGATAAAGAACTACTTTCTTACGCTTTACCAGAATTTGAACGCATTTTATTAGAAGCAGCCTTAGAGCACACTAAAGGTCATAAGCAAGATGCCGCTAAAGTATTAGGCTGGGGGCGAAATACACTCACCAGAAAATTAAAAGAATTGTACTGACAATCACTTACGTGGTGCGTTAACAACGAGCGTCGTTTGTCACTCGATATTAATAAAAACATCAGTACAATTGTGGCGCACCACCATCTATGTGATTAGGCGATGTCTACTGCTACGACTCAAATTACACTGCGTACTGCTGTTCTGATTCCATTTGTCATGATCTTCTTACTGGCGATCGGTGTCATTGTCTACGTCCAAAAACAAAGTTACGAAGAAGTGGTCACGGATATCAGTGACAAGCAACTTTCCGTGTTAACCGAAAGTGTCCACGACCACCTCAATAGCTATCTACGTAAGCCTTTTACTGCGGTTATGGCTCTCGCGCACAACGTCAGCTATCACAACCTTTATCGCCCTCACGATACCTCAGACATTCAAAACTACCTGCTGAGTGCATTCAAAAATCTTTACCAATCGATACCGCAGTTGGATGTAATCGCATTTGGTTCAGAAAACGGCGACTTTGCAGGCTTTCGCCGCGAGCTTTCCGACGATTACACCTTAATGGTGCAAGATCGCTACACCGATGGTGATCTGGTTATTTATGGAACCAACCATGTGAGTAACAACATTCGAACGGTTATCTCCCAATACGATCCTCGCACTCGCCCATGGTATAAGCCCGTTGCAGAGAGCCAAAACGCCACTTGGTCTGAAATTTATACCAACGCTGATGAACGCCAGGATATTACGCTATCAGCCATGACGCCGGTGTACAAACACGACCAATTTGCTGGTGTTTTGGTGACAGACATTCGTATCAATACATTCAACGAGTTCCTGCGCGAGTTAAAATACAACACTAAAGCGTCGGTCTACATCATGGACCCAGATCATCGTTTAATCGCTCACTCAGGCCCGGGAAGCGTCATCTCATGGGGCACAAAATTTTCGGATAAAGGGCAGCGTTTGCTTGCCGCTGAAAACGCAGACCCGATCATCAAAATCAGTGCGAGCCGCGTCCGGTCTTTCGATCTCAACAACACCAAGCAACCTTATACTTTTTCATTTGAACATGATGGCCAACGTATTTTCAGTCGGCTAACCCCGTATCGAGACCAAGACGGCTTAACATGGTTTATCGGCACCTCCATTTCGGAGTCTGAGCTTCTCGGCCTGTTACCAAAAAGCCAGCAAGAGAGTTGGCTCGTTGGCATTATTGTAAGCCTATTTGGGATCGCCATCAGTTGGATCATTTTCAACCGAGTTACCAGACCAATTAACGCGACGGCCGCCGCCGCTCAGCACCTGGCAAATGGGGATTGGGATAGCGGCATGCCAAAGCCTGGTTATGTGTATGAGACAACCGTACTGGTTCATGCTTTTAATGAAATGGCGAACAATCTAAGAGCTTCATTCAAAGCATTGCGTGAACAGTTAGTTTATGACTCTCTAACACGCTTATATAGCCGTCAGGGTTTGGTCGAAATCTGTGAAAATCAGTCTCATCTTTGTCACGGCAGTTTATTTTTACTTGGCATCAACAAATTTAGAGATATCAACGACAGTGTGGGTCATCACAACGGCGACCAGTTGTTGGTCAGCATCGCTGAAAGGCTAAAACAGCAGTTTCGTGACAACGCATTATTGGCTCGGATTGGTGGTGATGAGTTCGCGGTGTTTCTCTCAAATGTCGACACTGAAACCAAAATTAAACAAACCGAGCGTCGATTACAGCATCTCTTTTCCACCCCATTTATGGTGGAAGGCGAGAATGTAGTGATGAAGATTTCACTTGGTATTGTACAAACCCAGCCAAACGAAACCATGCCTTTATGGTTACGCAACGCCAGCATCGCATTAAGTTACGCTAAACAAGACTCACTGACTGGTGTATGTCACTACAGCCCAGAACTAGCGAGCGCTTCAAAGTTTCGTACGCAAATGCTGACCAAGATCCAAACTGGCATTGAAAACCGAGAGTTTATTCCTCATTACCAACCGATTGTGGATCTCGTCAGTGGCACAGTGTGTGGCGCCGAAGCACTTGCGCGCTGGCATAGCGACTCAGGTATGGTGTCACCATTAGATTTTATCCCAATCGCGGAAGAAAGCGGCATGATCAAAGCCATCGGCCAACAGATTCTGTTACAAGCTTGTCGCGACACTTACCAAGCGATCGAAAGCAAACAGTGGCCGTCGGACTTCCAACTGCATGTGAATATCTCTGTTAATCAACTATCCTGCCCAAGTTTTGTTGATACGGTGACAAGTGTATTGGATATCACGAAATTACCAGCAAGTAACCTCACACTAGAGATCACAGAATCACGTATCA
Source organism: Vibrio sp. 1457 (assembly GCF_033340195.1). Classification (NCBI taxonomy): domain Bacteria; kingdom Pseudomonadati; phylum Pseudomonadota; class Gammaproteobacteria; order Vibrionales; family Vibrionaceae; genus Vibrio; species Vibrio sp. 1457. Next base: position 265,645 of record NZ_JAWOWA010000003.1, read on the forward strand.
TTGATAGCGCACCGACCACACTAGAAAATATGACTAAACTGCGTGAAATGGGTATTGGTATCGCGATAGATGACTTTGGCACCGGCTACTCATCACTGGGTTACCTCCACTCTCTGCCGTTTACCTGCTTGAAGATTGATCGCACCTTCATCAATCAACTCACACAAGAAAACTTAAACAGTTCAGTCGTCGCTGCCGTCATCAATATCACAGCAGGTCTCAAAACTAATGTCGTCGCGGAAGGTGTCGAGGATAGCAATCAAGCACAATTACTGCGCTCTTTAGGCTGTAATCAGGTGCAAGGCTTCTACTACAGCCGCCCTATGCCACTAGAAGAATGGCCAACACATTTGGTGAACATGAAGTAGAAAAGAGCGAGAATCGTTGATTTCCTAGTCATCCTCTACTGACAATCTACCCAACTGTTATTTATACTTAACTGCAAATCTTACCCATGTATTGTCACAGATGATGTTTGGGCCCTATTCCAGTTCATAACTATCCGGATCGACAAAATGATAACGAAGAACCTTCCTCTTACTGATTTGCACCGTCACCTCGACGGTAACATTCGTACTAAAACGATTCTTGAGCTAGGCCAAAAGTTTGGCATTGCCCTACCAGCGTACGATATTGAGTCTCTCACTCCTCACGTTCAAATTGTCGAAGCGGAACCCTCTCTTGTTGCTTTCCTTTCTAAGCTCGACTGGGGTGTTGCTGTACTGGGCGATCTAGATGCGTGTCGTCGTGTCGCGTACGAAAACGTAGAAGACGCGCTAAACGCACAAATCGATTACGCAGAGCTGCGTTTCTCTCCTTACTACATGGCGATGAAACACAAACTACCAGTAACGGGGGTTGTTGAAGCCGTCGTGGACGGTGTGCAAGCGGGTATGCGCGATTTTGGCGTGAAAGCCAACCTGATCGGTATCATGAGTCGCACATTTGGCACTGACGCATGTCAACAAGAACTGGACGGCATTCTGAGCCAGAAAGATCACATCGTTGCCGTCGACCTTGCGGGTGACGAGCTAGGCCAACCGGGTGATCGCTTTGTGTCTCACTTCAAGCAAGTACGCGATGCTGGCCTTGGGGTAACGGTCCATGCTGGTGAAGCAGCAGGTGCAGAGAGCATGTGGCAAGCAATCAATGAGCTGGGCGCAACTCGTATCGGTCACGGCGTAAAAGCGATTCACGATCCAAAACTGATGGATTACCTAGCAGAAAACCGCATTGGTATTGAATCTTGCCTGACGTCAAACTACCAAACAAGTACGGTAGAAACGCTAGAAAACCACCCTCTCAAGCAGTTCCTAGAGCATGGCGTTCTTGCGTGTCTGAACACTGACGATCCAGCGGTTGAAGGTATCGAACTGCCATACGAATACGAAGTAGCGGCACCAGCCGCTGGCCTGAGCCAAGACCAGATTCGCCAAGCGCAAATCAATGGCCTTGAGATTGCGTTCCTTTCAGAAGCAGAAAAATCGGAACTGAGAGAAAAAGTAAAAGATCGCGCTTAAATCCAGCGAAAACATAAAAAAATGCCAGCATCTGCTGGCATTTTTTATATCTTGAATCTGTATCTCTGATTAAATAACACGAGAGAACTGTTGCTGACGTGCCTTTGCTCGTAGGTATTTATCAAAGCTCATACAAATATTACGGATCAACAAACGACCTCGCAGCGTCACACGAATTTCATTGTCATCCACTTCCACCAGCTCATCGTTAATAAAGGTCTGAAGTAGCTGCAAATCTTCTTTAAAGTACTGTTCAAACCTCACTTTAAACTCAGACTCAATGGCTTTCTTGTCTAACTTGAAGTTACAAATCAGCTGCTTAATCACTTCGCGACGGAGCAAATCATCGGAGTCCAGAGAGACCCCTTTCCATAGAGCGTGACGAAGTTCGTTGACTTGAGCGTAGTATTTCTTCAGCTCTTTCTGGTTTTGCGCGTACGCATCGCCGATCATCGAGATTGCAGAAACACCAAAGCCAACCAAGTCACATTCACCTTGTGTGGTGTAGCCTTGGAAATTGCGATGCAAAATACCTTCGCGCTGGGCAGCAGCAAGTTCATCGTCCGGCAAAGCAAAGTGGTCCATACCGATAAATTGGTAGCCAGCATCAGTCAGTGTCGCGATGGTATCTTGCAGAATCGCCATCTTCTCTTCTGCCTTTGGCAGGTCTTCGTCTTTAATCTTACGCTGCGCTGCAAATAGCTGTGGCATGTGCGCGTAGTTAAACACGGATAGACGGCCCGGCTGCATCTCTAGCACTTGTTCTAGAGTCTTGGCAAAAGATTCTTTGGTCTGCTTCGGTAAACCGTAAATTAAATCTAGGTTCGTCGAACGAAAGCCTAACTCTTTTGCGCGCGCAACCATCGCAACGATGAACTCTTCATCTTGCTCACGATTCACCAGCTTTTGCACTTCTTTGTTGAAGTCCTGAACACCGATGCTCAAGCGATTGAAGCCTTCACTACGCAGATGATCCAGCATGGTCAGCTCGATTTCACGCGGGTCAACCTCGATACTGATTTCAGCATCGCTACTAAAAGTAAACTCTTGGCGTAGCAGGCTCATCACACGCGTGATTTGCTTTTCAGAGAGAAACGTCGGTGTACCACCACCAAAATGCAATTGCGTCACGGTGCGACCAACAAGTAATGCAGCACGTTGACGAATTTCGTGTTCAAGCACGTCGAGGTATTCATCCGCTTTGTGCGAGTGGCGTGTAATGACTTTATTACATCCACAGTAGTAACAAAGCTTGTGACAGAACGGAATGTGTACGTACAGCGATAATGGGCGTTCTGGGTATTGGGTGCATGCCATATCATAATCAGAAATGGTGAACGCTTCATGAAACTCCAGCGCCGTTGGGTACGACGTATAACGAGGCCCGGAATAGTTGTACTTATCCAATACCGCTTGATCCCAGACGATTTGCTGTTTCGATTCAGTGTGTTGATTCGACATGGTGGTACTTTCCGTTAAATGCTAGGGCAACGAAAGCCGTCACCCGATATTCAGAGCCGCTATTTTGCCATACGACGATGACAAGCGTGGCAACGCCGACTGGCTTTTTAAGTATAAAACTAAAGAAGTGCTAGCGTGATCACGATACCCCCATTAGTCATAAGGAGACTATTGGGGGTCGCGCTTAAATCATCTGAATATTGATTTGATTATTCAGTGGCTGGACGTTTTTCTGCAACACTTTGAGCTCCTCAATAATCGCATCAGTGAGGCGGCTTTCCGCTTTATGACGCGTCAAGTTCTGTTGCATACGCTCTTTCTTGGCAAGTTGTTGGCGTTCTTCGCCACGCGCCATATCTTTCACGATGTGGTAAAGCTCAGAAATCGCAGGGTACGTTTTATCGAAATCAACGCGGTCTTCACCTTGTACATAATCCATGATGTTATACACACGGATACTGATTTCAGATAAATCGCACTGGCCTTGAATGCCCGCCTGACACAAGGTATGCACATTCTCAAAAATGTTGGCGTTACGTTTGTCTATCGCCAATTTTTGATGCTTCAGCTGCAATTCCTTTTGCTTTTTCAATTGAAGCAGAAGGTAACCTGCATAAGAAGCGAGTGCGATGATAATCACAACACCAGCAATAGCTAATAAGGTTACATTCATAGCTTAATTATCCTTTATAGTCGTCGAAATTAATGTCGTCGAAATCTGCCAGCAAGTCATCATCGTTGCGCGTGCTTTTCTCAGCAGGTGCAGTGAAGTCTTCCTCTTCTTCAGGTTCCAACAAACCTAGTTGGTCCATTAGCTTCTCAATGCGATCGAGTTTCTCATCGACGAATTTCTGTAGACCTGTGCCCAGGTTTTCACCCGCTTCAATACGGTCTAGCAACACGTTCAATTGCGCGTCATTTTCTAGCATCTCTAGTTCTTGCTCTGCCGACAAACGACGCTCTTGCTTCGTCATTTTCTTCGCAGGTTCAACAATCAGAGGTATTTTCTTTTTGCTGCCTAAGCGCGGGTCGCGATTTTGTGCAGCAGCTTGCTTTTTCTGCTCGTTAACTTCTGAGTTACGGTTACCCGTTTTCAGACCTTTACGCTTTTTAGCACGCTTGCGTAAGCGGCCTTCCACATCAGATTCTGTACGGTTACGAGTTACAACAAACTCAGGTGCACCAGCGGCACCTGGTTTTCTAGATTTTTTACTACGGCTCATTACTGGGGTTTCCTCAGTAAAATTACATCATTACCAATAAATTCGAGTTCGAGCTTATCCCGCTCTGCTAGGAACTGGAACGTGTCACGACTAAAGAACACTACGTGAGTGAGATCGTTCTTATAATGCCATGATTTGAAAGCCTCCACGTCGATGACCATTTTCGTCATCAGGCCTATCCAGCCCCCTGGCTTAACTAAATTCAACCATTGCTTCCACACCAAATCTGGGTGGTAGAGGTGCTCTATCACCTCTGTTGCTGTCATGAAGTCGTACGTTTTTTCTAAAACCGACGTATCAGGGTGGTAGTAGAGATCGTACAACGCCATGTTGTGCCCCGCCTCTTCCAGCATCAAGGAGAGCGTTGGGCCAGGACCACAACCAAAGTCGATACCATTTGATTGTGGAGAAATTCGCTCTGTGATCGGGTCAGCAATACGCGACAAAAAGCGTCGGTAACCCAAATCATCGGGGTTGTTCTCATGCAAATCATAGTGAGCTTTTTCGCTTTCCGCATCCAAACGTTGGTCTGGATTTACGAATACCAAGCTGCACTGCTCACATTGAAGATATTCACGACGCTTATCTTCAAAATAATGGTGAGTGCGCTGATTTTGGCATAAAGGACAGGTATGCATGCTGACTTCCTCAAACAGGGATGCGAAACATACCAGAAAGTGAACTCGGATTGGAGTGTTGTTGAGTATTTTTTCAGCAATTTTTATTAAAAAACTTTGTTTACAACCTATAAAGCTAAATAAGTGCAGTAATCTCAATTCAAGTTACGACTGAGCAAGTCAACGGATATAAAAAAAGCGACAGTCAGACTGTCGCTTTCTAAGTGCCATCAATTGGCGAAACTGTGTTGCACACATTTGGTGCACCAATGATCCCTTTGTTTTTAGAGCTTTCCCTGCCAAAAAGAGTTGTTTTTCATCTTCCTGATGAGTTTTGGCTATCCGTTTACTTCCTGTCTACTGAGCAACTTCCTGTGCCTGATCCGTTTCACTGTCTTAACCGTCAGACGAGATGACCATCCTTATCTGATAGGCTCCCTACCTATCTAAATCCCTTTCTAAATCACCAAGCATCCGAGCTACATCCTTGGAGACCTAAACCGTGGTCTTAAATCCTTACATTCACTCCCTGTGAACGACTTCTACTTTACGCCATCCCGTTATGCTCACAAGTAATGGGTTGAAAAAATAATCCGCCTATTTTTCTAAAAAATCAAAATTATCATTTAATCAAAAGCTTAAAAACACTAACAAGAAAAAGCCAACATCAAGTATGGCAAATGTCTCACAAACTGCCGAGCCAACTATCGCTTTCGCATCCAAACTCGACTGTGATATCTGTCACGAACAAAAATGCCCTAGTGGATTCACTAGGGCATTTTTGTACAAGTTGCTCGAACGATGTAGGGACATCTACCCAACCAGCTCAAGATGCAGGATCTTGAGCGATTTAGGTATATTAGTGCAGACCGCCAACGTATTTAGACAGCACTTCGATATCTTCGTCTGTCATTTTCTTCGCGATGTCGCGCATCATGGCATTCATATCATTGCCACGGTCGCCATCACGGAATTTTTCTAGCTGAGCTTTGATGTAGTCAGCATGCTGACCAGAAATTTTCGGGAAACCTGAAAGCTCAGTACCATTGCCACGAGGACCATGACATGCAATACATGCGGTTAGGCCACGCTCGGCATCACCAGCGGTATAAAGCGTTTTGCCTTTTGCTACTACATCTTCAGGTGTTGAGTTTTCTGAAACTGGTAGCGAAGCGTAGTAAGCAGATAGGTCTGCGATATCTTCATCGCTCAGTGGCATTGCCATACCACTCATTACAGGATCGTAACGACCTTGTTTACCACCACTTGTCATGCCTAGCTTAAGTTCTTTTAACTGCTTCTCAAGATACTTAGCGTGTTGGCCTGCGAGTTTCGGGTACGTTGTTATTGCACTGTTGCCATCTGCTCCGTGACAGGCGACACAGGTTTGTGATTTTGCTTTACCAGCCTCAATATTACCTTGGGCCCATACTGAGCAACTGGCTAAAAGACTCAAAATTAGCGCTAATTTCTTCATGACATTCCATTATAATTATCAAGCTTCCAGTACCACGGAATGTGAACATACCGCGTACACTCATGGTACAATAGGCGACCTTATGCCGAGCACGGTTATTTTACACATTTTCACAAAAAAGTAATCAATCGACTACACAAAGTCGAGATGGAGTTAACAGTGAGCGTAAAAATTCATTACCAAAATACGCATTTCATCACCAGCGCACCCGATATTCGTCACCTGCCGGAAGACGAAGGTGTCGAAATTGCGTTTGCAGGACGCTCAAACGCTGGTAAATCGAGTGCACTTAACCGTCTAACTAATCAAAAAAGCTTAGCCAAGACATCAAAGACACCTGGTCGTACGCAATTAATCAACCTTTTCAAAGTAGAAGAAGGTTGTCACATTGTCGATCTACCTGGATACGGTTTTGCTCAAGTACCGGTAGAGATGAAAAACAAATGGCAGAAATCTTTGGGTGAATACCTACAGAAACGCGAGTGCCTAAAAGGCTTAGTGGTTCTAATGGACATTCGTCATCCAATGAAAGATCTCGACCAACAAATGATTTTCTGGGCCATCGATAGCCACATTCCTGTGCAAGTTTTGCTAACCAAAGCAGATAAACTAAAAAGTGGTGCACGCAAACAAACTCTACTGAAAGTTCGTAAGCAAGTAGAAACTTTCGGTGGTGACGTTTCTGTTGATGTGTTCTCTTCACTGAAAGGATTAGGTGTCGATCAGCTACGTGCAAAACTGGATACCTGGTTTGCACCAGCACTAGCACACCTGATAGAAGAAGACGAACAAGAGATACCAGCGAGCGATGAAGAATAATTAACAATATTTGTTAAATTTCTTCGACACGGCCCTGCCATTTGGTGGGGCTTTTGTTTATCTGAACTAAATAACAGGCAATAAAAATCCCCGCCTTCCTGGCAGGGATAACGGGAGAGAAAAATTGGTAATTATTGTTATGTGACGAAGCATTGCTGAACTGAGATTCGATTTCAATAGGTTAAAAAGCGCTCTTGTTTCCTGTGTATCACCAAACATTCACTCCAAAAACACCCAATAGCGTTACAATTCAGACAGTTAAGCCAAGCAAATCTTCAAAAAGATGTAACTTAGTTTCTTTCAAGAAAAAATAATAGTGTGACTGGCGTAAATTTACAGGATGAATAACGCAATAAATTTGAAGGAAAAATCGAGATTTTGCAGTGACTTAGAAAGGTCAAAAAAGAAGGTTTTTGAAGGCTAACTTTAAGCTGCTGATCCAAAAGAATAATTTTCTTTCGCCCAATAAAAAACGCCCCAGTCAAAAACTGACTGGGGCGGCTGAATCAGCCTAATCCAATAACGTGAAACAAAAGGTCTGAAAGATAGAACATCTTACCTCTGTACCCTACGAGTATTAATGTACAACAATTGGTCAGAATTGCAAAGAATTTTTGTAGTTTTTTTTCATGAAATTTTTATTAAGCAACATCAAAGTTAACTTTGCGCTAGCTTTTTTAATCTCAAAAAAAAGCCAGCGTTTGTGCGCTGGCTCATAATTAATTGGTTATTTTGGTATAAAAGTGACTAATGAGCTTGATCCCAGTTATCACCGTGACCTGCTTCTGCAACCAACGGTACTTTTAGCTCTGCTGCAGATTCCATCAATTTCTGTACTTTACTTTCAATTTCGGACAATGATGACTCTTCAACTTCAAAGACCAATTCATCGTGTACTTGCATTAATAACTTCACACGACCATTGCCTTCTTCCTGAATCCACTGATCAACCAACAGCATCGCTTTCTTAATGATGTCCGCAGCCGTACCTTGCATTGGTGCGTTGATTGCCGCACGTTCAGCAGCTTTACGACGCATCCCGTTGCGTGATTTGATTTCTGGTAAATGCAAACGTCGACCAAAAATCGTTTCAACATACCCTTTATCTGCTGCCGTGCTGCGTGTGTCTTCCATGTACTGCATCACGCCTGGGTAACGTTCAAAGTATGTATCCATGTACGCTTGAGCCTCACCACGAGGAATGCCTAATTGCTTCGCCAAACCAAACGCACTCATGCCGTAAATAAGACCGAAATTAACCGCTTTCGCACGACGACGTTGCTCACTTGAAACGTCTTCAATAGAAACACCCATGATTTCTGCTGCGGTTGCCGCGTGGATATCTTTGCCATCACGGAATGCATCCAATAACGCTTGGTCACCAGAAAGGTGCGCCATGATGCGAAGTTCGATTTGCGAGTAGTCGACCGCTAAGATTTTATGCCCTGATGGCGCGACAAACGCTTGACGAATACGACGGCCAGCTTCGTTACGAATTGGAATGTTCTGTAAGTTCGGATCAGTAGAAGATAGACGACCCGTTGCAGTCACTGCTTGGTGGTAAGAAGTATGCACGCGCCCCGTTGATGGGTTGATCATCTTCGGCAGTTTGTCGGTGTAAGTTGATTTTAGCTTCGCCAAACCACGGTATTCCAAAATCAGTTTTGGTAGTGGGTAGTCTAGCGCGAGTTCTTGCAGAACTTCTTCATTCGTCGATGGTGTGCCTGATGGCGTTTTCTTCACAACCGGTAAACCCATTTTTTCAAATAGGATGGCTTGTAATTGCTTTGGCGAGTTCATGTTAAACTCTTGCTCTGCAATTTCGTACGCTTTCTTTTCAAGCTCATCAAGGCGAGCGGTAATCTCGACCGACTGCGCACTCAGCTTCATTTCATCGATAAAGACCCCAGTGCGTTCAATGCGCGAAAGAACTGGCACCAACGGCATTTCAATCTCTTCGTAAACTGTCTTCAGGCTTTCATCCTGCTCGATATTAGCAAACAAGCGATTGTGCAGACGAAGGGTCACATCCGCATCTTCTGCCGCGTATGGCGATGCTTGTTCCAGTTTGATTTGGTTAAACGTAAGCTGATTTTTGCCTTTACCTGCAATTTGCTCAAAAGAAATGCAGCTGTGCTGTAGGAAGCGAAGCGCCAAGCTGTCCATATCGTGTTTACCGCCGACACTGTTGTAGATATACGATTCCAACATCGTGTCGTGCTTAATACCTTTTAGCTCAATGTCGTAACGAGCGAGTACAGACGCATCATACTTTAAGTTTTGACCGACTTTTGCTTTCGCTGCATCTTCAAGAATTGGCTTCAGCTGTTCTAGTACCCAATCACGATCAAGCTGTTCAGGCGCATCTAAATAGTCATGTGCAACTGGCACATAAGCCGCAATACCTTCATCGACAGCGAATGACAAACCAACTAGATTCGCTAGCATGTAATCTAGGTTATCGGTCTCCGTATCAAATGCAAACAGCTCAGCCGTTTGAAGTTTATCTAGCCAAGCATTGAAGGTTTCTTTATCCAGAATTGTTTCATATTGGCTGCGATCGATTGTTACCGCAGAAGTTTCCATCTCGGCTTGAGAAGAGGAAGCTTGTGAAGATCCTGCAAGCTCTACGGCCTCCACAGATCCAGAACCGCCTTCAAGTAGTTCATTCAACCAAGATTTAAACGTCAGTTGGCCATACAGCTTCACTAATTCGTCTTTATTTGGTTCCGCTTTCAGCAATGATTCTGGCGTTTCCTCAAGCTCAACATCCAATTTGATGGTCGCGAGCTCATACGAAAGCATGGCATTTTCTTTGTTGTCGATGAGCTTTTTCGCCATGGTTTTAGAACCACGGAAACCAAGCCCTGCAATATCATCGAGGTTTTCATACAACTTCGTCAGACCACCAATACCTTGCAGTAGTGCGGTCGCTGTTTTATCACCGACACCCGGTACACCAGGAATGTTATCTACTTTATCGCCCATCAGTGCTAAGTAGTCGATGATCAACTCAGGTGGAATGCCAAACTTTTCAACCACACCTTCACGATCCATTACGACGTTCGTCATGGTGTTGATCAAGGTAATGTTATCATCCACTAGCTGCGCCATGTCTTTATCACCAGTACTGATCAATACAGGCATGCCCTTTTGTGATGCTTGGTATGCTAACGTACCGATGACGTCATCCGCCTCGACGCCAGGAACACAGATCAGCGGCAAACCCATTGCACGAATAACATTGTGTAATGGTTCAATTTGACAACGCAGGTCATCCGGCATTGGCGGACGATTCGCTTTGTATTCTGCATACATATCATCACGAAAGGTTTTTCCCTTTGCATCGAAAACCACCGCGATGCGCTCAGACGCAAACTGACGCATCATGCTGCGTAACATGTTCACGACGCCGTAAACGGCATTAGTTGGAATTTCACCATTGCTCATGGTGCCCGGGTAGGCGTGAAAAGCGCGATATAGGTAAGAAGAGCCGTCGATAAGGATCAACGGATTTTCAGGAATACTTGCCATAATTGTCTGTATCCAATTCAGTACTTGAGAGATCTGCCTAGGATGCCATGACTGCTGATCTGAATCTATCTTGTTCGCTCGATCTAGGTCGCGTAAATTTTTCCGACTTTATTCACGAAAACACCACCTCCTGTGGATAACTCTGTTTATAGAAATTATCCACTGGTTATCCAATAACAAAAAACACAAGAAAACACCAACCCAAACCATTGATTAATAACAATAAATTCGCATAACGGCGAGAAGATCAACGATCCTAAAATGATCATCGCATGTGGAAAAGATATTAATAGTGACGTCAAATAGAAATCGTAGAAAAGAAAAAAGCGACCCGAATGGGGTCGCCTAGCAGAAGTGGTAAAGCAAATTCTGTAAATAGAGCAGCTTAACCAAGAAGCTATAAATTACACTGGAAGCAATGTGAGCAATGTCGTGTCAAAAAGAATTCGTGCAAGTTCTCGGAAAAATGTTTCATCACTTCTCAACTTTCAGTTAATTAACTTCTGTTAATAAGTCACTCAACGTCCTTGTGAACTTTCCTCATTCCCTAAGACAGGTTTAATAATAATGATTCTCATTTCGTAGTCAACAGTTAAATGAGAAAAAATCTCATTTATTTTCACATTGCTTTAATGAAATGCACTCTAGATTCTCGAAGATTTACTTTTTCTTCAAACTTTTCAATGATATAGCCATTTCTCAATAACAAGCGAAGCATAGCCGGAAACTGGTTTCGAGATTTCACTTTTAATGTGTTGTAGCCTTGTTCTGCCACCCAATCCTCTTGAGCTTCCAAAAGCAGTTGTGCCACGCCTTCATTTCGAGCTTCAGGGACAACACCACCTAACCAGCTATAGAAAACACCATCCTCTAATTCGTAACCTATTTTGAAGCCGACAATCGTGCCATTTTTTTCTGCAACGAGGATTAAACTGTTTTTCTCTTCTAAACGTTGAGTCATGGAGTCTACCGTTTCTCCTTTCGAAAACTCGGTAACACGCGCCACAACTTGAAGTGCTTCTTCCAATGTGCCTTCACGAATCAGCATTGTCATTGTTCTCTTCTCCAAAATAAAAATACCCAAGCACCTTGGATTGTTACTGTTGTAATCCGCCTGAGGTTACTTGGGTATATACAGACGAACAACTCTTGTTGGTCTGGTATTTCTCACTGAGCGATAATTACTCTTCTGTCGCTTCCGGAGTACGATTTAGGTGTTGAGCAGTTTGTGCATTCTCTTCTGCCAACCACTCAGCAACGTCTTTCGCAAAGTACGTTAAGATGCCATCTGCACCTGCACGTTTGAAGCACAATAGTGATTCCATCACAATTTCACGCTCTTTGAGCCAGCCATTCATGATCGCCGCTTTATGCATCGCGTACTCGCCAGAGACTTGATAAGCAAATGTCGGTACTTGAAGTTCAGTTTTTACTCGGCGAACTACATCTAAGTATGGCATACCAGGTTTAACCATCACCATGTCCGCACCTTCATTGATGTCTAGCGCCACTTCGTGAATCGCTTCATCAATGTTTGCTGGGTCCATTTGGTAGTTTTTCTTGTTGCCGCCTTTTAGATTTGAAGAAGAGCCAACCGCATCACGGAATGGTCCGTAGTAGTTCGATGCGTACTTAGCCGAGTAAGCCATGATTTGAGTATGAATGTAGCCCGCGTTTTCTAATGCTTCGCGGATCTTACCAATTCGGCCATCCATCATGTCTGAAGGCGCGACTACGTCAGCACCCGCTTCTGCATGAGACAAAGCCTGCTTAACCAATACTTCTGTGGTTTCATCATTCATTACGTAGCCATCTTCATCGATGATGCCGTCTTGGCCATGTGTCGTGAATGGGTCGAGTGCCACGTCTGTGATTACACCAATTTGAGGAATGTGTTCTTTAAGCGCTCGTACTGCTCGCTGAACCAAACCTTCTGGGTTGTAGGCTTCAGTAGCACATAAGCTTTTAGCGTCTTGGTTTACGACAGGAAAAAGCGCGATTGCTGGAACGCCTAGATTTGCAAGGTATTGTGCTTCTTCTAGCATTAAATCAATCGACAAACGCTCTACACCCGGCATGGACTCCACGCTCTCACGACGATCTTTACCCATAAGAATGAACATTGGGTAAATCAGATCATTAACAGAAAGTTGGTTCTCAGCCATCAAACGACGACTAAAATCGTGCTTACGTAAACGACGCATACGGCGTGCAGGGAATGGACCTTGAATTGATACAGACACCATTTTCTCCTTGTCTGGACGGTTATGATGATCAAATCATCTGGTGAACAAAATCATATCACTCTTGATGCATGTTGCGAGTGACAATCTGGAAAAAGGTAATGAAAAAAACTGAAAATGACCCAGCACTCACACTCAAGTATACTTCGAATACGAAACCAACCATGAAGCACAGAGAGTAACGATGATCGATACCCACGCGCACATCTATGCCAGCGAATTTGATAACGACCGCGATGAAGTAGTACAACGCGCCTTAACGCAAGGCATTAATAAAATCCTGTTGCCAAACATCGATCTGGACTCAATTGAGCCCATGCTAAAAACCGAAGCGGCATATCCTGACGTATGCCACTCAATGATGGGGCTGCACCCTTGCTATGTGGATAACAACGTTGAGCAAACGTTGGAGATCATCCGCGGCTGGTTTGAGAAACACAAGTTTATTGCGGTGGGCGAAATCGGTATCGACCTATATTGGGATAAAACCTATCGTGCTGAGCAAGAAATAACGTTCGTAGCTCAACTTAACTGGGCAAAAGAGATGGATTTACCGGTCGTTATCCACACTCGTGATTCGATTGAAGAAACACTCACTTTGCTACGACAAGAGCAAGATGGTCGTCTGCGTGGTGTATTCCACTGTTTTGGAGGCAGCTTAGAAGAAGCACAAGCAATCAATGAGCTAGGCTTCCACTTAGGCTTAGGTGGCGTATCAACCTTTAAGAATGGCGGAATGGATAAAGTCATTCCACATTTGGATATGCAGTGGGTCATTTTAGAAACCGACTGTCCATATTTAGCGCCTGTGCCACACCGTGGTAAACGTAATGAACCAGCCTACACTTCTCTCGTTGCACAACGTGTTGCCGACTTGCGTGATGTCGACATCGCAACCATCGATGCCATAACGACTGAGAATGCCAAAAAGCTGTTTAATATTTAATTCACGAGAATTGAAAAAAGCGACGAAATCAACGTCGCTTTTTTATCACCTAAACTATTGAATGAACGATTCAACCTGTTGAAATAGTAGAACAATCCATACAAAATTATTGATAAACATAATAATTAACTAGCAACTCTACTTACTTCTCATATCGTCACTTTACTTCGTCCGCTTTGCAAAACTGTCGACAACTCGACACATTATTTTTCTATACTGATTTACGCCCATTAATTAGCACAAATGTAAAACAGCATGAATATGGAAGTTGAAGTGTGTACACATGGTGCTTACTTACAACGCGTACCGCGCAGTTTTTTTCAAAAGCTGCTGGGCATCAAGGAAGTATACGTATGCACAAAATGTGGTTACGTCATGAAAGTTAAGTAATTAGCCCAAGAAAAAACCAACCGCAAAAAAAGCGGCTCAATTGAGCCGCTTTTCACATCTAGATTAGCCTTATTCTTCGGTTTCCGCTTCTACTTCTTCGCTTCGACGAGTATAAAAACGCGCGAAGAACAAACCGACTTCAAACAGTAAACACATCGGAATAGCGAGTAAGGTTTGCGAGATCATGTCTGGTGGCGTTAACACCATACCTACGACAAACGCAGCCACTATAATATAAGGACGTTTCTGTCTTAAATCTTCTGGTGTAGTGGCCCCAGTCCAACACAACAAAATAATCGCAACAGGCACCTCGAATGCGATACCAAACGCCATAAATAGCGCCAGCACAAAGTCGAGATAACTCGAGATATCAGTTGCAAACTCTACTCCACCAAGAGAGATGGCGGTAAAGAAGCCAAACACCAATGGAAATACCACGAAGTAGGCAAATGCCACTCCACAGTAGAACAATAGCGAACTAGAGAACAGCAGTGGCATGATCAATCGACGTTCATGCTTGTACAAACCTGGCGCTACAAATGCCCACACTTGATACAAGATAAACGGCACCGCAATAAATACCGAAGCAATTAACGTCAGCTTAAGTGGCGTAAAAAAAGGTGACGCTACATCCGTAGCAATCATGGTCGCGCCTTCAGGTAGACGTTCTACTAAAGGTGCGGAAACAAACTCGTAAATGTGGTTAGAGAAATAAATTAGTCCGACAAACACGACCAACACTGCGAGGATTGAGCGCAGTAGTCGGTTGCGAAGCTCCAACAAATGACTAATTAAAGGTTGTGTCTGCTCGACGGTAGACATGGCAAACCTCTTATTAAAAACCAGATCAAAAAGGAGCTACCAATCACTAGTAGCTCCTCCTAATGAGACTATTCGGCTTTCTTATCTGCCGCTGTAACCTTGCTCTCTTGCGCTTTCTCTACCTTTTCTGCTGCTGGCTCTGTTTTTACAGGCTCAGCCTCTGAATCGGTGTTCTTTGCGTAAGGACGATTTACAGATTGCGCTGCCTTCTTCAACTCTTCAACTGAAGATTTCAACTCAGGGGACAAATCATCCATCCCCATTTGTTCTGCTTTGCGCAAGTTTTCTTGCAGCTCTTGGACTTTCAGCTCGTGTGACAATTCGTCTTTGACGCTATTTGCCATACTCTTAGCGGCACCGATAAAGCGAGACACGCTGCGAATAGCATGAGGCAAACGCTCCGGCCCAAGAACGACCAGACCAACAACAGATATTAATACCAGTTCCCAAAAACCGATATCAAACACGTTTTACGCCTGCTCTTTGTCTTTTTTCGTTTCAGGAGCAGCTTCTTTTTTCTGCTGCTCTTCTAGACTTTTTGGTTCGAAGTCTGCGTCTTTGTCATTTTTCGCAGGTTCATCTTCGCTCATCGCTTTTTTGAAGCCCTTAACGGCACCACCCAGATCGCCACCGATACCGCGTAGTTTCTTTGTTCCGAATAGCAATACAACAATTACAGCAATGATTAGAAGTTGCCAAACACTGATACCACCCATTCTCTTTACCTCGGGTCTTTAAACAAACAAAAATATTTCAAGAGTTTAACGTCTATTGACGATAAGCTCGCCAACTAAGCAGCCAAAATGTGACACCTGCGATACCGCAGGCCAACGAAAGCTGCTCAAAAGCATCGTTCACCAATATTGCCGAGCATACGACTAAAGTCGCGCCAACGCCAAACAAAAACTTTCCTGTCGCCTGCTGGCGCTTGCTCTGGCGATACCCTTGATAAAGCTGATCCATACGTTGATTCATCGCTTTACCTTGTTTCAGGCTATCGTAAAGTAGCTCTGGCAGTTCAGGTAATTTCTCTGCCCAAAATGGTGCGCGGTCTTTAATCGCATTCACTAGAGCTTGCGGCCCAACTTGATTCATCATCCATTCCTCCAGGAATGGTTTTGCGGTCTCCCACAAATCGAGTTGAGGATATAGCTGCCTACCAAGCCCTTCCACGTACAATAGCGTTTTTTGCAACAGTACAAGCTGTGGCTGAACCTCCATATTGAATCGACGTGCCGTGTTGAACAAATTCAACAACACATGACCAAAGGAGATTTCGCACAATGGCTTAGCAAAAATAGGCTCACACACAATGCGAATCGCGAACTCAAACTCATCGACATTGGTATCCGCAGGCACCCACCCTGAATCCACATGTAACTCCGCCACTCGGCGGTAGTCACGATTGAAAAACGCCAGGAAGTTTTCCGCCAGATAACGCTTGTCTTCGCTATTAAGTGTACCAACGATTCCGCAATCTAGCCCTATCCACATTGGGTTCTCTGGATGTTCGGGTTTGACGAACACATTACCCGGATGCATATCGGCATGGAAAAAGCTGTCTCGGAACACCTGAGTGAAGAACACACTCACACCGCGTTCCGCGAGCAATTTCATATTGGTGCCATTTGCTTTCAAGCCTTCAATATCAGAGACTTGAATGCCATATATTCGCTCAGAAACCATGACAGTTTCATTACTGAAGTCGGGAAAAACTTCAGGAACATACAATTCTTCGCTGCCCTCAAAGTTGCGGCGCAACTGAATGGCATTCGCCGCCTCACGTCGCAAGTCGAGTTCATCAAGCAGGGTTTTCTCGTACTCACGCACGACTTCAACTGGTTTTAAACGACGTGCTTCAGGCATCGCTCCGGCGACTATACGCGCCATTCGGTGCATCAGTTTTAGATCTGAATCAATGACTGGGCGAATATCTGGGCGGATAACCTTTAATACCACTTCTTGGTTAGTGTCTTTTATGCGCGCAGTATGTACCTGAGCAATCGACGCAGACGCCAGTGGTTTGATATCAAACTCGGTAAACCATTTTTCTAACGGACCACCTAATGCTTGCTCCATCTGCTTTTTTGCCAACTCGCCATCAAAAGGAGCGACTTGGTCTTGAAGTAAAGCTAGGGGATCAGCGATATGCGGAGGAAATAAGTCACGGCGCGTCGACATCATCTGACCGAACTTAATCCAAACCGGCCCCAGCTCTTGCAGTGCTAAACGCAGACGTTCACCGAGTGGTTTTTCTGGGTGCTTGTTCTTAATCCAAAACAAGCTTTTGCGCAGTAAAAGCGGAGCTTTGGTCAGTTGGTGATCGGGAAGCAGCTCATCTAAGCCGTATTCCAGTTGTACTTTGGCGATGTGGTATAAGCGCTTTAGTTCTGCTGGCGTCATGGTTTCTCCAATGCAGGCTTATCTGCATCCAGCTTATTCAGCAAAGCCGTTAAACGAGCTTCAATGCGAGAAGCCTGGCTGCGAACCTCATCAACTTGGTCGCAGAAATAGGCCACTTCTAACGGAGCGGGAGCCAGTTTCCATTCTTCAGTCACTACTTGCGCAAGATGACGCTGGTGTTTTTCTGCTTGAGACGCAAGAAAGTTGCCGATGTTTTTTGAACCTTGCACAAAGGTATGTGCGGCGACATCGCCAGTCACGCGAGACAACCACTCTTCAACATCTGGTTTGCAATCCACCATCAACTGAGAGAATTTCTGCGCCAATTGAATATCGCCTTCGAGTTCAAGTTTATCTTGTTTAATAAGACGAGTGATGTTGGCCTGATCGCGCAGCTCTGGTAACACACTCAAGTTGAGCGATAGATAGCAGTTAGGCTGCCCTTCGTAATGACCAAGCACATCAATTTGCTGACTAAAAACGAATGTCAGTGTTTTATTGATCTCTTTCAGGTGAACTTGAATAACTTGACCTTTTAGACGCGCTAAACGACGGCCCAATGCTGGGTCGTCTTTGATCAGTGTATTCAGTGACGTTTCAATCACAGCGGTGATAAGTGGTTCAAATGGCATGCCGTTAACCCTTAGAATTTATAACCGCGATGCAAAGCCACAATACCACCAGTTAAGTTGTAGTATTTGGTGTTTTCAAAACCTGCTTCTTGCATCATGCCTTCCAGCGTTTCTTGGTCTGGATGCATACGGATTGACTCCGCTAGGTAGCGGTAACTCTCTGAGTCATTCGCAACTAGCTCACCGATTCTCGGCAACAAGTGGAATGAATATGCGTCGTATACTTTCGATAACGGCTCTAGCACTGGTTTTGAAAATTCCAACACCAATAGACGGCCGCCTGGCTTCAGTACGCGGAACATTGAACGAAGCGCTTTGTCTTTGTCAGTCACATTACGCAAACAAAAACTGATGGTGATGACATCAAAATAATCATCTGGGAACGGCAGTTCTTCTGCGTTGGCTTGAACGTAGTGCACGTTACCCACAATACCGTTATCACGCAGTTTATCGCGACCAACGTTAAGCATTGAGTTATTGATATCGGCAAGGATGACATGGCCTTCATCGCCAACAATGCGCGAGAATTTCGCCGTCAAATCACCCGTACCACCACCTAGGTCAAGAATACGTTGGCCAGGGCGAGCACCACTACAATCGATAGTGAAGCGCTTCCAAAGGCGGTGAATACCACCAGACATCAGGTCATTCATGATGTCGTATTTTGTTGCCACGGAGTGGAATACTTCGGCAACCTTAGTCACTTTTTCGTCTTTTGCCACTGTAGAGAAACCAAAGTGAGTGGTTTCATTCTCTAACGCTGTATTGGATTGCAAACTTGTGTCCGTCATTCTAATTCCTCTTAGGCAGCGCTTTCCTCTACGGGGCGTTTGTTGACAAATAAAATCGCCCACTGCACTGCGGGCGATTAGTTTACTTTATCCTCAGCCGGATGTCTTTCTACTAACGGGTCATTTTCTGAAAATGCATCACTCTGCGCTAACTGCGCGAGGTCGGAAGAAATCGGTCGTTTAATTTCAACTCCCAAGTGTTTAAAGCTTTCGGCTTGGCGAATCACATTTCCGCGCCCTGTGGCAAGCTTGTTCATCGCACCTTGATAGCTTTGATTCGCCTTATCCAGCGCACCGCCGAGCCCCTCCATGTCGTCTACAAACAATCGTAATTTGTCGTAGAGTTTTGTCGCACGCTGCGCAATCATTTTGGCGTTTTCATTTTGGCGTTCATTGCGCCATAGATTATCAATGGTGCGCAATGCCACCAGCAACGTTGTTGGGCTCACCAAAATGATGTTTTGCTCCATCGCGTCTTTAATCAAGCTCGGATCGGCTTGAATCGCGACTTGGAACGCCGGCTCAACCGGGATAAACATCAGAACATAGTCCAAACTCTGAATACCTTTGAGTTTGTGGTAGTCCTTCATGCTTAACCCTTTGATATGTGCACGTAGAGCAGCTAAGTGCGCATTCAAAGCCTGATCGCGCTCAGCATCAGTTTCGGCGTTGAAGTAGCGCTCATAGGCAACCAGCGCCATTTTAGAATCCACAACCACTTGTTTGTTTTGTGGGAGATGCACAATGACATCAGGTTGGTAACGCTTGCCTGCTTCATTTTGTAAGTTCACCTGAGTCTGATATTCGTGCCCTTCACGCAAGCCAGATTCGGCAAGTACCCTAGCGAGCACCACTTCGCCCCAGTTACCTTGCTGTTTGTTGTCCCCTTTCAACGCTTGGGTCAAATTAACCGCTTCGCGCGTCATTTGCTCGTTCAAACGTTGCAGGTTTTTCAGCTCATGCACTAAGGTATGGCGCTCTTTAGCTTCTTGGCTAAAGCTGTCATTAACGTGCTTTTTGAACCCTTCTAACTGTTCTCTAAGCGGTGACAACAAGCCTTCTAAACTCTGACGGTTTTGCAAATCGACCTTCGCGGTTTTTTCTTCAAACAATTGGTTGGCCAAGTGCTCAAATTGTTGTTTCAAGCGTACTTCCGCTTGTTCTAAAATTTGCAGTTTTTCGGCATTAGCTTGGTTAATTTGCTCATGGCGAGCTTGCTGTTCACGCAGCTGCGTTTCTAGACGTGATTTGTGTTCACGCATTTGACCAAGCTCATCAAAGTATTGCTGGCGCTCTTGCTTTACAGCCTCGAAGTAACGCAGTTTTTCCATAGCTGCCATCAGCTTTCCGTGCGTTTGACGCACTTCAAACGCGGCTTTATCGCGCTCATCATCTAACTCATCCAACTCTTGCTGAGCATCGGCAAGGCTTTGCTTGACCTGTTCAAGTTGCTGTTGATGAAGCTGTTTTTCTGAAACAAGTTGTTGCTCGAGAAGCTGAGTTTGGGTGATAAAACGCTGTTTCACCCACCAACCGGCAGCGACACCACTAAGCGTGGCAGCACAAAGAGAAGAGAGAATGAGAGATTGGTACTCAAGAATCCATTGCATAATAGCGAGTTAGCCTGTGTTTTGTATCTATAACAATGGTATTTAGACACTGGATAAATGTCCAGTTTGTTGGATGAAAAATCCTCGCATACACTAGGCCTTCCTATAATATTCTTTCTTCCGCTCAAATTATCCAAACCGAGCGGCACATCATCACGCAGAGGCATCATGAACGAGCGTCGCGCCCTAGGATTTGGGCTCTCAGCAGTATTACTTTGGTCTACCGTTGCAACCGCATTTAAACTCACGCTGGCAGAATTTACGCCGATTCAAATGCTATGCATTGCCAGCATCGTCTCTGCGATTGCACTAACAGTAATCTGTGGTGTGCAAGGTAAATTGGGCCAGTTAAGCGCTACATTTTTCTCAAACCCTTGGTATTACCTACTGCTTGGGTTGATTAACCCTTTGGCGTATTACGTTATTCTGTTCAAAGCATATGACTTGCTGCCCGCATCTCAGGCTCAAGCGATCAACTACAGCTGGGCCATCACCTTAACGCTAATGGCTGCTGTTTTCTTAGGACAAAAGATCCGTGGTAAGGACTGGCTGGCTTGCGGTTTTAGTTATGTCGGCGTGATAGTGATTGCCACACAAGGCAATCTTTTAGGCATGGAATTTGAGAGCCCGTTGGGTGTTGGTCTTGCGCTGCTATCAACGCTGCTGTGGGCCGGTTACTGGATTTTAAATACCAAAAATAAGGCCGACCCTGTGGTTGGCGTTCTGCTCGGCTTTTTGGTCGCTATTCCATTCGCCATTGGTTTAAGTCTTTATGAAGGTGCTGACTGGCAGGCAATCTCAGCTAAAGGCTGGGCAGCGGTGACGTATGTCGGACTGTTTGAAATGGGGATCACTTTCGTTTTGTGGCTGAGCGCACTCAAATCAACGCAAAACACCGCGCGTATCAGTAATCTGATCTTTGCTTCTCCATTTATCTCACTCATGTTGTTAGCTACCATCATCGGCGAAGAAATTCACCCTTCAACCTTGATTGGCCTGGTATTGATCATCAGTGGCTTAGTCATTCAGCAAGTCTCATGGGGCAAGAAAACCAAAGCGGTAAACGCTTCTTAATCACCTATCAAAAGCCCTAAAAAACGATGCAATAAGTTGGATAAAAAAGAGATATAGATAACATTTTAATGATAGAAAGCACTTTACGCTGCTAGGATTTAGCTACGCGTTGGATACGATACTCACAAAGCCCAATAGCTTACGCTAGATTCTAATATAATTACCTTTGGGCGATTTAGGACTCGTTATTAATTATGTTTCGCTTCGCTATTCCTTCGCCTTTGATGGCAGACTGGCAACACGTTCTGCGACAATGCTGTAATGTAACTCAAGCTCAGGGACAGCTTTATACTCTGAGCGATACTCAGCAGTGGCTATCGACTGAGGTGTCCACCTCAACCCAAAATCATCGTGCTATCGTCGATGTGATAACGCAAGTTGTCGATCACTTTACGCCGACAGATTTTACAGTTAGCCATACCCCCTTTGAAGAGCAAACCTTGAGCATTGGACCGATTTGGCTACCTAATGGCGAATTGCTTGCCGTACTGACACTGACTCACCCTAATGATCAATCAACGGTTGTTTCGGCATGGCTAAGCGCAATGGCGGGGCGGATCAGCTTTGATATCAACTTGCACTGGCAGCAAGAACAAACGCGACATCAAAGCGCGGAAATAAAGCCAACACCAACACTACAAGAGTTTATCGACTGCCTTGAAGACCACGTATGGATAAAAGGCATGGATGGTCTTTATTCGATGACCAACCGAAGCGTAGAAAATGCGTGGCAAAAAACCAACAGTGAAATCATTGGAAAAGACGATTTTGCTCTGTTTAGCCATGAACGTGCGGAAAAATTCATTGATGCCGATAAATTGGTGGTAGCCACGGGCACGCAAAATATTGTTGAAGAATGCCGTCAAATTGATGAAAACAATAACCCCACTTGGCTAGAAACCATTAAGTCTCCTGTCCGTGATCATGCGGGAAACTTAATCGGCATTCTGGGGATGACACGTAACATCACCCGCCGAAAAATGGTAGAAACGCAGCTCTCCTTAGCGTCCCAAATTTTCAACAATTCGCAAGAAGGCATGGTCATTACAGACCGCAATGCCAACATCATTGATGTAAACACGGCTTTTACCCAAATTACAGGCTACCGCTCTGAAGAGGTGATAGGAAAAAACCCACGAATTCTGCGCTCAGGCCATCATGATCAAGGTTTCTATCAACAGTTGTGGCATCAACTCGAAAACAAAGGCCAATGGAAAGGCGAATTCATCAACAGAAAGAAAGATGGCAGCATTTATCCGCAATTAGCGACCATTAGCGCCGTAATGGACGATAAAAACCACCTTATTAACTACATTTGTGTGTTTGAAGATATCTCTGTGCGTAAGGCACACGAAGAAAAGCTGCAGCGCATGGCTTTTTACGATCCATTAACCAATCTACCTAATCGCACCCATTTACTCAGCTTACTCGAACAACACATCGAAACCGGACACAAAAACCAGCAGACGTTTGCCACCCTATTCTTAGATATCGACCATTTCAAACACATCAACGATAGCATGGGCCACTTCTGTGGTGACCAATTGCTGTCTAAGTTAGCGATTCGTCTGCAAGATGTGCTTCACCTCAATGCGCATGTGGCTCGTATTGGCGGCGATGAATTTGTGATTATTTTGCCAGACATCCATAGTGATGTTGCCTTACTGGAAACCGTCGGCGATATTCTAAGCGTATTCCAGCAACCATTCGACTTGGCAAACCACGACTCACTTCGTGTCTCAACCAGTATTGGTATTGCCTTGTACCCAAGAGATGGTCAAGACAGTGAAACCTTACTGAAAAACGCAGACACCGCGATGTACTTAGCGAAGAAAAATGGACGCAACGGCTACGCGTTTTACTCACCGAATTTGACCGATAAATCCGTATCCCATGTACGCATTCAATCCGCTTTGCATCAAGCAATAGAAAAACAACAACTCCGGTTAGAATTCCAACCGCAATACAATTTGGAACAAAATACGATTGTCGGCGTGGAAGCTTTATTACGCTGGCAGCATCCAGAGTTTGGCCTTGTACCACCAGCAGACTTTATTCCAATTGCAGAAAAAACAGGGCTGATTCAAAGCATTGGTGAGTGGGTGTTACAACAAGCTTGTTTGCAAGGTAATGCTTGGCTGGACCAAGGCATCGAGTTTGGCAAAATCGCCGTCAATGTTTCTGCGTTGCAGCTTCAGCAGTCAAATTTCATTCAGCGATTAAGTACTATCCTCGATAACACCGGATACCCTGCCCAACGGTTAGATTTAGAGATCACAGAGAGCTTTTTACTGATCGACCCTCAACAAGCCATTTCATCGTTAAATCAATTACGAGAACTGGGTATTGAGATTTCTCTGGATGACTTTGGAACTGGCTATTCGTCTTTGTCTTACTTGAAAGGTTTGCCAATCAACAAACTGAAAATTGACCGCTCATTTGTCAGTGATGTCCCAAGTAATAGCGACAGCAACGCGATTGTGAATGCCATTATTGCCATGGGAAAAACGCTGTCGTTGAAAGTCGTCGCGGAAGGGATAGAAACTCGGGAACAAGCCGATTATTTATTCGAAAAAGGCTGTATTTATGGTCAGGGATATTTGTTTAGTCAGCCAGTGAGCGCTGAAAAACTGTTTCGTTGAACCAGCTTGATCCTCAAGTCACTCTCGCGGTGCCACGTCCGCGGAGGTGATTTGTTTTGCTTGATTTTGGGTTGATTGGCATAGCTCTAGACGATCAACCAAAATATTGATACAAACCAGCAACGGCACACCGATCAATAGTCCCATTCCGCCCCAAAGCCAGCCCCAAAAAACAAGCCAAACAAAAATCACTAACGGGTTTAAGTTAAACCTTTTCCCCAATAGTGTTGGTGTAACAAACTGACTTTCAATCAAATTGAGCAGTAAATAGATAGACACCACCGTCAGCATAAAACTGACCGACTCCAACTGAAGATAAGCAACAAAGCCAAAGCTCATCATGGATATGACAGGGCCGAGGTACGGCGCAAAATTCATCACGCCTGCAAATGCGCCCCATAGAAATGGATCTTCAAGGCCTAGAACAAAAAACACGGCCCCGACACTCAACCCCAGCCCAGCATTCACTAAAGTGATGGTGCCAATGTATCGAGATAGGTCTTTCTGTAGCGCTTTGACCAACTCAATCGCTTGGCGCTGTTTGGCGAACCCATGTAAGTAAGACACTGACTTTCGAAATAAGCTTCGTCCATGATTGAGCATAAAGTAAACCATAAACAGCACGATCATCGCTTGTGTCAAAATCGTCGGCGTAGTGGTCGCGAGCGTTTTTACCAAAGAAAATACGGTGTTGTTCCCGACCTCATCCATACTCATATCGTTGGCGATATTCAATGGAGTATTAAGGTGATCAGCCGAAGCTTTAGTAACTTCGCTTACTTCTTGCGACACATTTTTCACGATACTGGGCAGCTCAGACCACCATTGCTTGGCGGGCTCCGACATGGCGGCAAGACCAATAATTGAGGCGCCAACGAGGAATGACAGCGTCAACACGACGGTAATAGCACGTGGTAAGCCTTTGTCTTCAAGATAATTAATGAAAGGACTGCACAGCAGAGAAATAAAGGTGCTAAGCACAATAGGTAACAATATTGGCTTGGCAAAATACAGCCCTGGGACGAGTAACAGGACGAGAAGCGTTGTACCAATCGCAGTGTTGGCAGGAATGTTCAATTTCGCTGTCATAATAAGCTCAGAATCGGTAAGAAAATTTTGCGGTGAAATCCGCTATTAGAGTGGTTCGCCCTCTGTCGTCGCAGCGTTGCTTACTTGTGTTGCTGCATTTCCATTTTGCTCCGCATCTGACTCATCCAGAGAAGCTGCCGCGACCGGCTTTGTGAGCGAATCGGTAATATCAGACACGCTGCTAACCAATAGCCCCATTGACGAAATAGAAGAAGTCAGTCGAGACAATC
This sequence comes from Vibrio sp. 1457, assembly GCF_033340195.1. NCBI lineage: Bacteria > Pseudomonadati > Pseudomonadota > Gammaproteobacteria > Vibrionales > Vibrionaceae > Vibrio > Vibrio sp. 1457. Next base: position 291,168 of record NZ_JAWOWA010000003.1, read on the forward strand.
GACCTGCTTTTGCAGCGGTAACGGCAACGACAGCACTAATGCCTAATGTCGTCCAAGGGTTTTCTCTCACAAACTTCTTGGTGGTAAACGTGAACATTTCCATCGACAAACAGCATTGCTCTAGAGACGCTTTACCTTCCATCCGCTTGATCCGCATGGCTCGATTGAGCTTTTGTAGCGAGCGCATCCCACCCCTCCTGTAATTGTTCTGTCGTATTTTTGAATCCAAGAAATCCAACTAAACGCTTCTGCCACCAGGCTAAAGCAAATAATGCCAAGCCTAATGATGTGATAAATACACCCACGGCAACATACACGTTGGCAGTTAACTGATAAGCCACCACCCCAGAGGCAAGGCACAAACTGAATACGAACAATACCGACAATAGAGTAAAAACAACGGTACACAGCAAAATCTGACGCACTGCGGACACGTTAACTTTCATCTCCAAGAGGAACAAATCCAACGTTGAACCTGACCATACTTTTAGCGATTTCGTCAGTTGGTCCAATTGCGCAAGAATGCTGCTCAAACCATTAATGGTTTGTTGGATATCCTGTTCTTCTGCCCCATCAGGGGCTCGGCCGCTGTCTGAAGCCGCCGAGCCTGATTGCTGATTGGTAACTTGCCCTGAGTTATTCATGTGAAGCCTCGCCTTTCTGTTGTGTGCCTTAATCCTTGGTGACCACTATTATTTGATCAGCTTCGAAACCGCCCAACCAGCAAGGAAGGCACAACCTATGCTCAGCAATGGGCGCTCCTTGATTACATTTTCTGCCGACTTAGTCGCCTGCTGAACTTGCTGCGCACCTACATCCAGCTTCTCTTTGGCTTGGTCTTTCATCGCGCCAACAGCTTCCGTCGTGGCTTGCTCCGCTAAGTGATATGCTTCTTCTAACTGCTCTTGAGGTTTTACTGTGCTTTCTTTTGTAGTAGCCATAACTAGCCTCCATTAATGAGTTGAGTAGTGAATCAAGTGAAACAATGTTTGACCTCACTTACTCCCTACAAAGCCATATCCATGCCAGAATTTTAAGTTATTGTTTTTTATTGATTTTATTTTTATTTCGATAAAAAGCCGTATCTGTACGTGTAATTCTTTCCAGGCTTTCCACGCCATTCTTGTAATTTTTTCTTAGCGCCTTACCGACTGTTAGCAAGTTATTGCAAAACAAGATATTAAGTCACTGATTAATAAGACTTAAAATTCATTGGCATACAACCTGCAACTGAAGACGAAACATCGTGTTTGTATTCCAAACGCTCAAACACCCCTATCACCAGTAAATAAGGAGTGGCATATGAAAAATGAAAACATCGCCTCAATCATTGAGCTTATCGAAAGCGGAAATGAAATTTACAACAAGGCCATCGAGAACATTGACAACACTTCTTTGAATAATGTGTTGGTAGAACTGCTCAGAGTACGTGAGCATGCAGTCATTGAGCTCACTCCCTACTCTCTAGGAAGTAACAATGAAGAATCTGCCGACGACACTCCGGTTTCCTACACCATCAAGGCGCGTGAGGTCTACAGCGACGTGATGAAGGAAGTGTCCTCTGACAAAGAGTCAATGTATTTAGAACAGCTTGAAGGTGTCGAAAGCAAGGTACTCAAAGAGATTGAGAATTTGATTACTTCCCACCCAGAGCAGGCGGATAACTCGGTTCTGCTGAAAGTTCGTAGCGATATAAAAAGTTGCAAAGAAAAACTCAGCAGCATCAGCCTTATTAGCTAAAACCTGGTGGTCGCCCTTGCAATAAAGCTCGGTATTGAGCAAAGAAATGGCCAACTTGCTTTGGCCATTTCTGACAAGCCCACAGGCGCATTAACATAACCGTCACGAGAAATGTCCCACGACAATAATCACAAATAAAGAGGTCACTATGACATTGGATAACAATCGAGTAAGGGAGCTACTCGTAAAAATGACACACCATCGCCAAACGTGTTTGCCTCTCGTTAACCCGCAATCACATATGACACTCGCAAGAGCGGCATATCGATTCGTGAAAATAGAAAAAGTGATGATCAAAAAGATGGCGAAGCTGTTTTTCGACCAAGATGGTGAACAATTCATTGCAGAAAATGCCACCGAATACGGCGTTGCCGAGCTAGGTAATTACAAAGAAATGCATTTTATGAATAAATTACTGTTAGATGATTTAAAAGCCCTGCTTAGAGCCATTGACGACACCAACTTAACCGCACTTGTTTCTTATTGGTTAGCTGCTTTACAAGTTGAAAACGATGAAATTGAAAAGCACTTACCTCAGGGTGAGTAATTATACTCGCCCTTCTTTCTTCACTTTGTTTAACCCTCATCCCCAATCAACCTAATAAAAAGGTGCAGATAGACAAAAGCCGCTGCATCTACGCAGCGACCTTGATAGCCTTTTTACGACGCACACCAAATCATCAAACAGCACAGAAAAAGCGCCATGTAGAATACGAAGCAAATGGCGCGTTATCCGCGGATTATCTGTGTTAAAGCGAAGCTGATTTACGTCTCTGGCTTGGAACAAATACGTTCAATGACTTTGGACGCAGCTTGATTGCCAGTTGCTCATCAGAATACAGTTCACCATCAATCACATATTCAATCGGTTTATTCGCAGAAATAGTGACGCTCTGAGCCGTCGCGTATTGAAAATGTGTCGATTCTTCCTGTGCGCCTACGCTCGTTAATGTCAGATCCGACAAGGCGATAAGACGTCCGCCTAAAGACTCGGTGTTATCTAAATATGTGATATGCAGCTTGCCATCATCAGGCTGCGGCGCATCACCACCTTGGGCAAGCAACGTACTAAATGGAGCGATATTCGCAACGACAAAACTATGGACGTCAAGCGTTTGTGTATTCTTGTCGTGGTTTCCATCTTCAGTTGGAGCGTCTAACGATACGGTTAAAGCTTGCGTTTCTTCCGCCACTACAGCATTAAAAAAGCCGGTGAGGTAAGCGAGTTGTCCAAAAACATTTTTCTCTTCTCGCTGAGCGTGCTCGATCATTTTCTGTTCTAGCCCAATGCCTAAGACCAATAAAATAAGCCGCTGATTACATTCCGCAGTATCAATACGTTGGCAGTGTCCGCCAAGCAACGCTTCACACGCTTTTTCGACCGGTGAGAATTTTGCGCCAACGCCATAGAGCACATGACATAACGCATTGGCAGTTCCGAGCGGAACAATACCGAGTTTTAGGTCGGTATCCACCAATTGGCTCGCCACCTCTGTTACTGTGCCATCGCCACCAGCTACGATGATTTGCTTAGCTCCACTTTCTTTTGCCTGTTGTGTTAGCTGCTCGGCGCTGAGGTTTGTGGTGGTTTGATGAATACTCAAGCGATATTTTTTGGTTAGTTCACGAATCAGGTGCTGTTCGTTTTCCTCCCATTTTCCGCCACCTGCAACAGGGTTAACCACCATCCAAGTGGATTGATCCAGCCCTAGTACGCCTTTTTCACTGATCGCTCGTAACGTTCTAATCTGTAATTTATTCAATCTCGCGGTACTGCGTACGTCATTGATTTTTTTCATCACGGATTCAACCGTCAGTGACGGGTCTTTGCTCAGTAAATACGCCGCCACAACAAACACTGAACGACCACGCCCTAACGCACAATGCACAACCACTGCCCGCGAGCACGAGATTTGAGTATCAATCCAGTTAATCGCATGGCGAAGGCGCTCTAGCGTTGGGGCTTTGTGGTCGAGTACCGGAATCGAAAGGTAATGAAACTGCTTGTCGGTCATCGCACTTTCAAGGCCTGCAAATTCTGCGGTGACATCGACAATACAAGAGATTTCATTGGATTCGAGAAAATCTAAGTCACTCTGAAACAAACGGCGAGATAGGTATAAATTGTCGCTGACTTTTTGGATTGGAGGCACTGTATCACGCCGTCTTTCCCAGGCGTTATACGCTCTAGCCCCCAATAGAAATGGGATGAATGCCCAGCGAATCCACCTGACAATCTTGCCATCTTGGTTTTTTCTAAAAATAGAGGGAATGTCGAATACGTAGGCTACGCTGACCAACGCTAAAGAAAGCGATATCCATAAGAACAGCAAACTAACGATAATTTGAGGCGTATAGATAGCGGCCAATAAACTGATCAGAGCGCCAAGAATATAATATTTGATGATAAACATTCGCTCTCCTTGCCTTCAGCGAGTACACTTTTTAGTGGAAGTTAGAATACGCGGGGGATTGAGCTTGGATACATGAACTTTAGTAAACGCCTTGATTGAGTGCCTTCCCGTGCCGAAATGGCACGAAAAGGTCCAACACTCTACCTAGCTTACCATCTCTTCAACATAACCATCCGCTAGTTTCATTTTCTGCTTATCGGTCATTACCTTACCGGCTAACTGGAAGAAACGCTGCTCTTCTTCCTCAAGATGGTGCAACACTTTGTGACGCAAGGTTTTCATTAGGTTGAGCCACGCTGGCGAGCTCATATCGGTTGCATCAAGCTGTGCAATCACTTTATCAATTTCATGATGCTCTGCGATGCCATGGCGAGTGAGATCAATGGTCTTATCACTATCTATTAAAGGCGCGTAGAAAAACCGCTCTTCTGCCGCTGCGTGCTGTTCGAGTTCCTCTTTAAGGTTGTGATAAAACTCTTCACGAGCGGGGGAATCTCCAGACGTTTCCATCAGAGCATCGAGTAAAAGGCGTTGCTTTTCATGACTCTCTTTCAGTACATCAAATATGTTTTTCATCTTTGACTCCTTATCTGATTGTAAACAATTGGGACAAAAGGAAGGGCGGTGATTGACCGCCCCTCTCTTACATAGCTATGCGTAAAAAACCTAACCTAATTCGGCTAACAGTCTTGGTCTTCAGCGTTTAGGTTTTCTTTAATGTTTTCACATTCATCTTCAATCGCATTTTGGGTTTCTTCGGCGGCTTCATCTATCTTTTTGCCGGCCTGTTCCATTGGCCCTTCTTCACTACAAGCTGCCAACGCAAACACCAAACCGAATACTGCGGCGATACGGTAAATAAATGACGTAAGTCGCATGGAATCTCCTATCTATTTACGTTTTTTCTTCCCAGTAGAACAATCACTATTGATACAATTAATGACAGTAGGAATAGGTAAAATATCACTTGCGCGATAGAGGCAGCAGCTCCTGCAATACCGGTAAAGCCTAATAGTGCAGAAATTAGTGCCAGTGCCAGAAAAATAAACATCCAACGAACCATAGTGTTACCTCCTAATAAAAGTGGGTTAAATCACTCGGCTCGCTATTATTGAACCACTTCTAGCTTATCAATCACCTTATTTACGTCATTGGTGTTATTTGCAATTGAAATTGCAAGATCATGCTCCGCATCTGAATTAACTTTACCTGCCAACGTTACCGTTTTGCGTTCTGTCGTTACATCAATATCCGTACCACTCACATTGGTATCCATTAGTAGGCGCGTTTTAACTATAGTCGTGATTTTAGAATCGGTCAGTGTAGCTAAAGCTTCTGAATCAGTTTCTTTCTTGCCTTCATTCACTACTGACAATTCGTTGTTTACTTTTTTCACACCATCAAGACCAGTAACAAGCTCTTCGGCAAGTGATTTTTCAAGATCATTGTTTACCGAACCAGAAAGGGTAACGACCTGATTCTCTACATCGGTATTGATATCAAAAGAGTTGAGATTGCTGTTTAGCAGTAGTGTGGTTTCAGCTTTACCATCTAGCCAAGCGTCCATGGATTCTTTTTCCCATTTATCACTCGCTAAGACTGCTGTAGATGAAGTAGCAAGAACTGACGTAAGTACAATTTTAGCTGCGATGTTATTCATGGTAATTCTCCTTTATTGACGTTGCACTTCCCTAGGAGCAAACCATGTGCCAACTTTATAACTCATTGTTTTTAAGTGACTAATAAAGGAAAGAGGTAAAAATGAGATGAGCAATAAAGTATAAGCATGAATTATTTACACGTAAAAAATGTAATTTTTAATCGGTGATAAAGCCTCCGCCACTTGTGCAGAAATAACCTGATAAAACAGAAAGGCTATTTCTCCAGAATCAATTAATAGCAAAATTATTATTTTAAAAATAAAAATCTGAACAAAAGGAAATATCTACTGATGGCTCTCACCGATATATATCAAAAAGGGGCTAACAACATAAAAATACCGAACAAATCCTTAAATCTATGCTGACAATATTTTGTCTTGTGAAGTGAGAATAATCCACGTACATTGTTTCTGTCATAGTAAAGAGGACATTTCTATGTCGATGCCAAGCCTGTTTCTAAGAATACAAGATCCATCACTTAAAAATGCCATCGCTTCTTGCCAGGAACTGAACAAATTTCGTCTGCATGACATCGATGCCGCAGACCAATGGATTGAAGATTTCCTACAACTCAAACCGGAAGTTGCGATTGTTGAAGTCGCCCACTTTACTAGTGCAGATTATCAACGTCTTTCTAATATCGAAGACATCTACGATATGGACTTGATCATCATTAGCTCAGGCGCTCCAAACGAGAACTTGGATAAGCTGATGAACTTGGGTGCTATTTTTCACTACAGAAAGCCCGTTGATATTGCCATTCTGACGGACACCCTGAGCGAAGTCAGCCAGTACTATCAACACAAACAAGATCAAGGGCGTAAAGTGTCCACCAGCGATCTTGACCAATTTGGTCTTTTGGTCGGCTCTTCCTCTCCGATGCATCAGCTCTATCGTATGATCAGGCGCGTTGCTAAAACAGAAGCCAACGTCCTTATTGTCGGTGAAAGTGGATCAGGCAAAGAACTGGTGGCGCAGACCATCCACTTAGCGAGTGAGCGTAAACAACAGCCCTTTATAGCGATTAACTGTGGTGCCATTAGCCCTGAATTGGTTGATAGTGAACTGTTTGGCCATGAGAAAGGCGCTTTTACCGGAGCAAATAAAACTCACCAAGGTGTATTTAAGCAGGCAGAGGGCGGCACCCTATTTTTAGATGAAATCACCGAGATGCCTATCGAGCATCAAGTGAAGCTATTGCGGGTGCTAGAAACCGGAGAGTATCGCCCAGTTGGCAGTAATACGGTTCATATCGCTAATACTCGCATCATTGCTGCTACAAACCGTGATCCTAAAATCGCCATTGAGGAGCAGTTCCTGCGTGAAGATCTGTTTTTCCGCTTATCGCATTTCCCATTAACGATACCGCCACTGCGAGAACGAGGCGGTGATATCGTAGGTCTGGCCAAGCACTTTATTGCGCACCGCAACGCCAATGAGGCAAAAACCAAAACGATTCTTGACTCTGCGATCCAAAAAATCGCTGCACACGACTGGCCAGGTAATGTCCGTGAGCTCAAACACACGATCGAGCGTGCATTCATTTTGGCTGATGACACCATCCGAGATGAACACCTTATCTTCGACACACCACCATTGGAAACAGGCACCAGCATCGAAGACCTTGTTCCGGCGGGCGTTTCGCTAGAAGAGCTAGAAAAAGCCGCCATTCTCAATACCCTTGAAGAGAATCAAGGAAATAAAACGGAATCAGCGCAGGAGTTAGGCATTAGCGTGAAAACGCTCTATAACAAACTCGAAAAGTATCAAGACGAGTAACTCGCTATGGGAATACAAAAAGAGCACTGACTTTTATTCAGTGCTCTTTTTGTATCTTATCTTTTATGCAGTTAGGCTGCGTTTGGTGTTTGATTAAACCCACTGCCCCGCAACAAAGCCGCTCGACCAGCACCACTGAAAATTGTAGCCCCCTAGCCAACCAGTCACATCCATCACTTCACCAATAAAATAAAGCCCTTTAATGTCTTTGCATTCCATGGTTTTCGAGGATAAGTGATCAGTATCGACACCGCCGAGTGTCACTTCCGCGGTTCGGTAGCCTTCAGTGCCATTCGGGGCGATATCCCAATGCTCTAGACGCTCCACAATCGCCGCAAGCTCCTTTTGATTGAACTGTTTTAGCGGTTTATCGACTAGCTCTTTACGTTCAATTAAGACTTCAACCAGACGCTTAGGCAGCACTTTGGCAAGCGTATTCTTGAGTGACTGATTTGGATGCTTCTCACGACTGCGTTCTAATAACTCAGCAACATCATCGTTTGGCACAAGATTGATCAACACCTTTTGTCCGGCCCGCCAGAATGAAGAAATCTGTAACACTGCTGGACCAGATAACCCACGATGTGTGAACAACAGGGCTTCTTTGAACATGGTGCCATCTTCAGCCGTAATTTCCGCAGGTACCGCGATACCAGATAACTCAGCAAAGTCTTCTTTGTCTTCTTTATGCAGAGTAAATGGTACAAGACCTGCCGTGGTTGGGATAACTCGAAGACCAAATTGTTCCGCGACTTTATAACCAAATGGTGTCGCTCCCAGTTTTGGCATCGACAAGCCACCTGTTGCTATAACTAAAGACTCACATTCGACAATCTCAGTACCAGCATGCAAACGAAAGCCTCCATCAATTTTTTCAATCGAATGAACATCGCATTGGTAACGCTGCTCGATGTTCGGCATGTCACACTCAGCTAACAACATCTTCACGATATCTTTGGCCGTAAATGCATCGACACAAAACAACTGGCCGTGATCACGCTCTTCGAACTCAATGCCATGTTTACACACCATCGAGATGAAATCCCAGTTAGTGTATTGGGAGAGCGCCGACTTAACAAAGTGCGGGTTTTGACACAAATAGTGATTAGCTGAAACGTCGTAGTTAGTGAAGTTACAACGACCACCGCCCGAGATAAGGATTTTACGTCCTGGCTTTTTAGCATGATCGAGCACCAAAACACGGCGGCCTCGCTTGCCTGCTTCTGCAGCACACATTAAACCTGCTGCGCCTGCGCCAATTACAACAACATCAAATTTCTTACTCATCGGTAGCTCTTAGACTGATTGGTATCGAATCAAAATAAAAAAGGATGTGCACATTGCACATCCTTGCTTTCTAGGCGCGACATTCTACCGACAAATACCGAAAGGGAAAAGCGCTTAAACTCTAAGCGCTCTGTATGTCCGCAAAATCTCAGACAGAACAACTTCTGGATTATTGACTCTTAAAGAATGAAGGCCGCAAGTAGCGTCACGCCGAGCAACGCAGTCGATAGAACAAACAGTTCACGCACTCTTTCACACTTACCAGTAAAAATTTCATCGTGGTGATGATGATATTCTTTACTTTTAATGTAGTGATACAACCTCACCTGCTTGGTGACGTTTCCATGAGTGGTAAAAAAACCATTACCATCAACTTGCTGATATAACAGCGGATGAGCTTCACGCATGATATAAATTAGAGAACGAAGAGCGGTGAGATACCGGACCATATTAACTCCAGTTACCACCATTAGCGCAAATAAGATTGTGTCTCCACTGATCATCTTTTCCTCCCTACATCTTCAACAATGCTCAAGAGAAAAAGACGACCAACACTTCGTCTTTACCCGCTACTTACAACGTCCCAAAACGCGTTTACGCAGCTGGAGCATCCATGATTGAAGATGAACCTTCTTTCGCCATTTGTGCTAGATCTTTGTCGATGAAGAACAACGCTTTACCGTCTTCACCTACCAGTTCGATCTTATCTAAAATCCCTTTAAACAACTTCTCTTCTTCGTGCTGTTCTGACACGTACCACTGTAGGAAGTTAAACGTTGAGTAGTCTTGGCTAGTAAATGCAACGTGCGCCAGTTTGTTGATTTTTTCCGTTATCATTTGCTCATGTTCAAATGTCTCGCGGAAAACGTCACCTAGGCTCGCAAAGTCATGCTTTGGCGCATCAATAGCGCCTAAGATTGGCATTGAGCCAGTTTCACTCACGTAAGTGAATAGGCGTTGCATGTGCTCCATTTCTTCTACGGCGTGAGCGCGTAAAAATTCAGCCGCACCTTCAAAACCTTTGTCTTCACACCAAGCACTCATTTGTAAGTATAGATTGGATGAGAAAAATTCTAGGTTAATTTGCTCATTCAATTGTTCGACCATAGTTTGAGACAGCATGTTAACTCCTATTATTGTGCATGCAATATACCCAAGTAACCTCGAAATAAGTGACGCTGCGAGAATAGCTTGGTCCGGCAGACACGGCGAAGTTTCACTTCAACTCTAGTCAGTAACACTACGCTTATTTCAGCATATCAAAGTCACTTGGGTATAACGCCACTATAACATGATTACTGAGACAAGACTTTGTACCTACGGCACCGATATGAGATCACTTCAGCAAATTTTTTTTGGGGTTGGTGCTAATCTAAAACTATGACCTTACAAGGAGATAGCAATATGAGTTACAAACACATACTTGTGGCAGTCGACCTTTCAGACGACAGTAAAGTGTTGATTAAGAAAGCCGTATCACTGGCTAAACCTCTGGATGCGAAAGTCTCTTTTATTCACATCGACGTGAACTACGCAGAACTCTACACCGGGCTTATCGATATCAATATGGCAGAAGCGCAACATCAAGCAATGGAAGCATCGCGCACACAATTGGCAAACTTCGCAGAATATGCGCAATACCCAATTGCCCATACTTTAGTCGGTAGTGGCGATTTGAGTAATGAGCTGTGCGATACTATTCAAGACTACAGTATCGATTTGGTGGTTTGTGGTCATCACCAAGATTTCTGGAGCAAGATTCTATCTTCGACTCGACAGCTGATTAACTGCTCACCAGTCGATATGCTGGTCGTACCGCTAAAAGACTGATTGGCGCAGCGATAAAACTTGGTTAGACTGCGGGCACATTTGTTGTTGATAAAGATTCTCATCCATGGCTTATCTATCCGCAGTTACCCTACTTTGGGCATTCTCATTTAGCCTGATCGGCGTTTACCTCGCCGGTCAGGTTGATTCTTGGTTCTCGGTGTTCATGCGCGTGGCACTGGCGAGCCTGGTTTTCATTCCCTTTTTGAAATTCCGTGGCGTTAGCAAACCCCTGATCGCGAAACTGATGACCGTCGGTGGCTTCCAGCTCGGCTTGATGTATTGCTTCTACTACCAATCTTTTTTGCTCCTTTCCGTGCCAGAAGTATTGCTGTTCACCGTATTCACACCCATTTACGTCACGCTAATCTATGACTTCTTGAAAGGTCGCTTTTCACCTTGGTACTTAGTTACCGCTGCAATAGCCGTATTTGGTGCCGCCTGGATTAAATTTGCAGGCATTAATGAAGATTTCCTACTGGGCTTTTTGGTCGTACAAGGAGCAAACCTCTGCTTTGCCATCGGTCAGGTGGGCTACAAATATATCATGGAGAGTGAGCCCGTCGATTTGCCACAACACACCGTGTTTGGCTACTTCTACTTAGGTGCACTTTGTGTAGCAACCGTGGCTTTCGCGCTCATGGGTAACCTCGACAAACTACCAACCACTACAACGCAATGGGGCATTCTGACATACCTTGGGTTGATTGCTTCTGGTTTTGGTTACTTTGCTTGGAACAAAGGCGCGACTATGGTGAACGCAGGGGCACTGGCAGTAATGAACAATGCATTGGTTCCGGCGGGCTTGATTGTAAACATTGTGATTTGGAACCGCGATGTTGATGTCATGCGACTCGCCATTGGCGGTGCGATCATCATGCTATCCCTATGGATTAACGAAACCTGGGTGAAAAAGCGCGTAGAGATGAGTTACGCCAATAAGTAACGCAGCTAATCCTATAAACATTTCGACAATAAAAAACGCTCTCCGACTGGAGAGCGTTTTTTGTTTGATTAATGCACTTTGGCTTGTGAGATTGCGTTCATCAAAGCATTAGGTGGCGTTGGCAGCAGCACTTCTAGTTTCGCATTGCGCGCTTCAAGCTTGCGCTGACGCTTAAGTAACTTTTGTTGTTTTTTCGCCACTTTTAGCAACTTCTTTTGCTGCTTATAGTGCTTTTTCAGTGCTTTTTTCGCTTTCTTGAGCGATTTTTTATCCGCTAAATCAAACCATACTGGTGCGTCGGCTCTTACTGGCTCCGGAGATTTTTCGGCTTGTTTTTTCTCTTTCACACGCTCAACAACACGCTTCACAATCGCGGCTTTTTCGTTGCTTTGTTTAGTGGTCACTGGAATCGCTTGTGATGGCAGAGCTTCAACCAATAAGCCACATGCTTGTTGCTCACTCAATGGCTTGTCTTGGCATTTTTGTGGAGGAATTGCGGCTGGCTTACAAAGGGTATCTTTGGCCGATGAAGAGCGTGCGCAAGAACGACAAACGAATTTTGGTGCGACAACTAAACGATGGATATCACCAAGTTCTGCCGCGATCTGTTTGCGACTCATTTTACATAAACGTTTAGCCATTCTACTACTCCAGCTTCCCAGTTATCGACCGCATCACAACAAGTGAAATAATAATAATTCTTAGTTAGATATACAGTCAGGGAAGGGAATTAGCAAGAGAAAACTATCAATAGAGACGAGGAAAGAGAGGCTGAGTCACAGCACGATACACCATACTGTGACAAGAAAAGTTGAGCCGTCAGGAAGTTATGCCATCGATGCTTTAACGTAGACATCGAAGCGATTTTTTTTCGTTTCAATCGCCATGGTCGGTTTTTTCTCGTTCAGCCAGTTAGCATAGTCTGGGCGTTTAACTACTACACGCTTTGTGGCTAACGCCATGGCTGGTTCTAGTAGGCCATCGGCGTCCAAATCGGCGCCAACCAACGATTGGAAAACGCGCATTTCTTTTTTTACGAGCGCCGACTTCTTTTTATTTTCTGGGTGCGGATACATCGGGTCAAGATACACCACATCAGGCTGGACAAAGTCTTTATCTTGCGCCAATTGTTCCAGCGCATCATGGCTAGAAGCATGGATTAGCGACATGCGCTCAGATACCCAGGTGCCGATTTCTGGGTCTTGTTTCGCTCGATCCAAGCCATCATCTAACAAAGCCGCTACGACTGGATGACGCTCGACCATCTGCACTTTACAACCTAGCGAGGCGAGCACAAACGCATCACGACCAAGACCTGCCGTGCCGTCTAACACGGTTGGCGTTGCCCCTTTGTTCAACCCCGCAGCTTTCGCAATTGCTTGGCCTTTACCACCACCGAACTTGCGACGATGACCTACCGCACCACCAATCAAATCCACAAAGATTGCACCCAGCTTTGGCTCATCCACTTTACGTAGCTCCAAACGCTCGGTGGTTAGCACCAAAGCAAAATCGCTATCGTCAGTGTGAGAAAGCTGCCAACGCGCAGCGAGTTCATCAAGATGAGATTGTTGAGACGGGTTTTCACAGATCAATTGCAGTTGCAAAAGGAGGCTCCAATAAAAATCGAGGTAACTGGCGCTGAGTGTATACCTAAGTTACCTATTAATGCTAGGTTGAGCTTGCTACGCAGAGGTTATACAACCGTCAGTTGCTCCACTAGCTCAGAAAGCGGCTTAGGATGACCAATACCGTAGCCTTGACCGTAGTCCACACCGAGGTCTATCAAATGCTGCATAACCTGGTCATTTTCGACAAACTCCGCCACCGTCACTTTACCTAGTTGCTTCGCCAAGTCATTGATTGAACGAACCATCACGCGGTCCATTTCATTTACGTTGATATCTTGCACGAAAAGACCATCAATTTTCACGATATCGACAGGAAGTTTCTTTAAGTAGCCAAATGAAGACAATCCAGATCCGAAATCATCCAATGCAATCATACAACCCAAAGCCTTTAGCTTGGTAAACAGCTCAATGGCTTGATCCAGATTGCTCATCGCCGCTGTCTCGGTGATTTCTAAGCAGATTTTTTCACACGGCAGAGTCGAACTTTCCAATCGCTCCAATAAGAAGTCAATAAACTCTTGATTCCCCATAGATTGACCTGAAAGGTTTATCGAACAGCGACCAAGCTGTTCAACCACCTCAGGACGCTGTTCAAACCACTCTAGTGTTTGAGTAATAACCTGCTTATCAATCCAATGGGCAATGTTGTAACGCTCGGAAGCAGGGATAAACAGCGCAGGAGAAACATAATCACCGTACCCATTGCGAATACGCACCAAAATCTCAAAATACATTTGAGTCTCGTGCTTTTGTAAGCTTTTTATCGGTTGAGCAAACAGTTCTAAACGTTGATTCGACAATGCCTCATGCACCAAATTGACGCTCTGCATTTCCATCTGACGACGCTGCAACTCTTCGTTATCTAAGCTGAATAGATTATAGCGGTTACGGCCTTGCTCTTTAGCGGCGTGACAAGCAGAGTCTGCTTGAGCGTGCACCATTTGTGGCGTATCAGCGGTATGATCGATGATACGGATACCAATTGAGCAACTGATGAACAGGCGTGTGTCTTCCCAAATAAAGAGATGTTCGCTTAGTGTCGAGATGATCAGTTTGGCAATATTGATGGCGCCATATTCGTCACAGTCTTTGAGTAACACCGCAAACTCATCGCCTCCCATTCGAGCCAAGATGGAATTGTACGGCAGAACGCCTTCCAGCATACTGGCGCAGAATTGAATCGCCGCATCACCTGCATCATGCCCAACCGTATCATTGAGGACTTTTAGTTGATCTAAGTCGAGGTACAACATGGCGTGGACTCGACGATGGCTGTCCACTTCGCACAGTGCGGTCTTAAGCTCTAGTTCAAAATGGTTTCTGTTGTAAGTCCCCGTCAGTAAGTCATAGCGAGCTTGGTATTCCAATTTCTCGGAAAGCAGTTTGGTTTCGGTAATATCTTCGCCCACAATCAGTAGTTGCTCAGATTCACTCAGCGGACGAATATTCTCGCGCACCCAAACACGATGACCATTTGCATGACGATACTCGACTTCACGTCGCCAAACACCATGCACTTGCTGGTTGGGTTGCAATAACACTTGGCGAGGGAACAGCACTTTGTCATCAAAATAGAACTCCCTCAGGCGATGTCCGAGCATGTCCATCGGTTTGTAGCCAAGAAGTAGTTGAGCAAATCGATTCACTTCTTGAATTCGGTTATTACTATCAAGCGTCACCATCATCACGGGCTGCTGCTCATAATAGTTGCGTAGGGTTGACTCACGTTGGTAGAGCTTGTCCTCCATCAATTTACGACTGGTAATATCGCGCGCTTCAAACAAGTATTGCTTATGATTCCCTACTTGCTGAGAAAAAGGCTTGAGCGAAACTTCTAATACCAAGGCGCCGTGTTCTTTACTCCAAATTTCAGCTTCAAACGTCGACACTTGATGGTGAGGCGCATGGAAATACTCCTCTAGCAGCGCTTGGGCTTTCTCACTCCAGTTGGGATGAAACCAAAGTGGTCGGTCTAAACGCAGTCCTTGGTGATAAAGTAAGGATTGAAGGTGATCGTTGCCCGATTTAAGCACACCGTTGGCATCCAAAATACCCATATACTGCATGCTCTGATCGAAAATCGATTCTAGAATAGCCTGGCTTTCTCGCGCAGCGCTCTCACTTCGACGCATCCGCTGTAAATAATAACCCATCAGCAAAATGACCACCGACATCACCACAAACAGGCTACCAAACAGGCGAATTTCCTTGGCAAAACGTTCAGAAAGCTTCATTGGCTTATTAAAAAATACCGCAGAAACCTCTTGCTCAGCCCCCAATCCCCAACGCGCTACCGCTTGGTAATCGAGCTTTATTTCAGAATCACTTTTTTTCACCGCAGGCAGAGGCTGATCAGGGTTATCCAAAACGAATTCAAGCATCTCTGCGCTCTCAATACCATGCCGATAACCACTTTGAATAACCCCTCCAACTGCGCCATGACCCAAACCAATGTCATGCACCATAAACAGCGGCGCGTTTGAGACTTTGTTGACACCAACCCAGTCACGCTCGCTGCCAACCATACCTTGTTTATCTCGGTAATAGGTCCAGAACAAGACGACTTTATCGGAACTCAGTTTTGCGACTTGTTGTTTTAGATCGATGATGCTGTCTGGGACAAGTTGTACGATTTTGTCTCGATATTGCGGGAACTTGAGGACAAAATTGTCGATTTGATAACGCAACACCTCACCGGTCACCGAGTGGTCACTGACGATGAGAACTTGTGTGTAGTTCGGATGTAAGCGCTCAATAAGAGCGAGATTCGCTTCCAAATCGACATCTTCCATGACTCCGGTTGCATTCAGAGAACGATGTAAAGAAGGATGGTAGTTATTAATGCCGTTAAATATAACTGGGGTGTCTTTGATGATTGGGGCTAAACGCTGCATGAGTTCAAGCGCATTGTTATCGCTCACTAAAATGGCATCGAATCGCTCTTTGCGTAATTTCGTAAGATATAAGGATTTTAGTTGTGCAAAAAACTGCTCACTCTGGTTACGTTTCGAGTCTAGATAGAGCACACGCATGTCCAGCGCTCGATCGCCCAGCTGTTGCTCGATGCCTCGCTGTATGGAGTCCGTCCAGAAAAAACCCTGATGATAGGAGTGCACGACCAACACCTTCGGATCTGAGGCCGTAGCAAACGCGCTCCAACATAGCGCGGCAATAACCAGAAAACGCTGCACATTATCTCCATAGCTCGGAGTTAACCCGCAGTTACTCCTGCCAAACCTTGTGAATCCTATCCGCTATGAGTATAAAAGGGAGGTAAAACTCTATCCCTAACGGAAATCATAGTATGAATGCGAGCCTGCCGAAACTCGACGACCTTGACCGCGCAATATTAAAAACACTGATGGCTGACGCCAGAACGCCCTACGCAGAAATGGCAAAGCAGTTCGATGTCAGCCCTGCCACTATCCATGTGCGTATCGAGAAGATGAAGTCGGCTGACATCATCGAAGGAACGGAGGTGATCATCAATACTAAAAAGCTTGGCTACGATGTGTGCTGCTTTATTGGTATTAACCTCAATGCAGCTCGTGATTACCACTCCGCGTTAGAAAAACTCAACGCGCTCGACGAAGTCGTTGAAGCTTACTACACCACGGGCGCGTATAACATATTCGTCAAATTGATGTGCAAATCGATTGAAGAGCTGCAATTTGTACTGATCGACAAGCTGCAAGCCATTGATGAGGTTCAGTCCACGGAGACATTGATATCGTTGCAGAACCCGATAAACCGCAACGTAAATCCGTAAAATTTTTTATAAAAAATGTACAAAAAAGACCAACCGTTCGGTTGGCCTTGATGTTTTTTGCTCAATTTACGCCGCAATACCCGAATGGCGCAACAGTGCATCGATTTGTGGCTCGCGGCCACGGAAGCGCTTAAACAGCTCCATTGGCTCTTCACTGCCCCCCATTTCTAGGATGTTGTTCAGGAAGCTTAGACCCGTCTCTTTGTTGAAGATGCCTTCTTCTTCAAAGCGAGAATACGCGTCTGACGACAGCACTTCAGCCCATAGGTAGCTGTAGTAACCCGCACTGTAGCCACCAGCAAAAATATGGCCGAAGCTGTGTGAGAAACGCGCCCACTCAACCGCAGGAACTACCGCGACTTTCTCTTTCACTTTCGCCAGAGTTTCCAGTACACGCGCACCCACTTCTGGGTCATATTCAGTGTGAAGCGTGAAATCGAACAAGCCGAATTCTAGCTGACGCAAAATACCCATCGCAGATTGGAAGTTTTTCGCTGCGAGCATTTTGTCTAGCATCGCTTTCGGTAGCGGCTCACCTGTCTCATAGTGACCAGAAATGAACGCCAGAGCGTCCTCTTCCCAACACCAGTTTTCTAGGAACTGACTTGGTAGCTCAACCGCATCCCAAGGCACGCCATTAATACCTGAAACAGCACCTGTATCAACTTGCGTCAACATGTGGTGGATTCCATGACCAAATTCATGGAATAGCGTCACGACTTCATCGTGCGTGAACAGTGCTGGTTTGTCGCCCACTGGACGGTTGAAGTTACACGTTAGATACGCAACCGGCGTTTGCAGCTCGCCAGATAGCGTAACGCGACGACCACGACAATCATCCATCCACGCGCCGCCACGTTTGTGTTCACGAGCGTAGAGATCTAGGTAGAAACTGCCACGGAGTGTGCCTTCAGCATCAAAGATATCGAAAAAGCGCACGGACTCATGCCAAGTGTCTACGCCTTCGCGCTCAGTAACGGTCATGCCAAACACGCGGTTTAGCACTTCAAATAGACCGCTCACGACTTTTGACTCTGGGAAGTATGGGCGCAGTTCTTCATCCGAAATTTGGAACAGGTGCTGCTTTTGTTTCTCGCTGTAGTAAGCGATATCCCAAACGTTCAGCTCTTCAACACCAAACTCACTTTTCGCAAACTGACGTAACTCTTCGACTTCACGTTCACCTTGCGGTTTCGCTCGTGTCGCTAGGTCATTCAGGAAGCCCAGCACTTGATCTGGCGTTTCAGCCATCTTTGTTGCTAACGACTTTTCACTGTAAGTATTGAAACCTAGCATACGTGAAATTTCATGGCGCAGTTTTAGCTGCTCAGTAATGATTTCTGAGTTATCCCATTTGCCTGCGTTTGGACCTCGATCAGAAGCGCGCGTCACGTACGCTTCGTACACTTCTTTACGCAACTCTTGGTTATCGCAGTACGTCATGACAGGTAGGTAAGATGGGATATCTAGCGTAATGAGGTAACCATCTAACTCTTTTGCTTCTGCGGCAGCTTTCGCTGCTGCCAGCGCCGATTCTGGCATACCTGCTAGGTCTTTCTCGTCTGTGATGTGCTTGGTCCAACCCATGGTGGCATCCAGCACATTGTTAGAGAATTTAGAGCTCAGCTCAGACATACGTTTGCTGATCTCGCCGTAACGGTGCTGCTCATCGGATGGCAAACCAATGCCTGATAACTCGAAATCACGCAGTGCATCAGTGATGGTTTTCTGCTGTGCACGAGTTAACGTTGCAAATTCTTCGCTCGCTTTGATGGTTTTGTACGCTTCGTACAACCCTTTATGCTGACCAACCCAAGTGCCGTACTCTGACAAAATTGGTAGGCAACTTTCGTAAGCTTCACGTAGCTCTTCGCTGTTCACTACCGAGTTCATGTGACCCACTGGCGACCAGATGCGGCTTAAGCGATCATCCGCTTCTTCAATTGGCGCAATCACACTGTCCCAGGTTGGGTGAGCGTTGTCTTGTAGAACTTCATCGATTTTTGCTCGGCAGTCAGCAATCGCTTGCTCAACGGCAGGCTTGATGTGTTCTGGTTTAATTTGAGAAAACGGAGGTAGGTCCGTAAACGTCAGAAGAGGATTAGACATGAATAATTCCTTTTGTGTTTTGACTCTGTGATTGCCTGTCTATTTTGTGTAGATAGGCCAACTCAATGTACAGACGAGCCAGCAACATGGATTGGGGGAGCTCCGTTCCCTTTCTCTATGCCGCGATGACCATCATATAGTCAACCAGCGCTACTCTGTCCTTGAGTCTTGTTATACCTAAATGAAATTTCACACCCTTTTGAGTGCGAGAAACTCACCTAGTTCAATTCGATTACCAATAGTAAGTGTGGGTGACTTAAAGAAATTTCAATAGCGTCCCCTTATCAGAGGAACAGATTTGATTGGAAGTTCTACATCTTTAAGTTACTTGAGTATAATACCGCCATAGAGTGAAAATCACAGACCACACTCAACCAAAGAGTGTTTCGAGAGTTTAATTTGTTAAGTTACCGCCACAGCTTCCACGCTGGCAACCATGCCGACGTGGTCAAACACATCGTTCAAAGCCTCATTCTTGATGCGCTGAAACAAAAAGATAAGCCATTCGTTTATCACGATACCCACTCGGGTGTGGGCCGTTACGATCTGACTCACGAATGGTCTGAAAAAACGGGCGAATACAAACAAGGCATCGCACGTATTTGGGATAACCCAAGCATTCCCGAAGACATCAAAAGCTACATCGATGCCATTAAAGTGCTCAACAATGGCGAGAAGCTGCGTTACTACCCAGGCTCACCACGTGTGGCGCGCGCGCAAATCCGCCCACAAGATCGCATGGTGCTGACCGAGTTGCACCCGGCCGATCACCCATTGTTAGAGCAAGAATTCCATCGTGATCGCCAAGTGAGCATCTTCAAAGAAGACGGATTCCAACGCCTCAAAGCAAGCTTACCGCCACAAGAACGTCGTGGTTTGGTGCTGATTGACCCACCATACGAACTCGCGAAAGAGTACCGCGATGTGGTGCGAGCGATTCATCAGAGCCATAAACGTTGGGCAACCGGTATCTACGCGATTTGGTACCCAGTGGTAAACCGTCACGACATCGAAGATATGATCGAAGGCTTGGAAGCACTGGGCATTCGTAAAATTCTGCAAATCGAGTTAGGTGTTGCACCAGATACCAACGAGCGCGGCATGACGGCATCCGGCATGATTGTGATTAACCCGCCATGGAAACTGGAAAGCCAGATGAAAGAGATTCTGCCATTCCTGCAAGACGCGATCTCACCAGCAACTGGCCACTGGAAAGTGGACTGGATTGTGCCAGAGTAAGCACTTCAGTACTGATATCTTCAAGCGCAACGATATTCTCGTTGCGCTTTTTTATGCTCTCACCTTCTCCCTCCAATCGTGCTTATTCTTCTTTTTGTGCCTCTCATCGCTATTTGTCATAAGTATTGTCGCTTTTTCCCATTTAGGAATTAGTCGAATTCGATTTATGATAGTGGGATAACGGTGGCATTGAGTTCGGGCAAGGTCATCCCAATCTATCTATGTACCAGATAAAATTTATAAGCTCTTGGAGAAAGTAATGGCGACTCATTTTGACTATATCTGTATCGGTGGCGGCAGTGGCGGCATCGCATCTGCAAACCGTGCGGCGATGTACGGCGCGAAAGTTGCGCTAATCGAAGCTCAAGACCTTGGCGGTACCTGTGTAAACGTAGGTTGTGTACCGAAAAAAGTGATGTGGCATGGCGCGCAAATCGCAGAAGCAATGAACCTGTACGCAGAAGATTACGGTTTTGATGTCGACGTGAAAGGTTTCGACTGGAGCAAACTGGTTGAGAGCCGTCAGGCATACATCGGTCGTATTCACCAATCTTACGATCGCGTTCTTGGCAACAACAAAGTAAACGTGATTAAAGGCTTTGCTAAGTTTGTTGACGAAAAAACTGTCGAAGTAAACGGTGAACACTACACAGCAGATCACATACTGATCGCGGTTGGTGGTCGTCCTACTATTCCAAACATTCCAGGCGCTGAATACGGCATCGATTCAAACGGCTTCTTCGACCTAGCAGAGCAACCAAAACGCGTTGCGGTTGTGGGCGCAGGCTACATCGCAGTTGAAATTGCTGGCGTACTGCACGCGCTAGGTACAGAAACGCACCTGTTCGTACGTAAAGAGTCACCACTGCGTAGCTTCGATCCAATGATCATCGATACATTGGTTGAAGTGATGGACGCAGAAGGTCCAAAACTGCACACCCACTCTGTACCAAAAGAAGTGGTAAAAGAAGCCAATGGCAGCCTAACTCTGCACCTAGAAAACGGTGAAAGCCAAAACGTTGACCAACTGATTTGGGCAATCGGTCGTCACCCAGCGACAGACGCAATCAACCTAGCGTCAACCGGTGTGGCAACGAACGAAAAAGGCTACATCAAGGTAGACGAATACCAAGAAACTAACGTGAAAGGCATCTACTGTGTGGGTGACATCATGGAAGGCGGTATCGAGCTAACACCAGTAGCAGTGAAAGCGGGTCGTCAACTTTCTGAGCGTCTTTTCAACAACAAACCAAACGCGAAGATGGACTACGATTTGGTACCAACTGTGGTATTTAGCCACCCACCAATCGGCACTATCGGTCTTACAACGCAAGAAGCGGAAGAGAAGTACGGCAAAGACAATATCAAAGTCTACACGTCTGGCTTTACGGCGATGTACACCGCCGTTACTAAGCACCGTCAACCATGTAAGATGAAGCTTGTATGTGCGGGCGAAGAAGAAACGGTTGTTGGTCTGCACGGCATCGGTTTCACGGTAGATGAAATGATCCAAGGCTTCGGCGTAGCAATGAAGATGGGCGCAACCAAAGCAGACTTCGACTCTGTTGTGGCTATCCACCCAACGGGCTCAGAAGAGTTCGTAACGATGCGTTAATTACGCGCTAATCGCATTGCTGATTTCAGCGAATCATTTGAAAAGGTCATCTTAGGATGACCTTTTTTGTTATCCCATGCTTAACTCGCATTCTCTAATAATGTGCGAATAAACTCGGCTTTAATAGCACTCTCCTGCTTACCATCATGAATCAGACACAAGTCTGCACGCAGTGACTCTTTCAGCTTGATAAAACGAATCCCATGCCAATGATGCTGAGAAAACGTCGACGGCACCAACGTCACGGTATTGCTGTTTGCCACATACGCCATCAAGGTGCTTGGCTCCACCACTTGTTTGCCAATATGGGGTGAAAAGCCTTCTTGCAGACAGGCATTGATGATGAAGTTTGCCGAGGCTGAATTCGCCAAACTCATAAACGCAAACTCACACGTCTTTAAATCTTGGAGCCGCAGCAAAGATTTGCTGGCTAACTCATGTTGCTCCGACACCGCCACCACAAACACATCTTTGCCCAAAGATACCGACTGATACGGATAAATGTTGAGTGCATCAGCAAAACGCACAATGCCCACATCGATTTTCTTCTCGCTAAGGTGCTTCTTTTGCGTCTCTGGGTTAAGGTCAAAAATGTCGGCGTGATAAGTGTCATGCTCAGCATGGAAGCGCTGTAACAGACGATCAAATCCGCCCCAAAATGCGCTACTTACCACACCAACTCGCAGGATATTTCTCTGGTTCAACCCCACTTGCTGCACTTGATTGAGCGAGACATCCAAGGTCTGAAAAATCAGTTGGCATTTGGACTCCAACAATCGTCCGGCCTCCGTTAGCATGACGTTTCTTGAATCACGCTCAAACAGTTTGACGTTAAGTACCTCTTCCAACTCTTTGATGCGATTGCTCAACGGCGAATTGGTGATATTGAGGTTCTCGGCCGCCTTAGTGAAATGCTTGGTTTGTGCGACCTCGTAAAAGTAACGCAGCATCTTCAGCGTCACGCGCTCAAATGGTTCTGACTTCATGCATTGAGTCCTAGCGAATTTCATCATCCTCTTTTTAAGGATGATAGTAGCGAATAAAGCAAAGATAACCAGCGCAGAAAGTCACACAATGGAATCAACACACAACCAGAAGGTGACTAACATGAATCACGATCCAGTAATCGGCGCGCTACAAACCATTCGCGAACGCAAACCAAACTTCCAACCTAAAGCGGCGTTTATTTTAGGCTCTGGCTTAGGCGTATTGGCAGACGAACTACAAGACAAAGTGGTCATTCCATACGAAGAGCTCGAAGGCTTTCCGGTTAGCACCGTGCAAGGCCACTCTGGTGAGTTGGTACTTGGCACCATGGGCGGCGTAGACGTAGTGTGCATGAAAGGTCGCGGTCACTACTACGAACACGGCTCAATGAAGGTCATGACCACGCCCGTACGCACCTTTAAAAAGCTGGGCTGTGAGTTTCTGCTCGTCACCAACGCGGCAGGCTCACTTCGCCCTGAGCGTATTGATGTCGGCTCTCTGGTGGTATTTCATGATCACATCAATACCATGCCTGAATCGCCAATGATCGGTCCGAATGATGAAGAGTACGGCCCGAGGTTCTTCAGCCTCGCCAATGCGTACGACAAAGACCTGCGCGCAGAAGCGTTTGAAGTCGGAAAAGCCAATGGCATTCACCTGAATGAAGGTGTGTTTGTCTCTTACACAGGCCCCAACTTTGAGACCGCAGCCGAAATCCGCATGATGCAAATCATCGGTGGTGATGTGGTGGGTATGTCGGTCGTGCCAGAAGTGATTTCTGCGGCGCATTGCGGCTTACCCGTATTGGCAGTGTGTGCGATCACCAACATGGCAGAAGGCTTGGGAGATGTAGAATTGTCTCACGCCCAAACATTGAAGTGCGCGAAGCTAGCCGAAGCAGATTTCATTCGCTTTATTAAGCGCTTTATTAAGCATCACTTCTAAAGCTGTTTCATTCCAAAAAGCAAAAGGGTCATCAAGTAACTTGATGACCCTTTTTCGTATCACTTTTTCTAACGTTCGGGGGTATTTCGGAGCCGTTTGTGCGTTTTACTTAACTGCGCGAACCAATTCAGCAATGCCTTCCCAATCGCCGTTGTCCATCATTGCGGTTGGCACCATCCACGTACCGCCACAAGCTACAACCGATTTCAGCGCTAGGTAATCTTCCACGTTGGATGGGCTCACGCCACCTGTTGGCATGAATTCCACTGGGTAAACCGCCGTGAGTGCTTTCAGCATGTTTACGCCGCCTGATGGCTCAGCAGGGAAGAACTTCAACGTACGCAGACCCATTTCCATCGCTTGCTCAACCAAGCTTGGGTTGTTTACACCCGGTACGATAGTCACACCACGTTGCTGACAGTATTTCACTGTGGTTGGGTTGAAGCCTGGGCTAACGATAAAGTCCACGCCCGCTTCGATCGCGATATCCACTTGTTCTGTGGTCAGAACGGTGCCCGCGCCAATCAACAATTCTGGGTACGCTTCACGCATGATGCGAATCGACTCCGCCGCCGCTTCGGTGCGGAATGTCACTTCCGCACATGGTAAACCGTTTTCTACCAACACTTTTGCCAGTGGCAGAGCGTGTGCTACGTCGTTGATTGCGATAACTGGGACGATTTTTATTTCTCTTAATCGTTGTTCAAGTGTTGTCATGGGGAACCTCTAAAGAATAAAGCTTAATGTTGCGACGATAATAAACGCGATACCGCCAAGTAACGTTTCCATTACCGTCCAAGTTTTTAATGTGGTTTTCTCATCCATCTCAAGCAGACGAGATACCAACCAGAAACCAGAGTCATTGAAGTGAGACAGTACCGTTGCACCACCCGCAATCGCGATTACGATAAAGCAAAGGTCGAGCTCACTCAAACCTGTTGATGCTGCCACAACTGGCGCGATAAGAGCCGCCGTAGTGGTTAGCGCTACGGTTGCCGAGCCTTGAGCAACACGCAGACAAGTTGAAATCACAAACGCCGCCACAATCACAGGCATACCTGTGTCTGTAAGAACGTCAGCCAGTGCATCACCAATACCGCTTGAGCGCAGTACGCCGCCAAACATGCCACCTGCACCCGTTACTAGGATAACACCACAGATAGGAGCCAATGACTCACCACATAATTTTTCTAGTTTTGCCATGCCGTAGTCTTTGGCAAACACAGCCAGACAGACAATCAAAGTGATCAGCAACGCAACTGGGGTTTTACCTAGCATACGTAGGAACTCAACCAGTGCCGTTTTACCATCAATCACACCCGCAACCGCCAGTGTGTTCAATACCGTATCCAAACAGATTAGCAGGACTGGCAGCACAAGGATGGTCATAACCGTGCCAAATTTTGGTGCGTTGCGCTCATCCACCATCGCTTCGCCATTAAAGAAGGCTTTAGATAGTGGGATATCGAATTTTTTGCCCGCGTACAAACCAAATAGGTAAGCGCCAAGGTACCAAGTTGGAATAGCAACCAGAATACCCACCACCAATAGCAGACCGATGTTTGCGCCAAGGAATTCTGCCGCTGCAACCGGACCTGGGTGTGGTGGAACAAACGCGTGCATAACCGCAAAAGCACCGGCAGCAGGCAACGCGTATTTAATTGGTGAGCCACCAAAACGAGCCGCCACACTTAGGATGATTGGCATCATCACTACAAGGCCTGCATCGAAGAAGATTGGGAAGCCAAACAGTAATGAAGCGACGCCCAAAGCAAATGGTGCGCGCTCTTTACCAAAGCGACCAATCAAAGTGTCTGCCAGCACTTTCGCACCGCCAGTCACTTCAAGAATTTTACCGATCATCGCACCAAGACCAACCAGCAATGCCACGGAAGCCAGCGTGCCGCCGAAGCCGCCCATCATGGTCGATACGACTTTCTCTGAAGGAACGCCAGTGGCGATTGCCGTACCTAAACTCACCATAGTAAGAGAAGCAAAAGCATGGACTTTCAGTTTAATGATCAGAACGAGTAACGCTGCAATGGCAAGGCCTGCAATCGTCAGTAGGAACGTAGGATCTGGGGCTTGGGTTAATTGCTCCATAGGTTCACCTTTAAGAATTATTGTTTGTGTTATGGTTCACATTTATTTCAGTTACCGGTAACATGTTACCGATAACATTAATAAGATAAACCCATATTTTAAAGTGAATTCAAAAATTGAGATCACGCGCAAATTTGGTTATGAGGATAAGTTATGGCTGGTAGTAGTGTCATCGTTATGGGCGTTTGTGCTAGTGGTAAAAGCACAATTGGTGAGCATCTAGCGAAAAAGCTAGGGCGTAAATTCATTGATGGTGATGATCTTCATCCACGAGCGAACATTCAGAAAATGGCATCGGGCCAGCCTCTGAACGATGATGATCGCAAGCCATGGCTAGAACGCATTCGTGATGCGGCGTACAGCCTAGAAAGCAAAAACGAACACGGCATTATTGTCTGTTCAGCACTGAAAAAGATTTACCGCGATCAGATCCGCGAAGGCAACGACAACGTGACCTTCCTGTTCCTTGATGGCGATATGGAGTTGATCCTTAATCGCATGCGTATGCGCAAAGGCCACTTCATGAAAGAAAACATGGTGAAGAGCCAATTCGAGACGCTAGAGCGCCCAGACAACGAGCCTCAAACTCTGATCATCAGTATCGACGGAGACATCAGCGACGTGGTGGAACGCTCTGCCGCTGAGCTAATCAAAATGCAAGCGATCGAGGTGGCGTAATGACTCACTCTGTTGTTCTTGAGGTCACACAACGTTTGACCGAGCGCAGCCGTGAAGCGCGCGCTGCGTTTCTTGCTCGCACCGAAGTGCAAACCGAAGCTGGCAAAGGCCGTGTTGGTTTATCTTGTGGTAACTTAGCCCATGCAGTCGCCGCTTCTTGCTCTTCTGAAAAGAAAAATATTCTCGATTTTACTCATGCCAATGTCGCGCTGATCAGCGCCTACAACGACATGTTGAGCGCCCACCAGCCGTACCAAGACTACCCAACGCAAATCAAACAAGTGCTGGCGGACTACGGCCATACAGCGCAAGTCGCAGGTTGTGTGCCAGCGATGTGCGATGGGGTGACTCAAGGTCAAGCAGGCATGGATATGTCGCTGTTTTCGCGTGACTTAATTGCTCAATCAACGGCGTTGTCTTTGAGTCACAATGTCTTTGATGCCACATTACTGCTTGGCATCTGTGACAAAATCGCACCGGGGCAACTGATGGGCGCGCTGTCTTACGCTCACCTACCAACGGCGTTTGTGCCAGCGGGTCTGATGGCAACAGGCATCAGCAACGAAGAGAAAGTCGACGTGCGCCAAAAATACGCAGCGGGAGAAGTCGGCAAAGACGCTCTGCTGGATATGGAGTGTCGCGCTTACCACTCTGCGGGTACGTGTACGTTTTACGGCACCGCCAATACCAACCAGTTGGTGTTCGAAGCCATGGGCTTGATGCTGCCAGGTTCAGCATTCATTCATCCCCATACCCAACTGCGTAAAGCGTTAACCGATCACGCGGCTCTGAAAATCGCCTCAATGACGGCGGGTTCTGCACACTTCCGTCCGTTGGCAGAAGTGGTCACAGAAAAGAGCTTGGTCAACGGCATCATCGCTCTACTCGCATCTGGCGGCAGTACCAATCACACCATTCATATGATCGCCGTGGCGCGTGCTGCTGGCATCTTGCTCACGTGGCAAGACATCAGCGATCTGTCGGATGTGGTTCCTTTATTAGCGCGCGTTTACCCGAACGGCCCAGCCGATATGAACGCGTTCCAAGACGCGGGGGGCGTGCCAGCGTTATTGCACCGCTTGAACGAATCCGAGCTTTTGCATCGCGATGTGAAACCCGTGTTTGGTGAATTTGAAGACCAGATAACGCTACCGAGTCTTGTCGATGGACAACTGACTTGGACACCGTGCCAAGGCAGCCAAGACGGTGACGTGATCGCCAAACCGGATGCCACTTTCCAAAATACTGGCGGCACTCGCGTATTGACTGGCAACTTAGGCAAAGCCGTGGTGAAAGTGTCTGCGGTGAAAGAAGAGCAACGCGTGATTGTGGCACCAGCGATCGTATTCCAATGCCAACACGAAGTGGAAGCCGCATACAAACGTGGCGAGCTGAACAAAGACTGCATCGTTGTGGTCACACACAACGGCCCAGCGGCAAACGGCATGCCTGAACTGCATAAACTGATGCCAATCCTCGGCAACGTGCAGAAAGCGGGCTTTAAAGTCGCGCTAGTTACTGACGGTCGTTTATCTGGCGCATCAGGTAAAATTCCGTCTGCGATTCACGTTTCTCCAGAAGCCATTCGTGGTGGCGCGATTGGTTTGGTGCGCAACGGTGATTTGATTCGTCTGGATTGCCAAACGGGTGAACTGAACAACTTAAGCGACACCACTGGTCGCGAGTTGATTCATTTCGATACCGAATCGACCCAACAAACTTGGGGACGAGGTCTGTTTAGCGTGATCCGCCAAAACGTATCGAGTGCAGAAGAAGGCGCAAGCTTTATTGTTTAAGGCGAGAAGAAAGACCTCGTCGTTCCGACGAGCCCAAGCAAGATCAGGAATTTAATATCAACGTGCTGTGAAGCCAGAGAAAACTCCTCTGCCACAGCACTTTTTGTTGGTAGATTCTGAATCACGCTCGTCCCTCGCTGTTCAGAATGACGAGCGTTGGGATTGGCCTCGGTTCTTTTTAAAAATGAATGAGTCCGTCATTCCGACGAGCCTAAGCAAGATTAGGAATCTACTATCAACGTGCTGTGAAGCAAGAGAAAATCCCCCTCTGTTACAGCACTTTTTGTTGGTAGATTCTGAATCACACTCGTCCCTCACTATTCAGAATGACGAGCTTTGAGATTGGCCACCGCTATTTCTAAAAACGAATGAATCCGTCATTCCGACGAGCCTAGGCGAGATCAGGAATCTAATCTCGACATGCTATGACGTCAGAGAAAACTCCTCTGCCACAGCACTTTTTTGTTAGTAGATTCTGAATCACGCTCGTCCCTCGCAGTTCAGAATGACGAGCTTTGGGATTGGCCACCGCTCTTTCTAAAAACGAATGAATCCGTCATTCCGACGAGCCTAAGCGAGATCGGGAATCTAATATCAACGAGCTGTGAAGCCAGAGAAAACACCTCTGCCACAGCACTTTTTGTTGGTAGATTCTAAATCACGCCCGTCCCTCGCTGTTCAGAATGGCAAGCTTTAGGATTGGCCTCGGTTCTTTTTAAACAAATGAATCCGTCATTCCGACGAGCCTAGGCGAGATCAGGAATCTACTATCAACGTGTTGTGAAGCTAGAGAAAACCCCTCTTCCACAGCACTTTTTGTTGGTAGATTCTGAATCACGCTCGTCCCTCGCTGTTCAGAATGACGAGCTTTGGGATTAGCCTCAGTTCTTTCCAAAAAACGAATGAATCCGTCATTCCGACGAGCCTAGGCGAGATCAGGAATCTAATAGCAAAATGCTGTGAAGCCAGAGAAAACCCCTCTTCCACAGCACTTTTTGTTGGTAGATTCTGAATCACGCTCGTCTCTTGCTGTTCAAAATGACGAACTTTAGGATTGGCCTCTGTTCTTTTTAAAAATGAATGAGTCCGTCATTCCGACGAGCCTAGGCGAGATCAGGAATCTAATATCAAGGTGCTGTGAAGCCAGAGAAAACCCCTCTTCCACAGCACTTTTTGTTGGTAGATTCTGAATCACACTCGTCTCTTGCTACTCAGAATGACGATATCTAGCATTCATTAAATTACATCAAGCGGTCTTCATCACCACGACGGCAGCAATCACCACAAAGATACCAAACCAGCCGATTGGCTTGAGTTTCTGCTTAAACAGCAAGGCTCCACCCACTGCGGTACCCAAGATACCGATCGCACCCCAAGAGGCATAAGCAATGGCTAAGTCGATCTCTTTCACCGCTTGTGCCAACAGCGTGAATGCTGTCAGTACCAACACAATCGCCGCAATGCCCCAGCCTTTATATTTAAAACCTTTTGAGCGTGTCAGCGCCATATTGGCCATGATATCGACCAAGGCAGCCATCACGACAAATCCAAATGACATCGTAAAAAATTGACTCATGATTCGCACCTTGTACTAGTAGAAAATGAACGTTCTTTTGCCGGTTTATCGGCATTTTTCTTGGCGTTAGGTTGACCATGTGATTCCCCTAAGGTCACACACACAATGCCAACAACGGCTAACATCAAACCAAACAACTCTTGATGGTTTAAGTTGGCATCAAAGGCGATGATCGACACCACGGTGATCAACGAGATACCTAACCCTTCCCAGACAGCGTATGCCACACCGATAGATATTTTCTTCGCGGCAAACGCGAGAAAGTAGTAAGAGATTGCGATCAGCACATACATTACGATGTAGCCCCACCACCCGTGCCCTTGTCCGATAAGAGACATAGTGCTGGTGCCAGCCACTTCGGCAACGATGGCGAGCAATAAAAATAGACGTGCAACTAGCATGATTAATCCTCCATCAGAAATTAAAAAAATGCATAACGGAGAATGGTGAATGCCACGTACCTGTATCGACATTCAAAAAGTTAAAAAGATAAAAATGAGCCACTTCTCCTGACTATTTGAGATAAGGTTAGCGCTGGGTAGGAAAAAGAGACAGGTAATTGAGATATTCATTTTTGAATATCTTAAGAAATAAGTTGTCTATGTAATCACACAACATTGATAAGGTTAAAGCATCTGCTCTCTCATTCAGCTGATGCCATCAGGTGACGTCACTGCGTAAAAATCAGCGGCGTATTGAGGGTTTGTCGCACCACTTTATGTAGGTGTCTGTGCAAAGGATGGTTGCGGTTGGTTTGAAGGAAACCGCCAGAGACCACAAACTGACTGAACTCACGATTAACGGGTGGCATTGCGTAAGAGGCGAGTTCTGGCATCAACAATGCCGAGCTTTGACTGGCATACATAATCGCGTCGGTTTCTTGCAACATTTGGCAAGCCAAACGCAAATTATAGGACTTCAGTAACACTACTGGCTCATAACCCATACGTCGATACTCGGACTCCACGGTACAAAGCGGTTTATATGATGCAGGCGCAGGCAAAGAGACGAGTGGTAGTTTGGACACCGTGTCCCAATCATTGCTGACTTTCGACAACGTTGGGTGGTTTTTGCGCGCCAAAATCACTCGTTTTTCAACGAATAACGGGCGCATGTAAATGTCTTTCGACAGCTCGGTCTCTTGGTCAAGAATGCAGTAATCGTGCTCGCCTTCTAACATTTCATCGTGCGAGTAAGTATTCCAGCTGGAAAAGGCAAAGTGCGCTTTGGGAAAGGCTCGATGACAGCCAGTGAGCAGTCGCTGCCCTTGTTCATCCATCAAATAAGGGTCAGTTACAATCGCAATCTGCCCTTGGTATTGCAGTGGGTCGAACACTTCAAATTCTTGCACCACTTTTTCCAGTGGTGCAACCATATTGTCGAACTCGGCGGCGAGACGAATCGCCATGGGTGATGGCTCTACCCCATGTGCTTTACGCACAAAAAGCGGGTCATCAAACACTTGCTTCAACTTCATCACGCCGCGGCTGGCGCTCGGTTGAGAAATGCCAAGCTGCATTGCGGCCAGCTTGATGCTGCGGTTTTCCACCACGGCTTTTAATAAACGCATTAAGTTGAGATCCAATGCATCCAGCTGATGTGCCATACCCTAACCTACCAATACCATTGATGAGCGAATACAAAGAGCAGTTAACAATTAGTTAAACACTCTCTCCCGACGTGATCTGATACCCCATATCGAAGACTTTTTCTTCTTGCGTTTCGCCTTTCAGGCGCGCAATTAATAGCTCTGCGCTCTTTACACCAATTTGGAAACGCGGCGTATC
Source organism: Vibrio sp. 1457 (assembly GCF_033340195.1). NCBI lineage: Bacteria > Pseudomonadati > Pseudomonadota > Gammaproteobacteria > Vibrionales > Vibrionaceae > Vibrio > Vibrio sp. 1457. Next base: position 323,057 of record NZ_JAWOWA010000003.1, read on the forward strand.
AACGCTGATCAGTTTCGGGCTGATAGTTTGACCGATATCCAGCGCGTTATAGCCCGCCACTGCCAATTGCTGTGGAACTTGAATGCCACGTTGCTGCGCACTCAGCATGGTGCCAATTGCGATGTCATCGTTGGTACAGAACACCCCATCGAGCGTTGGGTGCGTTTCCAGTGCGCGTTCGAGCAAATCATGCGCTAAAGAAAAACTAGAATGATCACCAGTTAATACATGTTTGGGTTCTAGCCCTGCTTCTGTCATCGCGCGATCGTAACCTTGCATCCGCAATTTGGTTCGCGTATCCAGACGCGCGCCAAAATAGACGATTGTACGCTTCCCCGTATCTAGCATCTGCTTAACCACGGTGTACGACGCATCTTCATGATCGAGTCCAACCGCCATATCAATCGGCTCCGATGGCAGTTCCATGGTTTCGACCACCGGAATGCCCGCATTTTTGATCATCTGTAATGTACGCGGCGTGTGATGGCTTTCAGTTAGAATAAGCCCATCGACTTGATAAGAGAGTAATGACGCGATCTTGCGCTCTTCTTCAAGCTCATCGTAGCTAAAATGCGCTAAAAGCGTCTCATAGCCATTGGCTTTGGTCACCATCTCTATGCCCTGAACAAAGGAAGCAAAAATTTGGTTGGACAAAGACGGCAGTAAAATACCAATGGCTTTACTGGAGGACTTTGACAACATCGCCGGTGCACGGTTTTCGATGTAACCCATCTCTTCAATCGCAGTCGCAATCTTGGCCCGAGTCTTTTCCGCCACCGATTCAGGGTTACGCATGTAGCGTGAAACGGTCATCTTCGTGACGCCAACCTGGTCTGCGACATCCTGCAATGTCGTACGAGTTTTCTTATTCTGTTGAGCCATAAATATGTGATTTATCAGTAATGTTACAAGTAACATTATGACGAATAGACTCTCTGCCGACAAGCTCAGTAAAAATAATTCGCAAAATCATGACGTTATTACTCCACTAGCCATCAAATTGCGTTTCATGGATTGTGAATCAAAACCGAATAAATAAATGACATTTATATCAAAGTTCTTATAAAATGCCGTACCTAAAAGAATAAGACATTAGTCACAGTGCAGTTAGGCTCTAGCGAAACCCAGATTTACTACCACCTGCTTGATCTGGACGACTCCCAAAAGCAGCAATACCTCCAAGCATTGCAACGAAGTCAACCTGAGCTGTATCGACAACTCGTTCCTCTTTTAGCCGACGAGACACCGGAAGAACAACTAACGCAGTTACTTTATTTTGGTGCTCATCAGGCTACGAACCAAGACGTCGATCTAAGCGGAGAAATCATCAGTAAGTACCGCCTAACTCATGAGTTGGGGCGTGGTGGCATGGGTGTCGTATACGCAGCTCTACGTGCAGATGAAACGTTCGAGCAAGATCTGGCTATCAAGTTTATTCAAAGCAATTTGAGCAATGTGTTAGGGCAACGCGCACTCTTCGATGAAGCTCAACTTCTCGCGCGTCTAAACCATCCTTACATCGCGAAAGTGTTTGACGGCGGTCTCCATCAAGATTCGGTTTACATCGTGATGGAGCGGGTGTTTGGTCAAACTTTGGATGAGTATCTATCTGAAAATAAGCTAGAAAAAACGGAGAAGCTGCTGTTGTTTAAGCAGATCTGCCAGGCGATGGAGCACGCCCACCAGCACCAGGTTTTGCATGCCGATCTAAAACCAGAAAATATACTGATTGATCGTAGCAAGCGTCCCAAGCTGCTTGACTTCAACTTGACTCAAAAAGCGCACTCCAACCGAGAAGATTCACCCTCAGCGCTGATTGCGTTTAGCCAAAATTTTGCCAGCCCAGAGCAGCAAGCAGGACTGGTTCTAACAGAGCAAAGCGACGTGTACTCCTTGGGCAAAATTCTCGCTTTGATGTTTCCATCACCAACAATTTGGTCTGATGCTTACTGGGTGATAAGACGCGCAACGCGTCCTGCCACTCAAATGCGATATACCAATGTTAGAGCATTGCGCATTGATATCGAACGAATTATCGAACGCCGTCCAATCGAGCAGAAAAAAAACTGGCCATTGTATAGCGCCTTTCGCTTGGTACAGCGACGTCCCCTTGCTTCGGTATTGTCAGGCATCATTGTGCTCTCTGGTGTGTTATTTGGCAGCGCCATGATGCAAAAGAATATCCAGCTGCAACAAGAGAAGAAGATTGCAGAAGATATGATGTACGAAATGACTCGCCTCATCTTCCACGCGAAGGGGCAAAATGTCGAACATCTCTCAGTGAACTCCATGATGGAGTTAACACGAAGGCGGATACTCTCTAACCCAGATATCCCCAAACATATAAAACAAAAAATGTTGTTGGCGATGATGACACCGGTGCCAGAGAAGCACCTAACTACACCAATGAGTTGTCAGCCAAATTGTGCGTCTAAGAACAGCACCAACCAATAAGGCTTAAAACAAGATGTATACACGTTCAGTGGTATTTTGGCTGTCTGCATTGACGGCTACGTCCACGTTGGCAGCAGACGTTTCAGTTGCCACTTCACACCCACCAGCTTCAACCTTGAAGCAAGGCTACTTTATCGACGCCCCAGTGACTGGCCTGTATTACAAAACCAGTTCCAATATCACTGGCGTCACTCAGCAAGGAGCATTTCATTACCAACCCGGTGATGTAATTAGCTTCTTCCTTGGTAACGATGATAAAGGTTATCTGCTGACGACCTTATCAAGCCAAGAAGTGCTGACGCCGACGATGGCGACAACCAAACCTAGCCGCAGCATCAATATGACGCGTCTGCTGCTTTCTCTCGACAGCACGCCTGAGAATCGTGAGGAAATTGTCCTAGCAAACCGTGTGCTGTCTGATCCTCACTTTCAAAGCCAGCTCAAAGGCCTTGATCTCAATTACCTGGATGACGCTAAACGCTACCTCAATCTCGATTGGGTATCTGTCAATGAGGCGATTGAGCACCTAAACGAAAGCCAGCAGTACATTGAAAAAAACTTTTCCTCTGATGAGATCATTTTTGAACCTCGCGACGTGACGTTCAAAAACATCGTCATCAAAAAGAAGGATTGGCAAGGCCGCGCTTGTTCTTACGATCTACGCTATCAGCATCATCCCAAATATCGTCCTCCTATTGGTGAAACTCGATTCACCATCACCAAAGACTCATTGATTGAACACCCAAGCATTGGCGACCATTTTCAAGGCTGCTTCCTCTCGATGAAGCGCCCTATCACGGAAGATGTCGTCGAACCGATAAGCAAGTTTGCGGATTGGTTTAATATTGTTGGTTGTTCAATCACAGGGTGCACCCGCAACGACTTGAATGGCTTCTCTCTCGAAGACTTCGATGATGAAGGCGACTGGAAGTACCGCTCCGTTGCCCTCAATTTTGATCCGAGCACCGAGTTATTGATGGAAAAAGTACAAGGTCTCGGGCGTAAAAAAAACATCCAACACAATAACCGCACAGAAATGCTCTGGTTTACGTATCCCAATACTAGCGAACACGACATTGACTACCTCGGCGTGTGGCAGCAAACCGAATACCACCAACAGTCCATGACACAATCGTGCCTATTGATGCGCCATCAACAAGTCATGCGACTGCCGCAAAATACGGACACCTGCCCAACCGATACAAGCCTGTACACCCAAGATGTTACCCGCGAATTTGCCGACATGTGGTGGGTCAACAATAGCGCCCCCAAAGCCGAACTCGCGCAAATGAACGTCATGGTACGTTGGTCAACAACCCCATCTGAAATCAATTACACCACCTGGGAATACTTGCCAGCTGGTGCAACTTGGGAGCAAGGCATTTTATATCGCTATCAACAAAATGTTCTGCGCAACCAAGACGGTTCCGATCGCATTGAAACCCACACCATTTCTGAATTTGTCAAAGTGAGCGAGGATGTATAACCATGACAACAGCAGTAGCACTGACACAAATCATTCAACAATGGCAATCTGGTGATAAACGAGCTGAGAGCGAGCTCTATCAGTTTGCTTATTTACAGTTGCGTAAGATCGCCCAACATGAGCGTGAACGAAATGCAGAAAAGTACGGCACCGACAACAAAGTACTGGCAGACAGCGTCAACAGCACCACGGCATTAATTCATGATGCTTACCTGAAAATGTCCAACTGCGACATGAGTGAAATTGAAACAAAGCGCGATTTCTTTTTGATGGCCGCCAAAGTGATGCGTCAAATTTTGATCGACAACGCACGCTCGCACCAAGCACAAAAGCGTCAACACATTACATTGATGAGAGATGAAGAAGATCGTTTCGAGCAATTGATTATCATGGATAAAGCTCTGGATAGTTTCAGTAGCCGCTATCCACGCCAATCGAGCGCACTCAAACTCAAGTATTTAATGGGCATGAAAAACCAAGAAATCAGTGAGCTACTCGAATGCAGCGCAAGCCTGATAGAGAAAGACCTCAAATTCTCTCGCAGTTGGCTACAATCACGAATGGCGCACACGTAATCATGAACAAAAAGCTTTGGATAATCGGCGCAGTATGTGTCGGTTTGTTCGGTATTTACTTCATTTCAAACAAACACAATTTGGCATCTGTGGAAGGCTCGTCAGACAACGCCGACAAGTCAACCCAGCAAGCACATCGTCAATATGAGCGCACATCTTTAGTTGAAGTAAAGCAAGCGTTGACAGGTTCTGCGTTGGATCGCACTCATAAAAAAGCGGGAGATGACGCATTTAACTCCGCCCTTTTAGGACAACCAGGCCCTGTTACGAATCCATTTCATACCACAGAAGACAACACGTTTTACGAGTCAGCATTGGGTGATAAGAACAGCCGACCACAAGAGGACCCATCAGAGAATAATAAACCCATCATCAACCTCACTGTGGAACAGCAGCTACAAACCATTATTTATGCTTGGGAGCTGAAACAAAACTCTCCGGTGAGTTATTCGCTCAACCTTAACCAGCTTTTTGAAGACCCAGATGGCGATCTCCTCACCACTCAGATTTGGCTTGAAAACGCCAATGGGTTAAGAGTCCTCAACCAAGGACAAATGATGGTGCAAGGAGCGCCTGAGGAAATAAAAACCACCACATATTTGGCGGTAGCAGCGCGCGATGATTATCACGGTAATAACGATCATGCATGGGTCACAACGCGCTTTGAGTTACCCGTTATCACACCCGATCAAAATGACACAGAACACTCGTTAGTTGGCGATGTAGTTTATCGCCTAGAGACGACACAAAATCTTGCAGGTATCGCGTACGCGTATGAAGTGGTGTATTGCGAGGCCTTTCAGTTTGAGGGGAGCGAAGTAAGTTATGCCGCCTCACACAACAAACGCCAGTGTCCTGAAAAGGGAGACTTGAAAAAAGTGGGCAAGTACAAAATCAGTGATGACTCGTTGATCGTTTATGTCCAAGGTGTACGCCAAATTTGGACCATCAAAAAAGAATACCCATCTCAGGTTCATGAAGATACTCGGAACTACTTCACCACCGTGTTTGATGGTAAACAATTCGAAAGCTATACCATGCAAAAGAACAAGCAGTCCATGGAAAAGCGCATCAATGTCCACACTGGCGAGTACGAATATCAAGGAACGTCGTTTGACTACCTCTTCCCAATTTCAGGAGGAGGTTACATAAACGGGACTGCTAGCAACTACATATTTGATAGAAGTGTTCAGGGTAACGAACCAGTGCACAAACTGGACTCTGATCTCAATATGAAATCAAATCAACATGACCTCTTTTGTCATGATTATTTATTTTACTGGTACAGCTCTATCGTAGCTGGGCGAGGCGAGTTTGCCGATATTATCTCTAGTTCAATGGATTTTGACGGCGTAACTCCAATACATTGTGCTGAATGGCCAGATGATTACTGGCAACGAACATTTATGTTTTACAACCTTGAATACACAGATTACGACATATTCATTCCAGGCGAAGTCTACAGTTATGTGCTTAAACCTCACCCTCAATTTGCTGATCGCGTTGAGGAGTTTAAGATCAACATGATTTATCACGCCCCAGCCCTTACCAAAACCCAATAAACCTTTATTTACAGATGGTTATTTTGACAAAACAATCATCCCAAAAACAAAACTGGAACCGTGATCAAATTATCAATTTTCCACCATAGACAAAAAATAGAAATAAATTTTACGGGTTTTGTGCGGATTTTCGTGTCTTGAACCTAAGCTCAATAGTCATTAAAAAGACACCACTCTCTTATATCTCACTAGTGAGATATAAAGAAAAAAATAATAAAAAAAGCGACTTTCTCATTCGGAAACGAAACAAGGACAAATAAATAATGAATAAGGTGAGTTTACTAGCAGCGTCAGTGGCTATCGCTCTTACAGGCTGTGGCGGTTCAGATGGTGGTTCAAACAGTGCTAACGACGGCGTTGTGATCACAGGTTTTGACGGCTACTTCAAGCATGCCGTTGTTTTTGAAGATACGAACAACAACGGCCAATGGGACACTCAAGAAACATTCCTTGGTCTGACCGATGAGAAAGGTCAACTGAAATTGGATGCAAAACCAGAAAGCACTCTAGCGCTACAGACCATCACACCAAACGGTTCAAAGCAGAAACAGCTCATCGCCTTGGATGCGAAAGAGTACGCTGGCAAATACACGGTTGATATGGATCATCCAGGCCAAGCTATGGCGCACGAAATCGTATTCCGTGCACCAACATCGTCAAACGTGATTTCACCTATCACGGATCTTGTGGCGATTGAAATGGCAAAAGATCCAGCCATTAGTGAAGAAGATGCGAAAGCGAAAGTAAACCAAGCGCTAGGAGGCTCAGAAGAAGCACCAATTGATCTGTACAGTGATTTTGTTGAAGGTGCGACAAAAAACGCCGAACTACATAAAACCGCTCAGATTCTGACCGACTCGAAAGCACAAAACCCAACGAACTACGAGAAAAAAGCCACGGAGTTTGCTCAAGCGGCAAACCAAGAAGTGGAACGTCTTGTTGCATCTGGCGAAAACATCAATGACCCAAATCTACGTCCAATCATCACTGACGCGACCCCAGACAGCGACACCTTAGCACCTGAAACGGTAGTTAATAACAAGCTAACCATAAACAAAATCGTCGAAAAGGCAGCTAAAGATAAGCTAGAAAAACTACCAAAAATCGTACAAGGCGTGGACTTTGATGGCTTAGAGCTAGACATTGAAGGTCTATTTGCAGACAAAGACCAAAACCTTGTGACAACCAAACTGACGCACAGCTTTGCAGGCACAGGCATTGAAGTTGTGCAAACTGGCAACCTGATTGTTCTACATCCAACTGCAATCGTAGAGAAAGCTGGTGATTTTGAGATTGTTCTAACGGCGCAAGACATTGATTCGTCAGGTAAGGTTTTGGGTACGGTAAGCACCGTATTTCAGTTCGAAATCGAATCGGCAAACTTACCACCAATGGTTGTAGAAACAGAACAAGCGCGTCTGCAGTCCATCGTTGATGGTTGGTACCTACAACAAGGTGAAGTGTTTGAACAAACACTCGATATTTCTGGTTTGTTCCAAGATAAAGACGGTCAAATTACCGACTACTCAGCGGACTATGTAGACATTGAAGGTTTAACAGTATCTGAGGATGGTAATGCAATTATCACCATTAAAGGCACACCAACAAAAGCAGGTGAAGCTGGAGCAGTACTGGCGATTAGCGCAACAGATGGCCATACCGCGGTACAAATTGCGCTCAGCATGCCAACGGTTATCGAAGGCGTCACGCCACCACCAGTAGTACCGACTTTGGGCTTCACTCACGAGCACTTCAACGGTCAAGAATGGAAAATGGGTAGCTTCGCTCAAAAAGACGGTGAAATCGGCTACGCCATGCTGATGCAAGATTCTGAAGGCCTACTATTCTGCTGGGGTTCAAACCACGATGAGATGAATCAAGAGTACAAAGCGAACATCAGTGACTTCCTAAAAGACACATGGGAACACGATGCTTACGCCATTCTTGCCGATCTGGACCAACAAACTGGTTACACGGAATACAACAATAAAGACTGTAACGACGTTGAGCTGAAAGACGGTAAGCTATACAACAGCTACGGCGACGAGTATGAAATGTTGTACCAGCACAAAACCGAGCATAACGGCACTCAAATGATCGTTAAAATCTCAGATGATGAGCTGTTCTGGATGGACTCAAGCAATACCCCATTTGCAGAATCACTTTCGGTTGCAGAACACATCAAACACGGCACGTTAGAGCATGACTTGATGGTAGAAAGTAATGGCACAGGCGACGACACAGTCCTGAAATACTCGTCAGGTGCGTACGAATACGACACTGATACTTACAACTACACTTCGTTCATGCCAACAGGATTCCAAACTCCAGGTAATTGGGAAATCCAGAATGATGAAGACCGTGAACTGCTGATTCTAGAAGAAACAGGCTCAGAGTCAGATTACAAAACTCGTCATCGTTACATCAACCGCGATTTTGGTGACTTTTATATTGGTATTCGTTGGAGTAAAGAACAAAACGGTCATGAATCCGCACCGGAATATGGTCTGTACTCTAACAGCAAAGAAGCCATGACAAGCATCGCGAGTTCACTACCGATTTTGGAGCCTGGTGATGATGACTAAAGCAACCATCGTTAACCCTTGCTGTGATAGCGTGCATTTGCGTAGAAGACGCAGAACATTTTGGGAACGATTGGTCGGCATCAAAGAAGTGTATATCTGCTCTAACTGTCACAAAGAAACGCCACTCAAATAGCGATAATATTTGAGACCGCAAAAAAGCCCCGAACTCGGGGCTTTCTTCTATATTTTGACCGCAATATCTGAGTCGTTATTTCACGCACACCACGTTCAATAATGAGGTTCCGGTGAGCTGATTGGGCTCACGATCGGCGAACAAACCTTTCTTATCTTTGCCCCAATACGGCAGTTGCAGTGGCCATTGATTTTTTTCCATCACCCCAGACGCCCTCAGCGCTTTAAACTCTGCAGGGTTAGCTAAGTTCATACCCAGTTGCTGACATACTTTGTGCGAGTTTTCGTAGTTGAGGCGGTTCCACGGCTTACCATGTTCCATGTAAAACTGATTATGGTGATCGAGTAAATATGGGACCACGTACGTTTTGCCCTGTACTGAAGTTCTCAACCGAACTTCAATGTCATCATTTCCAGTGACAATTGGCTTCGCTTTGGTCTTAGCAACAGGCGTAGACGAAGAGCTATCACGTGAACTTTTTGCCTTGGTATCTGGCTTCTCTGCCCGCGCTTTAAAGGCGTCGGTATCAGATCGCACTGCAGGAACTGGTGCGGGTTTCGGGGTCACCATCGGTGTTGGCTTAACCGAAGATGCGGCTGATTTCGACGATACAGTAGATTTAGGTGTAGGTGGTGTTACTGGTTGCTTCGTCCCTTTCCCAACTACTCGGATGAACGCCTCTTTGTAATTCGACAAGGTTTTGACTCCTCGTAAGTCATCCCTCGCATCAGACAATGCCTTGTAAGGTCCAATCAAACAGCGATAGCCTCTGGATTCAGGCTTCATCCATACGTCGGTCGTGATTTTACTATAGAGAGGCTTAGCTTTCGCGAGAGACATAGGCTTGGGTAGCAATCCGCATTGAATCCAGTAAAGGTAGTTGCCCCCCTGCGGCACTTTCTTTCCCCATACTCCGTTACCAATTGGGCACGTTTTCTCAAGCATCGGTAATTCTTTCTCGCTGGCTTGAGTGGCTTGGCAAAGGAACTCCTCCGCCTCAACTGGATTAGAAAACTGGGCGCATACCAGCAACAAACCCAAAGCCAGGCTTGCTTGGAAGACGTTAGATGGGCGTTGGGCCTTCTTCATTTCCATACACTTCACTCTAAATTAGTGGGTAAGGTCATCATGGCGGAAAAGCGCCAAAAAAATGTGAACAAAGAATAACTAGCAAAAAAAGAGCCGGAATTTGCATCCGGCTCTCAGTTTAGGAAGGAATTAAGTGAATTTACAACGCTTGGTGGGAAAATTCTTATCCTTTGTACAGTTTCGGGTTGAATACATCACGTAGCCAGTCGCCCAACAGGTTGATAACCAAAACCAATGTTACTAGCACGATGCCAGGGAAAGCAGTAATCCACCATGCACCAGAGAAGATGTAGTTAAAGCCGATGCTGATTAGCGCACCCAGTGACGGCTGATCGACTGGCAGACCCAAACCTAGGAATGACAGCGCCGCTTCCGACATGATCGCGTTCGCTACCTGTACCGTCGAGATAACCAAGATTGGCGATAGACAGTTTGGCAGAATGTGACGGAACATGATTCGCGGAGCTTTAAAGCCCATCACACGCGCCGCTTCGACGTATTCTTTCTTCTTCTCTGCCAATACCGAGGCACGAATAGTCCGTGCGTATTGCGGCCATTCTGCCACACCGATGATCACCACCAGCATGACCACCGCATATTGGCTGTAAAAATCACTGCCAAAGCTGGCTTTAAAGATTGCAGAGACGATGATCGCCACCATCATGGTCGAGAACGATAGTTGAACATCCGCAAAGCGCATCAAGAAGCTATCGATACGACCACCGAAGTAACCCGCCGACAAACCAATGATGATACCCAGAATCAACTGAAGACCGACGGCTAAAAAGCCGATCGTCAAAGACAAACGAGAACCGTAAAGAATGGTCGATAAAATATCACGGCCTTGCTCATCAGTACCAAGAACAAAACGCTCATCGCCATCTTCCATCCACGAAGGTGGCAACTCAGAATCCATGATGTCGATAGACGTCAGATCGTACGGGTCTGTTGGCGCAAGAATCGGTGCAGCCAATGCCAATACTAAGAACATCATAAAGACGGTAAAACTCGCCATCGCCACTTTGTCGCGTTTGAAGTAATACAGAAAATCTGACTCTTTGAAACGCTGCCACGCTGATGGAGCAGGAGCTGGTGTTAAATTTGATTGGCTCATGATTAAGCTCCTTTTCCAGTTAGGTTCACAGTTGGGTTGATGATGCCGTACAGCAAGTCAACGATGGTATTGGTTACCACGAAGATCAGACCAACAAAGATAACGTAGGCAGTGATCAGCGGTGTATCTACACGGTTGATTGCCTCTAGGAAAAGGAAGCCAGTGCCCGGCCATTGGAACACGGTTTCAGTAAGAATGGTGTAGGCCACCATGGTACCAATCTGCACACCACCTACTGTCAATACTGGTAGCATGGTGTTCTTAAGTGCATGTTGGTAATAAATCTTTTGTAAGTTCAAACCTTTTGCTTTGGCGAACTTAATGTATTCCGAACTCAGAACTTCCAGCATTTCTGAACGCACCAAGCGGATGAACAACGGCAACATGATAGACGCTAGCGCAATACAAGGTAGGATGAGGTGCTTGATACCATCAATGGTAAAGAAGCCAGATTCCCAACCGAGCACATTAGCGGTCTCGCCCCGCCCGTAGGAAGGCAGCCAACCGAGTTCTATGGAGAAGACATACATCAGCATGATTGCGGTTAAGAACACCGGAATCGAGATACCGACACTGCTCATCGCCATGACAAATTTGGTAAAAACACTCTTAGGATGAATCGCAGAGTACACCCCAAGCGGAATAGAGAAAACAATGATGATAAGCGTCGCGCCAAACACGAGCTCTAATGTAGCCACCAGCTTGTCGAGAATCACCTCAACCGCAGGTCGCTTGAAAAAATATGAGGTACCCAAATCACCTTGCAGTGCATTACCCACAAAGCGCGTATACTTTGTGATAAAGGGATCGTTCAGGCCTAAGTCGTCGCGTAGCGCTTGACGCTCCGATTCCGAAACCGACTGACCTACAAGCTCACGCAGCGGATCACCCAGGTTGTCCTGAATGGCAAACGCCACCAAACTGATCACAAACATCACTATCAGTGCCTGAAACAGGCGCTTGACCAGAAACGAAAACATTCCTTGCCCCTTAACTATCCATAGATCTCTAAATTAGAGAGAAAATTCAGTCTAAATAACCAACTCAATCCGACTGAAACAAAATTGAGTCGAGTGCTTTAAGTTGAGGAGGGAAATCCATCCCTCCTCAAAGTAGACTAACCGTGATTATTCAACCACTAGGTCACCGAAGTAAGGCATTACCATTGGGTTAACGATATCTGCCGCTTTCACGTTAGACTTCGCGCCCCATGCTTCACTTTGCCAGTGTAGCGGTACGAATGCTGCGTCGTTGTATAGTGTCGCTTCTACGCCCTTCAGCATTTCTGCACGTTTCGCAGGGTCCGTCTCTACGTTCGCAGCTTCAACCACTTTGTCCATTTCTGGGTTTGAGTAGTAACCACAGTTGTACTGACCACGACCGGTTTCTTCGTTACGAGTCATAGTTAGGAACTCGTTGAAGTTCGCTGAGTCTTCTGTATCTGAGTGCCAACCGATCATCAGCATGTCTGCCGCACACTTGTCGAACTCAGGCCAGTACTGCGCTTTTGGCATGGTCTTCAGATCAACCTTGATACCGATCTTAGACAACATTGCCGCCGCCGCTTGTGCTACTTTCGCATCATTCACGTAACGGTTGTTTGGTGCGATCATCGTTAGCGTCAGGCCATTTTCGTAACCCGCTTCTTTCATCAGCTCTTTCGCTTTCTTCAGATCGTAGCGAGGAACCAGTTTGTCATCGTGACCCACGTAACCTGCCGGGCTTTGCTGACCAGCGGCCGTTGCGAAGCCTTTCATGATTTTCTTCACGATACCTTCGTTATTGATTGCGTGAACAATCGCTTGGCGAACGCGAACGTCTTTCAATGCTTCGTTGCTGTTTTGGTTTAGTTGGAACGTGATGATACGAGTACCAGGTAGCGTAACTAGGTCGATGCCGTCAGCATCTTCAACGCGTTTGTGGTCGTTTGGCGCTACAGGGTGAATCATGTCAACACCGCCAGAAAGCAGCGCTGCTACACGAGTCGCGTCTTCTTTGATTGGAACAAGTGTTAGCTTATCAACGTTACCTTTCGACTCTTTGTCCCAGTAATCTTTAAAGCGTTCAAATTCCACTTTTACGCCCTGCTCACGTGATGTCACGATGAACGGACCCGTGCCAGATACGTTAGTCGATGCAAATGAGTTACCGTGCTTCACTAGTTCAGACTTGTCTTTGCCGTCTGCGGTTTTACCCGTGTAGAACTTGCTGTCCATAGGGAAGATGTACGTCGCCGTTTGCAGAATAAGTGGGTATGGACCTTTAGTAACCAAATCGAACGTGTTGTCGTCAATTTTGACGATTTTTTCGTACGGGTCGAAGATGTTTTTAAAGTCAGGAGAGCTTTGTAAACGCTGGAACGTCCACACGACGTCGTCAGCCGTTAGAGTATTGCCAGAATGGAATTTCACACCTTCACGCAGTTTGAAACGAACAGTCGTATCGTTAATACGTTCCCAGCTTTCTGCTAGGCGAGGCTCGAAATCCATTTTTTGAGTAAAGCGAACCAACGGATCAAATACCATGTGTGACATTTGCAGTGTGCCACCTGATAGCTGCTCATGTGGGTCAAGCGATACTGGGTCAGCTGCATAGCCAACTTTGATATCTGCTGCCATTGCGTTAAAGCTTAGGCCCGCAGCCATTAGCGCCACTGCTAATTTGCTTTTCATGGTTTTCATTTGCATAACTCCTTCATGCGGGGATACGGATCCCTTGTTGTTGTGTTTGCGTCTTTGTTATGACTAAAGGTTAGCCAAGCGAATTGCTTGGTTTATGCCGTTTCGATCTCTTCTCGCAAGCCAGTAAACTCCGGCATCAGAGAAATCAATTTTTTGCTGTATTCGTGTTGAGGTGCCGTGAATAACTGTTCTGTTGGTGCCACTTCTAAAAGTGTACCCATTTGCATCACACCTACTCGGTCACACATCTGACGAATAACAGGTAAATCGTGGCTGATAAACAACATAGTCAAGTTCAGCTCACTTTGCAGATCTTTCAGCAAGTTTAGAATTTGTGCCTGTACCGATACGTCCAGTGCTGAGGTCGGTTCATCACAAATCAAAAGTCGAGGACGAGTCGCCAACGCACGCGCAATAGAAATACGCTGACGCTGACCACCGGAGAATTCATGAGGGTACTTAAGCCCAGCCATTCGACCCAAACCAACATGATCCAATAGGTCATTCACGATTTGGCGAGTTTCCGACTCGTTTTTCGTCAATTTATGGAAACGGATTGGCTCAGCAATAATATCGAATACCTTCATACGAGGGTTCATTGAAGTATACGGGTTTTGGAACACCATCTGCATTTGACGACGCATCGGGCGGCGCTCTTTCTCAGAGGTTAAAGCGGTCAGGTCAATGCCCTCGAATTTCACCTGACCAGAGTTAGGTTGGTATAAACCAGCAATCACACGTGCAATGGTCGATTTACCTGAACCAGACTCGCCCACCAAACCAAAGGTTTCGCCTTCGTGCACTTCAAAGCTCACATTATTAGATGCTTGCACGTATTCTCGGCGGCTCTCGAACAAAGAGTCTTTGGTCACAAAGCGAAGATTGACGTTCTTCACGTCCAAAAGCGGGCCAGTGTACTCACGCTCATCTTGGCTTTGTCCTAACCAGTGGTTCTTGATATCGAGTGGCTCCATTTCCGCCGCTTCTTCGATATAGCTTACTAACGGGAAACGATCTAGCTTTCTGTCTGAACGTGGTACCGCTGAAATTAGACTGCGAGTGTAAGAGTGATCAGGATCACCCAATACTTTGGCTGTTGGTCCAAACTCCACCAAGTCACCACGATACATTACCGCCACGCGATCGGTGACGTTGGAGACGACACCCATATCGTGAGTAACCAACATACAGCCGACATTGTTCTTGATACACAGCTCGCGGATCAAGTTGAGGATTTGGTCTTGGATAGAAACGTCTAACGCCGTAGTTGGTTCGTCCGCGATGATGAGATCAGGCTCACCAGCCAAAGCAATAGCAATGACAACACGCTGACGCATACCACCAGAGAATTGGTGCGGGTACTGTTTTAAGCGGTTTTCTGGTTGCGGAATACCAACCTGCTGCATAAGAGAAAGCGCGCGCTGATACGCCTCTTCATCAGAGACCTTCATGTTAGCGTGGATCGTCTCTTTCAGCTGTTGCTCAACAGTAAAAAGTGGATTGAGCGAGGTCATCGGATCTTGGAAAATAAAACCTATTTTCGAGCCGCGAACCTTACGCATCGCTTCTGGTGATAGGCCAGAAATTTTTTCTCCATCCAAGAATACATCACCGCTAGCAACGCGACCTGGGGGACTAAGCAAATCGATAACAGCGTTACCAACGGTGGATTTACCCGCACCTGATTCGCCAACAACACCCACGATTTCACCACGTTCAATATGAAAAGAAAGTGACTTCACGGCAGCGTGAACGCCGTGTCGGGATGGGTATTCAATACGAAGGTTTTTCACTTCTAATAGTGACATTTCAGACCTCTACTGCCTTGTCTGTGGTATCGAATCATGCCAAAGGCACCATTCATAACCTGAATGAATCCGTTCAAATTCAGAATAATACTCTGAAATCTTAATGCGGAAATAATTTGGCAAAAATCACACAAAAAAGCAACAATTAAAGTATATTCCGCCGAAAAAACATTAAATAAACGCACAATTAGCGAATAAAAATGCATTAACAAGTATTTAACCATTTTCATATCACACTATTTTTGTGCGTCATGCACCAATAAAACTAGAAAAATGCTCTAAAAGTAAACATGAACTAAACAAAATCATTAACCGCATTATTCATGTGTATTTATTAACATTTAACAAACAATATCATATGCAAAAAGTGTTTTTTCAACATAAAAAACTATTAATAAAATAGTCGGCAAATACAAAAAGCCAAACTTAGGAAGAGAAAGGATAGGTCAAAACGTGAACAAAACAGCAAAACCACACAAATCCTGCTCCAACGCAGAATATGCGTCACTTAAGCGGTTTATTGACTAAGCAAAAGGAAAGTACCGCTATCCTCATTCGTACGTCATAAGAAAACTCGCCGGTTTTAACCCTTTACGACACAATTGAGAGTGGGATAATAGATGAACAGTGTCAAAGCCAAGCCGTAAATAAAAGGAGCCCCTGTGCTTAAAGCGATTTTTTTTGATATGGACGAGACTTTATGTGCAACGTCACAAGCCGATAAAGTTGCAGGACAAGCGTTTACAACTTGGATTCATAAGACCTACCCACAAGTTACCGAGCCAAAAGCGTTTTTGCAGCGCTACTTACAGGGTGTATACAAAAAGCTGAATGCTGAGTTCCCTCACCTTGTGGCTCTGCTACCCGATGAAAATGCCTTCCGTTGTGGCCTGATCCAAAACATCTTGGCGGAGCAAGGCGTCAGCATCACTGCAAAAGAGGCTCAACAAGCTCAAGACTACTTTGACTCTGCACGTATGGGCGCGTTCACCTTCTTCCCTGGTGTAAAAGAAATGCTCAGCGACCTTCGTCAACATTACAAACTCGTCGTGATCACTAACGGCCCGATTTTTTCTCAACACCCTAAATTAAACGCGACACAAATGAGCAACTGGGTGGACCATATTATTGTGGGAGGAGAAGAGCCAGAAGAGAAACCTGCTACAAGTATTTTCCAAAAAGCGCTCGACTTGGTCGAAGTAAAACCAGAAGAGGCTCTACACGTGGGCGACTCTTTACCTGCTGACATTGCTGGCGCTAACAATATGGGCATTTTGAGTGTGTGGGTGAATGCGACAGGCGCAAGTAACTCAACGGATATAACGCCAAGTTTTGAAATCCAAGAAACGGTAGAACTGAAAGAAATCCTTAAAACACTCGCCCAATAAAAGCAGCGGATTAGAAAACTACAAAACCCCAGACACTGCTCTGGGGTTTATTTTGTCAGCTCGAAAAGCATTTGGATCATAGGTGGTCAAAAGCCCCTAGAGCTGTACACTTTGGGGAAAAATTGAAATGGAATGCCGATTCTTTTCAGGAGAGATGCAAAAAAGCCCCAGTCTTTCGACTGAGGCTCTAAATAGCGGTCGGTGAAGAGCCGAATTCTAACTTCAGGCGAACCCCACTTGGGTTCAAATCCATTGATACATTACCGACTAATACAGTCCAAGCGAGATCATAAACTCTAAAACGACGAAAGCCTGCTAAAAAGCAGGCTTTCTAATAGTGGTCGGTGAAGAGGGATTCGAACCCCCGACCCTCTGGTCCCAAACCAGATGCGCTACCAAGCTGCGCTATTCACCGAACTGTATTTGCTGATTTTCTCAAATCAGACAGGACACTTCAACTAAGAAATCACCTTAATTAATGGGGTGGCTAACGAGATTCGAACTCGCGACCACCGGAATCACAATCCAGGGCTCTACCAACTGAGCTATAGCCACCATCAATTTTTTCTGTTTACCGCTCTATATAGCCATAAACTAAATAGTGGTCGGTGAAGAGGGATTCGAACCCCCGACCCTCTGGTCCCAAACCAGATGCGCTACCAAGCTGCGCTATTCACCGACGATGTTTTATCTTGATTAAATCAAGATTGGGAGCAATGCTACCGCATTCAATCTAAAAAAGAAAGAATGGGGTGGCTAACGAGACTTGAACTCGCGACAACCGGAATCACAATCCGGGGCTCTACCAACTGAGCTATAGCCACCACTGATTTTTACCGATGTATCCTCCGAGGCAATGGTACGCCCGAAAGGATTCGAACCTTCGACCTTTGGCTCCGGAGGCCAACGCTCTATCCAACTGAGCTACGGGCGCATGCCCTATCGGCGGAGTGGAATAATACGGATATCACACTATGCCGTCTAGTACTTTTTTTACTTTTTTTATCGTTTGGTCTCTTTTTCGACAGTTATCTTCCGTTAAAGTGGATTTTTGATGTGATTCACGCCCTGTCATGGATAACTTGTTGTTTATTGCAACAAGTTATCGGGATATAATCACCCATTATTTACATTGATTTAACAGCTGCAACCAAGTTGTCTAATCATTCTATGCCATTCAGTGGAATTTAATGATTTCTCTGCTCGGCATTAATACTCTAACTATATAAATAGGTAAGTCACTTACCTCGGGAATGTGAAGTGGGTTTAATGGATATGTCTCGACAAATGATTAGCGTTTTGTTCGCTGCCTTAACGTTTTCTACGGCAGCTTTAGCTTCTGACATCAGCCAAACTGAATACGATGCGATCGCAGAACGCATCCAACCTGTCGGTGATGTTTATCTAGCAGGTTCTGAGCCAGTGAAAGAAGAACCAACCGGTCCACGTGATGGCGCCACAGTTTATGGTACTTTTTGTATTGCTTGTCACGCATCTGGTGTAAACGGCGCACCTAAAACAGGTAATGCCGATGATTGGGCACCACGTATTGCACAAGGCAAAGATACGTTAGTGAAGCACGCATTAGAAGGCTTCAATGCGATGCCAGCCAAAGGAACCTGTATGGACTGTTCTGACGATGAAATCATCGCAGCAATTGACCACATGATTGAAGGTCTATAAGTAAAGACATCAACGAAAAAGGCTTGCCAGTTGGCAAGTCTTTTTGTTTTTAGTCAGTGAGAACAAGGTTACTTTACTTCTTAAACATTGCTCGAATATTGGCAATGTGTGCTTGACCTTTCGCCATACGCTCTTCTGCTGATACTGGCTTTTTGTTTACTTCCCATTCAACGTCATCAAATGGCAACTCATCCAAAAAGCGGCTTTGAGTAGGTTTGATCAACTCGCCAAACTGCCGACGCTCTTTGCACATAGTGAAAGTCAGTTCACGTTGCGCTCGAGTAATACCAACGTACATCAGGCGACGCTCTTCTTCCACGTTATCTTCATCAATACTGGTTTGGTGCGGTAAAATACCTTCTTCGGACCCAATTAAGTATACATATGGGAACTCAAGGCCTTTTGATGCGTGCAAGGTCATCAGTTGTACTGCATCACTGTCTTCATCTTCTTCACCGCGCTCCATCATGTCACGCAAGGTCAAACGTTGAACGACTTCTTTTAACGTTTTCTCTTCTTGATCGTAGTTGTCACCCTCTAGGTCCGCCACTATCCAGGAATAAAGGTCAGAAACGTTCTTCATTCTCATTTCAGCGGCTTTCGGACTTGCTGAAGTTTCGTATAGCCAATCTTCATAATGGATATCACGAACTAGCGAACGAACCGCTTCGACGGTATCACCACGCTCAGCTTGATCAGCAATCGCCACTAGCCATTGGGTGAAACGACGCAGGTTTTCTAGGCCACGTCCCGTTAGGTGCTGTTCGAGCCCCATTTCAAAGCTCGACTCAAACAGGCTCTTGCCTCGCATATTGGCATAACTGCCTAACTTCTCTAACGTCACTGGGCCAATTTCACGTCGTGGAGTATTCACAATGCGCAAAAATGCATTGTCGTCATCCGGATTAACCAAAACGCGCAAATACGCCATGATGTCTTTAATCTCTGCGCGCGCAAAAAACGAGGTGCCGCCAGAAATTTTATACGGTACACGGTTTTGCATCAGAGACTTTTCAATCAAACGTGATTGGTGGTTACCACGATATAGAATCGCATAATCTTTATATTCGGTACGGTTTAGGAACTTATGCGCAATTAGTTCACCCGTTACGCGCTCTGCTTCGTGCTCTTCATTTTTAGCCAACAACACTTTGAGTTTTTCACCGTCAGGAATTTCAGAGAACAAGGACTTCTCATAGACGTGAGGGTTGTTAGCTATCAAAATGTTGGCCGCGCGCAGGATTCGACTCGTTGAACGGTAGTTTTGCTCTAGCTTAATCAAACGCAAATTCGGATAATCTTCACCCAGCAACACGAGGTTCTGAGGTTTCGCACCACGCCATGAATAAATAGACTGATCGTCATCCCCTACAACCGTCAATCGTCCACGTTCTCCGACAAATAATTTGACCAGCTCATACTGACTCGTGTTGGTATCTTGATACTCGTCAACCAGTAGGTAACGGATACGATTCTGCCAACGCTGACGAACGTCTTCATGATTACGTAAGAGTAAAACGGGCATCAAAATTAGGTCATCAAAATCAAGCGCGTTATAGGCTTTCATTTGCTTTTGGTACATATCAAAACAGAACGCAAACAATTGTTGCTGTTCACCTTGCGCACGCGCTTTGGCTTGCTCTGGCGTCAACATGTCGTTTTTCCAGTTGGAAATACAACTCAGAAGCTGACGTAGCAGATCTTTATCACCATCAAGCTGCTTTTCAGTAAGCTCTTTGAGCAGAGCTAGCTGGTCTTGGTCATCAAACAGTGAGAAGCCCGCTTTCAACCCTAAATGCTTGTACTCACGCTTGATGATGTTCAATCCTAAAGTGTGGAATGTTGATACCATCAAACCTTTAGACTCACCTTTCCCTAGCGTTTGACCTACACGCTCCTTCATTTCACGTGCTGCTTTGTTGGTAAACGTCACCGCCGCAATGTTACGCGCTTTGTAACCACATTGCTGAACCAGATAAGCGATTTTATTGGTAATAACACGAGTTTTGCCCGAGCCAGCACCAGCTAGCACTAGGCATGGACCAGACACGTATTTCACGGCTTCATCTTGACTAGGGTTCAGCTTCATAGAAATTCTCTGCGGGTGATGAATGTGGCGCCTATGATAAAGGGGTGGCCTCGTGAAAGCTATGCTGATTTCTTGTAATTTTTACACCAATTAAGTGCAATATTCTGTTGCATAAATGGCGGGTATTTAAGCTATAATGAATGAACGTTCATTCACTAAAGGGTGACATTATGAAGGATAACCCTGCTGTAGATAAACGAGAACAAATCTTAGTCGCTGCTGAACAACTCATTGCTGAATCTGGTTTTCAAGGGCTTTCCATGCAAAAGCTCGCCAATGAGGCAGGTGTCGCAGCAGGGACGATTTACCGTTATTTCTCAGATAAAGAACATCTTTTAGAGGAACTACGCCTTAACGTTGCTAAGCGTGTTGCTACTGCGGTGCAACTAGGTGTTAGTGAAGAGATGCCTTTAAAACAGCGTTATCGAACCATGTGGCTCAATATTTGGAATTTAGCGAGCTCGAACTTAAGTGCGATCAGCAACCGAGTCCAATATGAGTCTTTACCCTGTTCAAATAGTAGCAAAGCTCGGGAACTTGAGAGACAAATGTTTGCCCAAGTAGATCTTCTTTTTAATCAGGGTAAAGACGAGGGAGTATTCAAGCTTCTCGATAACGAAGTACTTTCTGGATTAAGTTTTGAGGCAAGTGTTGCACTTGCTCGGAAACACGCTTTGGGATTTTATCAACTGGATAAGACGGCATTAGAGGCCGCTATTGAAGCCAGTTGGGATGCAATTATTAAACACTAACTTGGAGTTCTTAATAGAATGAAAAAGTGGACTTTCTTTATGTTACTTATCGCCGTTCTCTTGTTCGGCAGCGTGATAGGTTTCAATTTATTTAAGCAACAAAAGATCGCTGAATACATGGCAAACCGTCCTGAACCTGAGTTCCCAGTAACCGTGACAGAAGTGCAAGCGGTGGATTGGGTACCAGTCATCGAGGCAATTGGTTTTATCGAGCCAAACCAAGGCGTGACGGTAGCGAACGAAACGAGCGGTGTTATCGATAAAATCGCGTTTGATTCCGGTACTCAAGTTAAATCGGGTCAGCCATTAGTGTTGCTTGATTCTGAAGTCGAAAAAGCAAATTTGAAGAGCTCGCAAGCTAAGTTGCCAGCGGCAGAAGCGAAATACAAACGCTACCAAGGCCTATTCAAAAAAGGCTCTATTTCTAAAGAAGCGTATGACGAAGCAGAAGCAAACTACTTCTCCTTAAAAGCGGATATTGAAAGCCTGAAAGCAACCATCGACCGACGTGAAATCAAAGCGCCATTTGATGGTGTGGTAGGTATTCGTAACGTGTACCTCGGTCAGTACCTACAGGCGGGCACCGATATTGTTCGCCTTGAAGATACCAGCGTGATGCGCTTGCGATTCACCGTGCCACAAACCGATATTTCACGTATCAATATCGATCAAGAAGTGGATATCTTTGTTGACGCTTATCCAGACCAACCTTTCAAAGGGTCTATTTCTGCGATTGAACCAGCTGTAAACGTACAAAGTGGTTTGATTCAAGTTCAAGCGGATATCCCTAACAGTGACGGCAAACTACGTAGTGGTATGTTCGCGCGTGCAAACATCATTCTGCCTAAATTAGAAAATCAGGTCACGCTACCTCAAACCGCGATCACATTTACGCTGTATGGCGACAATGTTTATATCGTAACAGAAGAAGATGGCGAAAAACGCGTTAAGCAGCATGTGGTAAAAGTTGGCGAACGCTCTAAAGATATCGCACACATTCTAGAAGGCGTGAAGCCAGGTGATGTAGTGGTGACATCGGGTCAAGTCCGTTTGAGTAACCATGCGAAAGTAAGCATTGTCGAAAGCGATGCAACTACCCCACCTGCTGAAACACCAATGCTTTAAGTTGGAGGCATCATGCGCTTTACAGATGTTTTTATAAAACGTCCAGTTTTAGCGGTATCGATCAGCTTTTTGATTGCATTGCTTGGTTTGCAAGCGGTGTTCAAAATGCAGGTTCGTGAATACCCTGAAATGACGAATACGGTGGTCACCGTGACCACCAGTTACTACGGTGCAAGTGCCAACTTGATCCAAGGCTTTATTACTCAGCCATTGGAGCAAGCGGTAGCGCAAGCCGATAATATTGATTACATGACTTCGCAATCGGTACTGGGTAAATCGACCATTACTGTCAACATGAAGTTGAATACTGATCCAAATGCGGCGTTGTCTGACATTCTGGCGAAAACCAACTCGGTACGTTCACAGCTACCAAAAGAAGCCGAAGACCCAACCGTAACCATGTCGACAGGTTCGACAACGGCGGTACTGTACATCGGCTTTACGAGTGACGAGTTATCTTCAAGCCAGATCACTGACTACCTTGAGCGTGTAATCAACCCGCAGTTGTTCACCGTAAACGGTGTGTCCAAAGTTGACCTGTATGGTGGTATGAAGTACGCACTGCGCGTATGGTTAGATCCTGCCAAAATGGGCGCTTTGAAGCTGACCGCAACCGATGTGATGAGCGTTCTTAACGCCAACAACTACCAATCTGCAACCGGTCAAGCGACGGGTGAGTTCGTGCTTTATAACGGTAGCGCAGATACTCAGGTATCAAACGTTGCTGAACTTGAAGCATTGGTCGTGAAAACTGGTGAAGGGGATGTCATCCGCCTAGGTGATATCGCTAAAGTAACGCTAGAGAAGAGTCACGACGTTTATCGCGCAAGTGCAAACGGTCAAGAAGCTGTGGTTGCGGCGATCAACGCAGCGCCAAGTGCTAACCCAATCAACATTGCAGCAGACGTACTTGAACTGTTGCCTCAGCTTGAGCGCAACCTACCAAGTAACATCAAAATGAACGTAATGTACGACTCAACTATCGCCATCAACGAATCGATTCACGAAGTAGTGAAAACGATTCTTGAAGCAGCAGTAATCGTACTTGTGGTTATCACACTGTTCCTAGGTTCATTCCGCGCGGTAATCATTCCTATCGTGACCATTCCACTTTCATTGATTGGTGTGGCAATGGTGATGCAGGCAATGGGTTTCTCTTGGAACTTGATGACGCTACTGGCGATGGTGCTTGCCATCGGTCTGGTGGTGGATGACGCGATCGTTGTACTAGAAAACGTTGACCGTCACATCAAAGAAGGGGAATCACCATTCCGAGCTGCAATCATTGGTACACGTGAAATTGCGGTTCCAGTTATCGCGATGACATTGACGCTAGGTGCAGTGTACGCACCGATCGCATTGATGGGTGGTATCACCGGTTCATTGTTCAAAGAGTTCGCTTTGACACTGGCAGGTTCAGTATTCGTATCCGGCATCATCGCTTTGACACTATCACCAATGATGTGTTCGAAGATGCTGAAGGCGAACGAGAAGCCAAGCAAGTTTGAGCAAAAAGTTCACCATATCCTTGATGGCATGACCACTCGTTACGAAGGCATGTTGAAAGCGGTAATGGCTCATCGTCCGGTTGTTATTGCGTTTGCAATCATTGTATTTGCAAGCTTACCGGTCTTGTTCAAGTTTATTCCTAGCGAACTAGCACCATCTGAAGATAAAGGTGTGGTCATGCTGATGGGTACCGCCCCATCAAACGCGAACTTGGACTATATCCAAAATACCATGGATGACGTAAACCAAATACTCTCAGATCAACCGGAGGTGGAATACGCGCAGGTCTTTAATGGTGTACCAAACTCAAACCAAGCGTTTGGCCTAGCAACATTGAAGCCTTGGAGTGAACGAGAGGCAAGCCAATCTGAAATCACGAAACGTGTGGGTGGCCTAGTATCAAGTGTGCCTGGTATGTCTGTCACTGCATTCCAAATGCCAGAGCTTCCAGGTGCAGGCTCAGGTCTACCTGTTCAGTTTGTAATTACAACACCAAATAGCTTCGAGAGCTTGTTTACTATCGCTAGCGATATTCTAACCGATGTTGCAAGTAGCCCAATGTTTGTCTATTCCGACCTTGATTTGAACTACGATTCAGCAACGATGAAGATCAAGATCGATAAAGACAAAGCGGGTGCCTACGGTGTGACGATGCAAGACATTGGCATCACTCTCAGCACCATGATGGCAGATGGTTATGTAAACCGAATCGACCTGAATGGTCGCTCGTATGAGGTGATTCCTCAAGTTGAGCGTAAATGGCGTCTAAACCCAGAATCGATGAAGAACTACTATGTACGCTCTGTAGATGGTAAAGCGGTTCCATTAGGCAGTCTGATTACTATCGATGTGGTGGCTGAGCCTCGCTCTTTGCCACACTTCAACCAGCTAAACTCAGCGACTGTGGGTGCAGTACCATCGCCTAGTGTTGCTATGGGTGACGCAATCGACTGGTTTGAGAATATTGCACAAACCAAGCTGCCTGCAGGCTATAACCACGATTACATGGGCGAATCTCGTCAGTTTGTAACGGAAGGTAGTGCCTTGTATGCAACCTTCGGTCTTGCACTTGCGATCATCTTCCTCGTTCTGGCGATTCAATTTGAATCACTCCGCGACCCTATTGTCATCATGGTATCTGTACCTCTGGCAATCTGTGGTGCCTTGATCGCATTGGCCTGGGGTACAGCCTCGATGAACATCTACTCGCAGGTTGGTTTGATCACGCTGGTCGGCCTAATAACCAAGCACGGTATCTTGATCTGTGAAGTAGCCAAAGAAGAGCAGTTACATAATAAACCGTCTCGTATTGATGCGGTGATGGAAGCTGCGAAAGTGCGTCTTCGCCCTATCCTAATGACCACTGCAGCGATGATCGCAGGTCTGATCCCGCTGATGTACGCAACAGGTGCAGGTGCCGCGCAACGTTTCAGTATCGGTATCGTCATCGTTGCAGGCCTTGCAATCGGTACACTGTTCACACTATTCGTACTACCTGTGATTTACAGCTACCTAGCTGAAAAACACAAACCTCTGCCAGTATTTGTTGAAGACAAAGACTTGGAGAAGTTAGCGCGAGTTGACGAAGCGAAAGCAGCTCATCGTGAATTAGCGGATAACAGATAAGCTATTAAGGCATTCAAAAAGGTCACTTCGGTGGCCTTTTTTATTGCCGCTCTCTTTTTTGCCATCTAAGTGGCGACTTTCACGTATCATTTACTTAAAATGAGGACAAATCAAAAGGAGTTTTAGCCACTATGTTTGACCCAAAGAAATTAGAGCAAATTGCTAAACAGATTCACGACTCAATGCCTCAACCTGTAAAAGAATTGGGCTCTGATGTCGATCAGAAAGTTCGTCAAGTAATCCAAGGCCAGCTAAACAAGCTAGATGTTGTAAGTCGCGAAGAGTTTGATGTTCAAACTCAAGTTTTACTACGTACACGTCAAAAGCTAACAGAAATGGAACAGAAGTTGGCGCAACTTGAAGAAAAGCTTGCTGAAAAATAAGTATCAAAGCGCTCCTCACAAAGGAGCGTTTTTCTTATCGGCGCGCAGATAAATCGGCTAAAAACAAAAAGGCTTGGTCAACGGCGACCAAGCCTTTTGATTAGATGTTGTGTTTTATTTTGTATTTATCACTCCAGTCTGCCTGGAGTTTATCTACTGCGTTACTTGAGACTAAGTAAATTACGCTGTATTAAGGTTTCATTTCTAGGAGAAGGCGCGGACTTTACGATAGTAAACGAGCACCTTCGACACCGAAATGGAGTCATTTAGCCGCCCACCGCGATACGCTTCATATCAGTCATGTAACCACGTAGCTCTTCACCGATGTACTCTACAGGGTGGTTACGGATTGTTTCATTCACAGCGATAAGAGTCGCGTTATCCACTTGGTTAGACGTTTCACCTAAACCTTTACCAATTACGTCAGTATTTACGGCTGGCATAAACTTCTCACGTAGAAGCGGCGTTGCTACGTTAGCGAACAGGTAGTTACCGTATTCCGCAGTGTCTGAGATAACCACGTTCATCTCGTATAAACGCTTACGTGCGATAGTGTTTGCGATAAGTGGCAGCTCGTGTAGAGACTCGTAGTAAGCAGACTCATCGATGATGCCAGATGCCGTCATCGCTTCGAATGCTAGCTCAACACCCGCACGAACCATAGCAACCATCAAGATACCGTTATCGAAGTACTCTTGCTCAGAGATTTCTACGTCAGTTTCTGGGTAGTTTTCGAAAGCAGTTTCACCTGTTTCTGCACGCCAGCCTAGTAGATTTGCATCGTCGTTTGCCCAGTCAGCCATCATAGTGCTAGAGAAGTGACCGGTGATGATGTCATCCATGTGCTTGTTGTATAGCGGACGCATCAGTTCTTTTAGCTCTTCAGAAAGCTCAAATGCTTTCACTTTTGCAGGGTTAGTTAGGCGATCCATCATGTGAGTGATACCACCAAACTTCAGTGCTTCAGTGATGGTTTCCCAACCGTATTGAAGAAGCTTACCAGCGTAGCCAGGATCGATACCATCAGCAATCATCTTCTCGTAACATACGATAGAGCCAGCCTGTAGCATGCCACAAAGGATAGTTTGCTCACCCATTAGGTCAGATTTCACCTCAGCAACAAAAGAAGACTCTAGACAGCCTGCACGGTGACCACCTGTTGCTGCAGCCCAAGCTTTCGCGATATCCCAACCTTCACCTTTTGGGTCGTTCTCTGGGTGAACAGCGATAAGAGTCGGTACACCGAAACCGCGCTTGTATTCTTCACGAACTTCCGTACCTGGACATTTAGGTGCAACCATTACTACCGTTAGGTCTTTACGGATTTGCATGCCTTCTTCAACAACGTTGAAACCGTGAGAGTAACCTAGTGCTGCGCCTTCTTTCATTAACGGCATTACCGTCTCAACAACGTTTGTGTGCTGCTTATCTGGAGTAAGGTTTACTACTAGATCAGCTTGTGGAATTAGCGTTTCGTAGCTACCTACCTCAAAACCGTTGTCTTTTGCGTTTTTGAATGACTGGCGTTGCTCATCAATCGCGGCTTGGCGAAGCGCATAAGCAACGTCTAGACCAGAGTCGCGCATGTTCAGACCTTGGTTAAGACCTTGAGCACCACAACCTACAATGACTACTTTCTTACCTTTCAGATAATCCGCTTCTGAAGCGAACTCACTGCGGTCCATAAAACGACAACGACCTAATTGGTCCAACTGCTCGCGCAAGTTTAGGGTATTGAAATAATTAGCCATCAGGGTGCTCCTTTGAGATTCTTCCATTGAGGTCAGTAATTGCCTTACCGAATAACTTCATACTAAAACAGACATGAGATTGCTTAAAGTGATATATTCACAATTAGTTATTGCAATTTATGCAACATGGAAATGAAAATTTAATGAATATCAAAAGCCTGCAACTTTTCATTCATCTCTGTGAGAGTAAAAGTTTCGCCAAGACCGCAGCGGCAATGCATATTAGCCCTTCAGCCTTAAGCCGACAGATACAAAAATTAGAGGAGGAAACCAGCCAACAATTGTTTTTACGCGACAACCGTAGCGTTGATTTAACTATCCAAGGTAAAAAGCTAGTCCCAGTCGCCTTAAAGATTCTTGGCGAATGGCAGCAGTATCAGAGTCATCTGAAGGGAACCGAGGATGAATTGAAAGGAGAAATCCGTCTCTTTTGTTCTGTTACTGCAAGCTACAGCCATCTTCCGGAGCTAATCTCTGACTTTCGTATTCAGAACCCTTTCATTGAGTTCAAACTATCAACCGGCGATCCAGCTCAAGCGATCGACAAAATACTAGCAGATGAAGCCGATATTGCCATATCAGCCAAGTCAGAACAGATGCCAAATAAAATCGTATTTGAAACGATCAGTGAAATCCCACTTTCTGTCATCGCACCTGTTGGGGTTAGTGCGTTTGCTGAAGAGCTACAAAAAGAAAAACCAGACTGGTCGGTCATTCCATTCATACTCCCAGAAGCAGGGACGGCAAGGGACAGGGCCAATACTTGGCTCAAACAAATGAAAATAAAGCCAAAGATTTACGCACAAACTTCCGGACATGAAGCCATCGTAAGTATGGTTGCATTGGGGTGTGGAGTAGGTATCGCACCTGATGTTGTAATCAACAACAGTCCGGTAAGAGAAAAGATAAATCGTTTAAAAGTCTTACCAATTAAACCTTTTAAACTTGGTGTTTGCTGCAACAAAACTCAGCTGGAGAATCCGCTTGTTAAAGCCTTTTGGAAGGTTGCAGAGAGCAAGTATATCGCACCTTAGATGAACATAGGTATAAAGTGAGCTAATTTTAAAACTCTATAGATGCAAAAAAGCCCGCTCTTTCGAGCGGGCTTC
Organism: Vibrio sp. 1457; assembly: GCF_033340195.1. NCBI lineage: Bacteria > Pseudomonadati > Pseudomonadota > Gammaproteobacteria > Vibrionales > Vibrionaceae > Vibrio > Vibrio sp. 1457. The sequence continues at coordinate 351,959 of NZ_JAWOWA010000003.1, forward strand.
TTAAATTTAAAGCCTGGCGATGTCCTACTCTCACATGGGGAAGCCCCACACTACCATCGGCGCTATTTCGTTTCACTTCTGAGTTCGGCATGGAAATCAGGTGGGTCCAAAACGCTATGGTCGCCAAGCAAATTCTTTAATCTGGAAAGCTGTTTTTAATTCTCGTTCTTACACATTCAATGTTCTTTCATTGAGTCCATCAAAACCCCTTGGGTGTTGTATGGTTAAGCCTCACGGGCAATTAGTACAGGTTAGCTCAACGCCTCACAACGCTTACACACCCTGCCTATCAACGTCGTAGTCTACGACAACCCTTTAGGATACTTAAAGTATCAGGGAGAACTCATCTCAAGGCTCGCTTCCCGCTTAGATGCTTTCAGCGGTTATCGATCCCGAACTTAGCTACCGGGCAATGCGTCTGGCGACACAACCCGAACACCAGAGGTTCGTCCACTCCGGTCCTCTCGTACTAGGAGCAGCCCCTTTCAATTCTCCAACGCCCACGGCAGATAGGGACCGAACTGTCTCACGACGTTCTAAACCCAGCTCGCGTACCACTTTAAATGGCGAACAG